>JANJXF010000008.1 GCA_024709165.1 Thiobacillus sp. | reverse complement strand
CGAAGCGCCATCGCCCTTGTACAGATCGAGACGTTCGATGATCGCGCGCGCACTGCCGAAGCGCTTTTCGCCCAGCGCCCGGTTGCAGTCGCGTTGCTGGATAGCCGTCAGCTCGGCCACCGACGACGGTTGCATCGCATCTCCAACCGGGGACGCCTGCGCACGCGCCTGCGGCATCAACATGCCCTTCTCGTACGCCAGCACCGCGGCCAGTACGTCGGGCGTGTCATGCACCACCCGGCCACCATCCAGCACGATGCAGCGGTCGGCATATTCGAGGATGCTGCCGGTGGCGTGCGTCACCATCAGGATGGTGACGCCCTTCTTCTTCAGCGCCTCCATGCGCTTGAAGCACTTGTACTGGAAGCCGATGTCACCCACCGCCAGCGCCTCGTCGACGATGAGAATGTCGGGATCGACGCAGGCCTGCACGGCGAACGCCAGGCGCACGTACATGCCGCTGGAGTAGGTCTTGACCGGCTGCTCGATGAAGTCGTCGATGTCGGCGAACGCTGCGATCTCGTCGAAGCGGCGCGCCACCTCCGCGTGCGACAGGCCGAGGATCGCACCGTTCATGAACACGTTCTCGCGGCCGGTGAATTCAGGATTGAAGCCCGCGCCCAGTTCCAGCAGCGCGGCGATGCGTCCGCGCGTCTCGACCTCGCCGGCGCTCGGACCCAGCGTGCCGCAGACGATCTGCAAGAGCGTCGACTTGCCCGCTCCGTTGCGGCCGATGATGCCGACCGTCTCGCCGCGGCGGATGTCGAAGCTCACGCCGTTCAGCGCCCAGAACTCGCGGTGGTAGCTGCGCGACGCACGCCCGAGCAGGCGGGCGAGACGCGGCAGCAGCATCTGCTTGAGGCGGTCGCGCGGGGTGTCGTAGATGGGGAAGTACTTGGACACCCCGCTGACGCGGATGGTCAGTGCGGGCTCGCCCCCGCTGTCCGCGACCCGAGCGCCGTTCGCGTGCACGGCGTCACCCATGGTCGACCTGCGGCGCTGCGGGCTCGCCGGAAACAGGCGCTGGTTTGCGCGGCCCGATCAACGGCAAGGCGGCGGCTCCGGCGTGCGTGGTCAGGGCTTCTTCAGCGCTTCCAGCGTGGCCTCATCCATTTCGATCGGCTGGCGGCCCTGGAACGGCTTCAACAGCGCTGCGCGCTTCTCGGCGAGCATGTCCTTGCGCAGCGCCGCGATGATCGACGCCTTCACCTCATCGAAGCTCTGCTGCCGGGCCTCGCGCTTCTCGTGCAGCTTGATGATGTGGTAGCCGAAGCGGCTGCGCACGAGGTCGCTGATCTCGCCCGGTTTCAGCGCATAAGCGGCCGCCTCGAAGGGCGCGACGAACCTGCCCTTTTCCGACCAGCCGCGGATCTCGCCGCCGGTCCGCTTGCTGCCCGGGTCATCGGAATGCTCCCTGGCCAGGGCTTCGAAGTCGGCGCCGTCGCGCAACTGCTGCAGTGCCTGCATGGCGCGCGCCTTGGCCTGCGCGTCCCGCTTGCCTTCCACGTCCTCATCGACAGCGAAGAGGATATGCGACACACGGACCGCTTCCGGAACGATATAGGTTTTCTGGTTCACCAGATAGCGTTCGTGGGCCAGCCCGGTCACATCGGGCAGGTTCGCCTCGGCCTTGACCATTTCGCCGTCCACCCAGGCGCGGGTCATGATGTCGCGGGTGGCGCGTGCGATGTTTGCGCGCACCTGCGACAATTCGGCAACGCCCGCACGCTCGGCCGCGTGCAGCACGCGGCGGTCGACCAGCACGTTGGCGATGAAACGGGCCATCTGCTCGCGGTTCATCATCACCCGGACATCCGGGGGTATGCTTTCGAGTTCCTCCAGAAGCGCCTGGCGCGAGAGCTTGTCTATCCCGTCCGAAAATCCGTCCGCTTGGGCAACTCCGGTCGCACAGGCGAAGACGGCGGACACGAGCCCCACTCCAAATCCCTGGATCATCCATCTATACATGGTGTTCTCATCAATAACAGGATCGAACATCCCCGGCCGGCGGCGCGCCGTCCGGATATCCACCCGAATTATCCCGCAAACCGCCGTCGTACGCACGCCGACCACCAGCGCCAAACATGCCAAACGGCGGCGTTCACGCATGGCTTGCGGCGCTCGCAGAGCGAGTGGTCGTCCGGTCCGTCAGGCATTTGAGCGGGCCGGGCAAAAAAAGTGCCCGGCCGAGGCCGGGCGGCACAGGGCGGGACGGGTTACAGGAAGTCCGCGCCGACTTCGTCCACCTGGAAGCGGCGGGCGCCGGTCTCGTCGTACTCCATGCCGTAGTAATACACTGTGTTCGGCGAAACCGGGCAATAGCCCGGGCCGGTGATGATTGTCGGCGTGCGGTTCGATTGCTGCTTACACTTGCTGTCTACACTGTCATAGGTCGCGGTCGGATCGGCGGAAAGCCACATGCGCATGTTCACGCCAACGTTGCCGCCGTCATAACTGCGCGTACGAATATATTTGGTGCTCGTTCCCGCGTTCGACGTGCTCTTGTAGCGGAGCACAAGCTGCTTGCCGGAGTTCAGTGCGCCTGTACCGCCTAAGCTCACCGTATGCGCGGTCGCGGTGCCGTAGAGCGTGCCGTCGAAGGCGGTTTTTGCCGCGCAGCCGGTTCCCGAACTGGTGGACATCGCGCCGTTCAGGCAGCCCGGGACGTAGCTCACCGAATCTGTCGCGCCGCCCGACTGGTCGGCCACGGTGCGGTTCGCCATGCCAGGCGGCACCCACAGGCCAGCACCGATGCCGGGATCGGTGGTCGACGCCGTCTGCACCGCGAAGCTCGCGCTCACCGAGCAGTTCGCCGTGACTGCGGCGGTCGTATAGGTGCTGCCCGACAGCGAGCCGCCGCAGCCGCTGACGGTCGCCGCATAGCCGGTGGCCGGGGTCACGGTGAAGGTGGTGGGGGTGTTGCCGACCACATCCTTGCTCGCGGGGCTGATGGTGCCGTTAGCACCGGCAGTGGCGGTGACGGTGTACGCGCGCGGCACCGAGCAACTCGCGTTGACGCCACCATTCGTGCCGGAACAGGTCCAGTCCCACACCGCCGGGGTTCCGCCGACCGGTGACGCGGTGCCTACGGTGCACAGATCGCCGCTCGGTTGAGCAACACTCTGTGTCAGGTCATCCTGGCTGCCGCAATCGCCGGGTACCGGCGCGTTGGTGAAAGTCGCGTTCACGGTGCAGTTCGCCGTGATCGGGCCGGTGGTGAAAGTGTTGCCGGACAGCGTGCCGCCGCAGCCGCTTGCGGACGCTGAATAACCCGAATTCGGCGTCACGGTCACGATCGCCGGCTGGCCAGCCTCGACGGGCTGACTCGCCGGATCGACCGTGCCGTGCGCGCCGGCGCTGGCCGTCACGGTGTAGCCGCGCACAGCGGAACAGCTGGCCTCGGCGCCGCCGGTAAGGCTGACGCACGACCAGGTGAACGAGGTCGGCCCGCTGATGGCTAGCGCTGGTTTGCTGTTGGATGCCGTGCATTGCGCACCGTTGGCGGGCATGGCGCTCACGGCTTTGCCGTTGGCGGTCCCGCACGTCGCGTCGACAGGCGTGGTCGGCGTCGCGCTGCCCGCGGCCTTGGCGACCACGGCGCTGGAGGGCTTCACGACGACGGTCGCTGGGTCAGGAGTCGTGGCGTTGCCGGAGGTATCCGTTGTCCCCTCCACGGTAAAACTGAAGGTGTTCGAGCCGCCCAGGCCGACCGGCGTCGTATAGTAAATCGGCTTGCCGGAAGGATAAGCGCCTGCGACATCGCCGGTCACGGATGTGCCATCCATCTTCCAGTTGATCGAGGTGAGCGTGGCCGAGCACGTGGCCTGAAGCTGCAGCGTCTGCCCTTCGGTGATGATCGAGTTGACGGGCGTCACCGTACAGGTGGTATCCGCGGCCAGCGCGGGGCCGCCGAGAATCGCCAGGCTGACCGCCACCCAGAGCGTGTTGCGTTGCAGATTCATTGCCATTCCTTTTAAAAGTGCATCTCTGACGAAAGACTCAGCCACCTCGGCGCCAACTGCGACGAACCGGCGATACGAACTGCCCCATCACGAATGCGGAATAATATAACGATTCGCTAATACAGCCAACCGGTGCCCGCGAACGGCTTCGGCGGGGGACCGCCTCCGGATCGGAACACCATGAGTGGTTTTAACGGCTGCGGCAGGATGTTCTTGAATTTTTTTCGTGCCCCACCAGCCGTAACGCTCAAAAATAACCCTTTTCTGATTGACGTCTTGGCGAAGAAGTTCCCGCCAGCCGTGAAAAAATCGTCCGACGCTGCGGCGCGCCGGGATCGCGCGCACAAAAAACCCCGCCTGTCGCCAGGCGGGGTTGGTTAAGCCTGGGCGTCCGCTTGCGCGGACGGCCTGGATTGCTGCTTAGTCGCTGTAACCACGGACCGTGGTGTGCGCGGTGCTGGAGCCGTAGTTGATCGTGGCGTCCGCGCCGTCACGCATGATGGCGGAGAAGCCGATCACTGGCAGACCCAGATAACCGTTCAGGCCTGTCGTCGCAGCCGGAGTCTCGGTGAAGTTCAGACGCGCCCAGCCGGAAGTGCCCACACCGCTGGTGTCGACCGCCAGGCGGTTGGTGCCGGCGCCGAACACGCTGCTGCTGTTGAAGTCGATCACGTTGGCTTCGTAGCACAGCGACACGGTCGGGCTGGACGGGTTGTACGGCGAGAACTGGGTGTTGTCGACCGTAACGACCGTAGCCTCTTCGCGGTTGAACAGGCTCATGCCAATCGTGTCGCAGGACTGGCCGTCGCTGTAGAACCAGTCGCTGAAGGGCGCCGAAGCCGTTCCACCACTGGTGCCCGACGAAGTGTAGGCATCGGTGTAGTGGTGCTTGGTCGGGAAGGTCACCACCCAGCTGGTGGAGGTGTTGCCGCCGCCGGTGGCGAACTCGTTGATGACCGAAGTTGCCTGCAGCAGGTTGGTCACGGCGTCTTCCGACCCAACAATGCCCGCATCCGACACGGCGACGCCGTCATCCAGGAAGTTAATGGTCGAGAGGACGTCGCCGTCGCGCAGGTCAGGTACCGCATCGCCCGGGGCTGCGACGATGTTGTTCGCGGTCTGGAAGTCCTCGATGGCGGTGGGCTCGGCATCGATCGCCTTGCCGCTGGCGACGTTGATGTAGGTCACGTGGCCCTTCAGGACGTTCTCGGGTGCACTCATGTAGCCCAGGTTGGCACCGACGTCGAGGAACAGGTTGTCCACGGTTTCGCAGTTGCGCGGCACGCCAGCGACGTGCTTCGCGTTGTACTCGAGCGTGTTGCCGGAGGAGGCCGTCGAGCGAGCGCTCACGCCCATCAGGATGACTTCGAAGTAACCTTCCTGAACACGGGCGATGGCGTTGCTGGCGCCGTCGTTGTAGATGCCAGTGAACAGGGCATTGGTGAAGGCGATCTCACCCTTTGAACCGGTGGCGGCGCGGTCGGCGTTGGCAACCATGCCCGGCAGACGCGGCGAGGTGCAGCTCTTGTCCCAGGTGCGGATCACGGCGCCACCGTCGGCGCCGGCAGTGACCACACCGTTCCATACGTCGTGCGGCGACAGGATGACGTTGAAGTCGCGGACTTCACGGCTGTTCAGGGCCTCGCGCCAGCGGATCTTGAAGACCGCGGTCTTGTCCGAGGTGTTGGTCACGGAAAAGAGGGTGTCGAAACCATTTTTCACAGTGTAGTAGGGGAACAGGAGAACCTGGCCGACGTTGTTCTGCGAAACGTTCATGGCATGTGCCGGCGCCGCCATCAGCATGGTGCCGCCGCTGACAGCCGAAGCGACAGCCAGGGTGACGAGTTTTTTGCGGATATCAAATTTCATCAGTAACACTCCTTGCAAGGTAAAGAAAAACTACCAAATAAAAGCCAAGCGCTTGGCTCTAGCTACCACACTTGTCATCAACATCCCGGGCGGTTTACTGCATGGTGCCTAAGTTGTCAGTTGGCTGTGTACCACCACTCCCGATTTTTGTAAATCCATTTTTCGGAGAGCAGGCTCTGCGTTTCGACAACCTCCCCGCCTGATCCCGGGAGCGCGACCCGGTACGTCAGCTCCACCGCAACAGTAGCAACGGTAGGGTCATCATAACTGACCTTTTTCACGTCTGCCATGCGCCAATTCACAACCCGGCCGTACTTCCCACGATGTTGTTGCGCACTTACAACAGACCGGTACTCGGGCGTTGTAAACATATACGCCTGGTCAAGATCACCCTTGATCAGGGCGGCCCAGCGGGCTTCCGCCCGGTGCTTCAGCACGTCGCGCTGCGTGTGCTGCCAGGCTTCGCTGAATTCGGGCTGGGGGGTCGCGCAACCCGGCAGGGCGACCGCGCCCAGCGCGGCCAGCCCCGTCATCATAATAAATATGCATGTTCTCAATCCGGACATTTCAAAACGACTCCATCAACTTCTCGTTCATTGCGTCAGCAACAGGCCGCTCAACGGCCGTCCGACCCCAAAACTTTAATTCCGATCGCCCGACCATCGGCACGCCACTGTAGCAAACGGGGCCATCCCGCCTCAGAGCAAGGCCCTGTACTTGCGGTACAAGGACAACACCTTGGGCACGTAAGCCTGCGTTTCGCGATACGGGGGGATGCGCCGGCCGTGGCGGAGGACGGCGTTCTCCCCGGCGTTGTAGGCGGCGACCGCAAGCTCGACGTTGTCGTCGAACATGTGCAACAGGTCACGCAGGTAGCGGGTGCCGCCGCTGATGTTCTGCCGGGGGTCGAAGCTGTCCTTCACCGCGTAGCGCTGCGCGGTCTGCGGCATGAGCTGCATCAGGCCCTGGGCGCCGGCGCGCGACACGGCCTGGGGGTTGTAGCCCGACTCGGCGGTGATGACGGCGTGCACCAGCGCGGCGTCGACGCCGGCCTCGACCGCGGCCGCCTCGATCTGCGGCGCGAACGCGGCGACGTTGCCCTTCAAGGCCACGGCGCCGGCACGGTTGTTGCTGCCGTAGTCCTCCATCAGGCTGGACAGGCGCTGGAAGCGCGCATGGTCCGGCGTGTTGGTGAAATGCTCGACGCCGTGCGCGTCGACGAAGGTGTAGACGTCGGCGCGCGCGGGGGACGCGGCGAGGGCCATGCCCAGCAGCACGGTGGCGGCGAGGATCGGACGAAAAAGGCGGTTCACGCGGCGCATTCTAGACGACATCCGGCAGCCCGGCCATCACTTGCTCGCCTTGGTGGCCTTGGCGGCCTTGCCTGCGGCGGGCTTGATCTCCTCCGCCGCCGGTGCCCCCGGCTGGATTTCCACCGCTTTCAGCAGGCTTTCGAGACCGGTGAGGCGGCGGCGGTATTCGCGGGTGATGGCCGCCACGTCCGGGGTGTCGGCGAGCACGCGCGGGGTGATGAGGATGATGAGCTCGGTGCGGTTGTCGCCCCAGCTCTGGGTGCCGAACAGGCCGCCGATGAGCGGAATCTGCGCCAGGAAGGGCAGGCCTTCGGTGGCCTTGGTCTTTTCTTCCTTGATGAGGCCGGCGAGGATGATGGTTTCGTCGGACCTGACGGTGACCGTGCTTTCGGCGGAGCGCTTCTGGATGGTCGGCGAGTCGATTCCGGACGTGGTGGTCGTCGCGGCGTTGCTGACTTCCTGGGCGATTTCCATGGTGACCTGGCCGCCGGCGTTGACGCGCGGCGTGACCGAGAGCATGACGCCGGTTTCGAGGTATTGCACGGAGCTGATGATGCCGGTGGCGGTGGTGGTGCTGGGCACCGACTGGGTCTGGCTGATGGTGGGCACGCGGTCGCCGACCTGGATCTTGGCGGTCTGGTTGTCGGCGACGGTGATGTGCGGCGAGGAGACGATCTTCAGCCGCGAGTCGGTGGCGAGCGCGTTGAGCACCGCGCCGATGTCGCCCGCCTTGCTCACCCACGAATAGGAAAACCCGGGCACCAGCGCGGCGATCCCGCCCCCGCCGGTATCGAGCTTGCCGTTGATGCGCGTACCTCGGCTGAAATACCACTCGAGGCCGTACTTGAGCTCGTCCTTGAGGGTGATCTCGGCGATGGTGACCTCGACCAATACCTGGCGCACCGCGGTGTCGAGCTTGCGGACGGCCGCTTCGATGCTCTCGTAGTCGGACGGGCTGGCGAGAATCAGAAGAGCGTTGTTGTCC
>JANJXF010000213.1 GCA_024709165.1 Thiobacillus sp. | reverse complement strand
ACGCGGCTTCGTGCTGCGTCTGATCGAGACCATGCCCATGGGCGCCACCGGGCGCAACGCCGAATACCTCGACCTGCAACCGGTGAAGGAGCGCCTGCGCCGCGAGTTCGGTCTCCTCGACACCACCTTCCCCGGCGCCGGTCCGGCGCGCTATCTCGGTAGCGCCGACGGCCGTTTCAACGTCGGCTTCATCACCCCCATCTCGCAGCACTTCTGCCAGACCTGCAACCGCGTGCGCGTCTCCGTCGACGGCACCGCCTACATGTGTCTAGGGCAGGACGAGCACTTTGCCTTCCGTCCCATGCTGCGCGACGGTTGCAGCGACACCGAACTCGACGCCGCCATCCTGCGCGCCATCAACCTCAAGCCGGAACGCCACGAATTCCGCGAAGCGCCGCAAAAAGTGATGCGCTTCATGTCGATGACGGGCGGCTGAACGCCTGCCGGCGCTTCGGCATAACCCTGCTGCCGCACAGGTGGACCGGCGGGCGCCCGCGCCTAGAATCCCTGCATGGCCACCCTCGAATCCCTGCAATTCGACAACGGCTTCGCGCGTCTGCCCGAGGCCTATTACTCGCGCGTCTGCCCAACCCCGGTGCCCGACCCGTACCTGGTCTGCTACAGCGCGGAGGCGCTGGCCCTGCTCGATCTCGATCCAGGCGAGATGGCGCGCCCGGAACTCGTCGAGACGCTCGCCGGCAACCGTCTGCTGCCGGGCATGGACGCGCTCGCGGCGCTCTATGCTGGCCACCAGTTCGGCCATTACGTGCCGCAGCTGGGCGACGGCCGCGCGATCCTGCTCGGCGAAGTGCAAAACGCGGTGGGTGAAGGCTGGGAAGTGCAGATCAAGGGCGCCGGGCGCACGCCCTACTCGCGCGGCGGCGACGGCCGCGCGGTGCTGCGTTCGAGCATCCGCGAGTTCCTCTGCTCGGAGGCGATGCACGCCCTGGGCATCCCCACCACCCGCGCACTCGCCATTGTCGGCAGCGAGCACCCGGTCTACCGCGAGGACGAGGAGACCGCCGCGCTGGTGACGCGCCTCGCCCCGAGCTTCGTGCGCTTCGGCTCCTTCGAGGTGTTCTACTACAGG
>JANJXF010000145.1 GCA_024709165.1 Thiobacillus sp. | reverse complement strand
AGCGCGGCGTGATCTCGCGCTGCGCGACCTCGCGTACCAGCGACTGCACCGCTTCGAGCATGCTCATAGGCGACGGCAGTAGCAGTAGACGAATTCCTGATCCTTGCCGGCGGGCGTGTGGTGAATCTCCGTTTCGTGGCGCTCCAGACGGAATGCGGCGCCGAATTCGGCATGCAGCGCGCCCGGCGCGTAGCGCATGACATCGAGCCCGGAGCACTGCAGCGGCCCGTTCGGCCCGAAGGCGGCGACGATGACGTGCCCGCCCGGCTTGACCGCGTGCAGCACCTGCGCGACATAGCGGGCGCGATCCGCCGCATCGGTCAGGAAATGGAACACCGCGCGGTCGTGCCAGACGTCGTAGCGCGCCGCCGCCAGCGGAACCGCGGTGACGTCGCCGGCGATCCACTCGACCGCCTGCGCCCGCGCACCGAGCCGGGCGCGGGTCGAAGCGAGGGCGGCCTCGGCGAGATCGAGCACGGTGAGGTCGCGATAGCCGGCATCGAGCAGATTGTCGACCAGCACCGAGGCGCCGCCACCGACGTCGATGACGGCCGCATCACGCCGGGCGCAGTCCTCGATCAGCCGCAGCGACGAGGCGGCCTGCGGCTGGAACCAACTGACCTCGTTCTCCGCCTTGCTGCGGTAGACGTTCTCCCAATGCGCGCGGCGGTCCGTCATCTCATTTCTCCTTCCATTTGATCGAGCAACCCATGCTGGGAATCTGTTCAGCCGGGCCACGCTGGGTGGCGGCGACCTCCTTCATCGCCTCGAACAGGTCACGGCGCACCCCCTCGGGCGCAGTGTCTTTTCTCGACTCGTCGAAACGGCCACGGTATTGCAGCTCGGCGTCGCGGTTGAAACCGAAGAAGTCCGGCGTGCACACGGCACCGTAGGCGCGCGCGACATCCTGGGTTGCGTCGATCACGTAGGGAAAAGGGAAATCGAATTCTGCCGCCACGTTCCGCATGTTGTCGAAGGAATCTTCGGCGTATTCGGCGGGGTCGTTCGACATGATGGCGATGGCGTGAATGCCGTGGTCGCACTTGAGCTCGGCCAGATCGCGCACCAGGCGCGGGCGGATCGCCTTGACGTAGGGACAATGGTTGCAGATGAACATGACCAGGAGGCCGTTCGGGCCCATCGCGTCCTGCAGCGTCCAGCTCCGGCCATCGACGCCGGGCAGGCTGAACTCGACCGCCTGCCAGCCGAATTCGCACACCGGGGTGGTAAGGGAAACCATGAGCGACTCCAGGGAATTTCGGGTTGATGCCTGCATAATAACCAACATGCCGCCACCGCGCTTCTACCTCGATCAGGCCCTCGCCCCCGGCGCCCGCTTCAGCCTGCCGCCCGGCCCTGCGCGCCACGCCGCACGCGCACTGCGCCTTGCCGCGGGCGATGCGATCACCCTGTTCGACGGCCGCGGCGGCGAATACGCGGCCCGCATCGAGCGTATCCTGCGCGACGAGGTGGCGGTGAGCGTCGGCGGCTTCGCCGATGTCGAGCGCGAATCGCCCTTGCAGATCGTGCTCGCGCAGGGCATTTCCAGCGGCGAACGCATGGATTACACCTTGCAGAAAGCCGTCGAGCTCGGCGTCGCGGCGATCCAGCCGATCGCCGCCCAGCGCAGCGTGGTGAAACTCGCCGGCGAGCGCATCGAGCGCCGCGTCGCGCACTGGCAGGGCGTGGTGGCGGCCGCCTGCGAGCAGTGCGGGCGCAACCGCGTGCCGCCGGTCGCGGCACCGCTGCCGCTGGCGAACTGGCTCGCCGCGCCACGCAGCGGGCGCCTGCTGTTCCTGTCGCCGACCGCCGCGGCGCGGCTCGCCGACCTGCCCGCCCCCGCCGCCACCGACTGCCTGGTCGCCGGCCCCGAGGGCGGTTTTGAGAGTGACGAAATCGCCGCGCTCGAAGCCGTCGGCGCAATTCCGGTACGCCTCGGCCCGCGGGTGCTGCGCACCGAAACCGCGGCGCTCGCCGCTTTGGCGGCGATGCAGACGCTGTGGGGGGATTTCTAGGCACTCCCTCACGCCCTGCATCCCCCATCGAAACCCTGCGCGGCTCGGGCGTTTTCGGTATCCTTCGCCTGGTACAACCCGCTCTGGCGAACCCCCTTGAAAAACACCACCGAATTCGTCCACTGGTTCCGCTCCGTTGCGCCTTATATCCACACCTTCCGCGGCAAGACCTTCGTCATTGCGTTCGGCGGGGAACTGGTCGCGGAGGGCGGCTTCGTGCAGCTGGCGCACGACGTCAACCTGTTGAACAGCCTGGGGGTGCGGGTGGTGCTGGTGCACGGGGTGCGGCCACAGGTGGAGGCGCGACTGACCGAGAACGGCACGGCGATCCGCTATGTCAACGGCCTGCGCGTCACCGACGACGCGGCGCTCGCCTGCGTCAAGGAAGCGGCCGGCACGGTGCGCGTCGAGATCGAGGCGCTGTTGTCGCTGGGCATCGCCAATACCCCGATGGCGGGCGCCGACATCCGCGTGGCGTCGGGCAATTTTGTCACTGCGCAGCCGCAGGGGGTACGCGACGGCGTCGATCTGCTGCACACCGGTGAGGTGCGCAAGATCGACGCCGCTGCAATCAGGCGGCGGCTCGACCAGCACGACATCGTGCTGCTGTCGCCGATCGGCTATTCACCGACCGGCGAGATCTTCAATCTGAGCCTGGAGGACGTCGCCACCCAGGCAGCAGTCGAGCTGGCTGCGGACAAGCTGATTTTTCTCATCGACACCGAAGGCGTGCCGGGCGAGGACGGCGGCATCCATAACGCGCTCACGGTACGCGAGGCGCGCGAGGTGATGGCCGGCACGCCCGCACTTCCGGAAGATGTCGCCTACTATCTGCCCTGCGCAATCACCGCCTGCACCCAGGGCGTGAAGCGCGCCCACTTCATCAGCCGCCATCGCGACGGTGCGCTGTTGTCCGAGCTGTTCACGCGCGACGGCGTCGGCACCCTGGTCACGCCGATGCCGCTGGAAACGCTGCGTCCGGCGACCATCGACGACGTCGGCGGCATTCTCGGCCTCATCGAGCCGCTGGAGCGCGAAGGCATCCTGGTGCGCCGCTCGCGCGAACTCCTGGAAATGGAGGTCGAGCGCTTTCTCGTGCTCGAATCCGATGGCGTCATCGCCGGCTGCGCCGCGCTCTACCCGTTCCCCGAGGAAGACGCCGCGGAACTTGCCTGCCTTGCGGTATCGCGCGAATTCCGTGGCCGTGGCTTCGGTGAGCGCCTGCTTGCCGAAGCCGAACAACACGGCCGCAAGGCGGGCTTCAAGCGGCTGTTCGTGCTGACCACGCGTACCGAACACTGGTTCGAAGAACGCGGTTTCGTCGAAACCGGTTTGGAACGCCTGCCACAGCGCAAGCAGGCGCTCTACAACTACAAGCGGAGGTCCAAGGTCCTTGAAAAACCGCTGCAGTCGTAACGTCCGGCACGGCGCTTTCGGCGTCCGGCCGCTGTGCCGCTGGGCCGGTGCGGTGCTCGTTACGCTGACGGTTCTGCTGGCGGGCGCCGTGCGCGCCGCCGAGGTGCCGCTGGTGTTCGGCGTGTTTCCCAACCTGACCGCACGACAGGCGCTGAAGACCTACACGCCCCTTGCGCAGGCCCTGGAGCGACAGCTCGGGCGGCAGGTGGTCATCTACACCGCAGCGGATTTTCCGACCTTCGTCGCGCGTACCCGCGAGGGCGTCTACGATCTCGTGCTGACTGCGCCGCATCTCGCCTGGCTCGCGCGCCAGGACGCGGGCTATCGGCCCTTGCTGAAATACAGCGAGCAGGTGCGCGGCCTCCTGGTCGCTCGTCGTGACAGCGGACTCGCCTCGGTGGAAGGGCTGCGCGGTCGCACCGTGGCGACCACCGACGTACTCGCGCTGGCCACGCTGGCAGTCGAAAAAGATCTCGCCGAACGCGGGCTCATGCGCGGGCGTGACTACACGGTGCAGCCAAGCGGCAGCCACACCAACGCGATCGCACAGGTGATCACCGGGCGCGTCGATGCGGCAATCGTCGGCATCCACCCGTACCGGATGCAGCCCGAGGCGGTCCGCGCGCAGCTGCGCGCTCTGGTCGAGACGCCACCGCTGTCGAGCCTCACCTATCTTGCCCACCCGCGGCTGCGCGACCACGAGGCCGCGGCGCTGCGTGCCGGTCTGCTCGCCTTCGCCGACTCGCCCGAGGGAGGCGCCTTCCTCGCCGCGGGCGGCTACGGTGGACTGGTGGCCGCGGAAGACAGCGAGATCAGCCAGTTTCACGAGTACGCGCTGCGCGCGCAGAATCTGTTGCGGGAGCGGCGATGAAGGGCTGGTTCACGCGCCTGTCGCTGCGCTACAAGCTTGCGCTTGCGGCACTCGTGGTCGAGGCGCTGATGCTGGCTTTTCTCATCGCCAACGGCGTCCACCTCACCCAGAAGATCCTGCAGGAGCAGGGCGTGCAGCGTGTCCGCGAGATCGGCCAGACGCTGGCGGCAGCTCTGCTCGCTCCGTTGTCCGAACAGGACGACGCCAGCGTGCGCGACATCGTCGAGACCGTGCACGGCGAAAACACCCTGAAGATGATCGAGGTGCGCGACGCCGACGGACGCATCATCCACCAGGTCGGTGCGTCGGGAAACGGTACGGACATCCAGCTGCAGCAGCCGGTCGAGTTCGGCGGGCAGCACTATGGCGAGATTGCCCTGGTGCTGTCGGGCGACTTCATCACCGAAGCACGCAGCCGCCACCTGCTGCAAAGCCTGGCGATTGCCGCCGCCGCGCTGCTGGCGACGGGGGTGCTACTGATACTCGGTGCCGCAGGACTGATCCGCCGCTTCGAAGCACTCACCCGCGCCAGCCGGCGCATGGCGCTGGGCGAGCTCGACATCAGCCTCGACGGGGGCGGCAACGACGAGTTCGGCCAGCTCGTCGACACATTCAACGTGATGGCCGAAGCGGTGCGTTTCAACATCGAACGCGCGCACGAAAACGAGGCGCGCTTCCACGCCATCGCCGACTACACCCACGATCTCGAATTCTGGCTCTCGCCGGAAGGCCGCCTGCTGTGGGCGAATCCGTCGGTCGAACGCATGCTCGGCTACAGCGTTGACGAGTGTCTGGACATGCCGCGTTTTCCGCTCGATCTTGTCCACCCCGATGACCGCGCAGCCACCGAATTCCAGCTGCAGCAGGCGCTGCGCGGAACCTCCGGACAGGGCTACACAATGCGTGTGTGCCACAAGCAAGGCGGCCATTTCTGGGCGGCGCTCAACTGGCAGCCGATCCACGACTATGCCGGCGTTTATCAGGGCATCCGCGCCAGCCTGCACAGCATCGACGACCTCAAGGCGACCGAGGCGAGCCTGTTGCAGGCGATTCACGAACTGCGGGCCGCGGAGGGGCTGCAACGCAAGTATCTGGAGGAGACCGAGCAGGAGCGGGCACGCCTCGTCGCCCTGCTGTCGGCGATGAATCTCGGCATCCTGTTCGTGGCCGCCGACGGGCGCGTGATCTATCACAATCCCGCATTTGCCCGCATCTGGATGATCGACGAAACGGACGGCCTGATCGGCCTCACCGCACAGGAGGCGATCGGCCGTTCGGCGTCGGTGCTGGCGCGCCCCGACCATTACTCGCGGCACATGATGGCGGTGCTGGACGCGCACGAACTGTCGGAACGCTACGAAATCCAGATGACCGACGGCCGCGTCATCACCGAAATCGATTATCCCGTGCGCGACCGCGAAGGCCGTTTCATCGGCCACCTGTGGATCTACGAGGACATCACCCACGAACGGCAGACTGCCGAACAACTGGTGTATCTGGCCGAGCGCGACGCCCTCACCGGTCTGTACAACCGCCACCGTTTCCAGCAGGAACTGGCGCGCACCATGCTGGAAACCGACCGTCATCAGAGCCGCTGCGCGGTGATGTTTTTCGATCTCGACGAATTCAAGGCCATCAACGACAGCTACGGCCACCGCGCGGGCGACGCCCTGCTGATCCGCGTGGCCGGCGAGATCGGCGCGCTGGTGCGGCGCAACGAGGTGCTGGCGCGCCTGGGCGGCGACGAGTTCGCCATTCTGCTGCCCGGCGCGGAGGGCAACGAGGCAGAGACGCTGGCCGACCGCGTGGTGCGCGCGGTGGGACAGATTCCGTTCCGTTTCGAGGGACAGAACCTGCGCGTCACCACCAGTCTGGGCATCGCCTACTATCCCGGCCATGCCGTCGACACCGACGATCTGGTCGCGCGTGCCGATATCGCCATGTACCAGGCGAAGGCTTCGGGCAAGAACACCTGGCGCGTTTTCCGCGCCGATGCCAGCGCCGACAGCGAGATGCGCAACCGCCTGTCATGGAACGAGCGCATCAGCAACGCGCTCGAAAAGGACCTGCTCCTGCTGCATTTCCAGGGCGTGTACCGTGCCGACGACGGTGCGCTGTCGCACCTGGAGGCACTGGTGCGCATGGTCGACGAAAGTCATCCCGGACAGCTCATCATGCCTGCGCACTTCATCATGCTGGCGGAAAAGAGCGGCCGCATCCTCGACATCGATCGCTGGGTGATCCGCGAGGTGCTGCGCCGGCTCGCCGCCAATCCGGCAATCCCGCCGATCGCGGTGAACGTGTCGGGGCGCTCGCTGACCGAGCCCACCTTGCCGCAGTTCATCGCCGATGAACTGCGTACCTCCGGTGTCGATCCGCACCGCTTCATCGTCGAGATCACCGAGACCGCCGCAGTATCCGACCTGCACGATGCGCAGCGCATGATCGAGGCCCTGCGCCAGCTTGGCTGTGGCGTCTGCCTCGACGACTTCGGCGTCGGCTTCGCCTCCTTCGCCTACCTCAAGCATCTCCACGTCGATACCATCAAGATTGACGGCGTGTTCATCCGCAACCTCGCCGACGACCCCGCCAACCAGGTGTTCGTCCAGGCGATGGTGAGTGTCGCGCTGGGACTGGGCAAATCGGTGCTCGCAGAATATGTCGAGGACAACCGCACGCTCGCGCTCCTGCGCCAGTTCGGCGTCGATCTGGTGCAGGGTTACCATCTCGACCGGCCGATCCCCGACCACCCGGCATTGCGAAACTGACCCCGGACCTGCCGGGGCAGGGTGTTAAACTTGGCGGTTTTCTGCAACATCCAG
>JANJXF010000118.1 GCA_024709165.1 Thiobacillus sp. | reverse complement strand
GTCACGTCCTTGGGCACGTCCACCACCACCGGGCCGGGGCGACCGGTGGCGGCGATGTGGAAGGCCTTCTTCATCGTCAACGCCAGGTCCTTGACGTCCTTGACGAGGAAGTTGTGCTTCACGCACGGGCGGGTGATGCCGACGGTATCGACTTCCTGGAAGGCGTCCATGCCGATCGCCGGGGTCGGCACCTGGCCGGTGACGACCACGATGGGAATCGAGTCCATGTATGCCGTGGCGATGCCGGTCAGCGCGTTGGTCACCCCCGGACCGGAGGTCACCAGCGCCACGCCGACGCGGCCCGTCGAACGGGCATAGGCGTCGGCCGCGTGCACCGCGGCCTGCTCATGACGCACCAGCACGTGCTTGAACTTGTCCTGTTTGAAGATCTCGTCGTAAATGTTGAGCACGGCCCCGCCGGGATAGCCGAACACGAACTCGACCCCCTCCTCGGCCAGGCAACGTACGACGATCTCGGCGCCGGTGGCTTCCATAAACTGGCAATAAATCAATTCGTTGGTGAACCCGTGAGGGTAATCGTTTTGCCCCGTGGCGGTCAAGAAAAGCACGACACCCGACCCGGATTATCCATTGACCACTTTGCACCGCATGAACGATCGGCCAGGTCGATGCGTTGGCCCGCAGCCCGTTGAGCCCAGTGCGCAGCGTCAGCGAGGCTGCACGAGGTCGACCCGGAAACGCGGCTCGTAGGGCGGCACGCTGCACTCGATGATGTCGCAGGGCGCGACGTCGAGCCGCACGCCGACGATATCGGTGCGCACCGGCAGGCGGGCGACGCCACGATCGACCAGCACAACGGTGCGGATTTCCGCGGGCTGCCTGCCGGCGAGGTATTGCACGGCGCGCAGCAGGGAATGGCCGCGGTACATGACGTCGTCGACAACAAGCACAGTATGGCCTTCGAGGTCGATGCCGGCATGCGCGGGGTTTTCGGTCAGCTGCGTTTCCGGGTGCAGCAGGCGCAGGTCGTCGGCGTAGCGCTTGATCTGCAAGTCGAGACGCACGCAGCCGGCAAGGCCGTAGTCACGCTGCAGCCGGGCGTGCAGACGGTCGGCCAGCGGCGCGCCGCGGCGCAGGATGCCGACGATGGCCACCCGCGAGCGCCCGGTCAGCAGGCCGGCCGCCTGCCGCACCATGTCGGCGATGATGAGCTCGAGCTGCTCGGCGTCGTACAGGCAGGTGCGCCGCCCCGGCAGCATCGCGGCTGGTGCGGCCACGGCCTCAGGCGGTGCGCGAGTAACGCGGCTTGTCGGCGGCGGCTTCCTTGAAATACCGGTCGAAGCACATGCCGATGTTGCGCAGAAACATGCGCCCGACGGGGGTGACCACAATGCGCGCGCCATCGAACGCAACGAGCTTGTCGTCGGCCAGCCGGCGCAGGTCGGCGAGCGCGTCGGCGAAATACGTCGTGGCGTCGATGCTCCATTCCTGGCCGAATGCCGCGAGATCGAGTTCCAGGTCGCACATCACGCGGGTGATCGCCTCGCGGCGGATGCGGTCGTCGAGACTGAGCTTGATACCGCGTTCGACGGCAAAGCCGGTGGCGGTGACGCGCGCCTCGTAGGATTTCAGGCCCTTTTCGTTCTGCATGTAGACGTCGACGGTCTGGCTGATGCTGGACGCACCGAAGGCGAGGATGTCGCAATCCTTGTGCGTGGTGTAGCCCTGAAAGTTGCGCCACAGCGTCTTGTTCTGCTGTGCGCGCACCAGCTCGTCCTCGGGACGGGCGTAGTGGTCGAGGCCAATGTTGACGTAGCCGGCGTCGCCCAGCGTCTCGTTGACGGCCTGCTGCAGGGCGAGGCGGCTGGCGAAGTCGGGCAGATCGCTTTCCTGGATCAGGCGCTGGTGCTTCTTGATCCACGGCACGTGGGCGTAGGCGAACACCGCGAGGCGGTCGGGCGACCACGCGACGACGCGTTCGAGCGTACCGCGGAAGCTCTCGATGGTCTGTTTGGGCAGGCCGACGATGAGGTCGAGATTGACACTGGAGAACCCGAGTTCGCGCGCCCAGTCGACCACCTGCCGGATGAGGAATTCGGACTGGATGCGATTGACCGCTTCCTGTACCTTCGGATCCATGTCCTGCACCCCGAACGATACACGGTTGAAGCCGTTTTCACGCAGCGCGACGAGATGCTCGCGCGTGAGTTCGCGCGGATCGACCTCGCAGCTGATTTCGGCATCCGGCGCGATGTTGAAGTGGCCACGCATGCGCCCCATCAGCGCGCGGATGTCGTCGGGATGCAGGTAGGTCGGGGTGCCGCCGCCCAGGTGCAGCTGACGCACGACCCGCCCGGAATCGACGCGCGCCGCGGTCGCGGCCATTTCGCGCTCCAGCGCGGCCAGATACGGAACGGTCTTGCTGTAGTCGCGCGTGGCCACCATGTTGCAGCCGCAGTAGTAGCAGAGCGAGTCACAGAACGGAATGTGCGCATACAGTGAAATGCCCCGCTCCGGCTGCATCGCAGCGAGCGCGTCGAGCCAGTCGGCTTCGCGGTAACCGGTGTGGAAATACGGCGCAGTTGGGTACGAGGTGTAACGCGGGCCGGCGACGCTGTATTTCTGCAGAAGCTCCAGAGTTGTCGATGTCATCGTGAGGTCTTCCTGGTTAAAGTGAAATTCGCGCAGCGAGGCCTCGCAGCCCGCGCCCGCTCGCGGGCGAGGGCGGGAGGAAAGGTACTTATTAACACAGCGCCCAGGGCAAATCCAGCCCGCCTCAGGGCACGGTGAGATGCAGCGCGGCGAACCCGTCGTTGAACAGCGCGACCTCGTCACCGGAAGCGAACTGCCAGCCCTCGAAATGGCCGAAATCGGTGCTGGAGCGCGGTGCCAGTTCGAGGTTGAAGCGCTTGGCCAGCGCACGCGTGGGGTTGCGCGCCGACAGCACGACGGTGAGATAGCGGTCGCTGCTGTTGTCGATCACCGCCACCAGTCCGCGCCCCAGCATCGACGAGCGGAACCCGACCGTGACCGGCAGCAGCGGTTTGGCCGACGCGGCGGCCTCGATGTCGGATTCCTTGTAGGCGATTTGCGCCTTGAGCTGCTCGATTTCCCGCTGGTTCTCGGTCAGCAGGTTGCGCGCCTCGACCAGGTAGCGTTCGGTCTGCTGGCGCGCCTCGAGTTCCTGCGACAGGCGACGCTTCACGTCGCCGAGATCGACGTTGAGAAGGAAAGCGTACAGCCCCAGACCGCCCGCCACGAGCAGCAGCAGCACGTTGAAGCCGGCCGAGGCCACAAGCCAGCGCCGCCGGGTATCGAGTGGCTTGCGGGTGGTTTCGTCGTCCTGCATGGAACTAACCGGTATTGCGCATGCCGGCAGCAATCGCATTGATCGAGCGCTTCAACGGCATCAGCCAGGACATCTGCTCGGTTTCCGCCGCCCCCGGACTCCGGTAGCGCTTCAGCATGCGCACCTGGATATGGTTGATCGGATCGATATACGGCCGTCGGCGCGACAGCGACAGGGCGAGGAGCTGGTTGTCTTCGAGCAGCGTGCCGATCTGCGCCACCTGGCGCACCCATTCGACGGTGAGCGCGTATTCCCCGGCGATGGTGCGGTAGACCGTCATGGCATTGGGATGCTCGCACAGCCGCGCGTATTCCTCGGCGATTTCAAGATCCGCCTTGGTCAGCGCCATCTGCACGTTGGACAGCAGACTGCGGAAGAACGGCCACTCGCGGTGCATCGCCTGCAGCGCAGCGAGCCCATCCGGGACCTTGTCGACAAAATTCTTCAGTGAGTTGCCAATGCCGTACCACGCGGGCAGCGTGTGGCGCGACTGCGCCCAGCCGAATACCCAGGGAATCGCGCGGATCGAGCCGAGCGAGCGGTCGGCCTTTTTGCGGTGCGACGGACGGCTGCCGATGTTGAGCAGGCCGATCTCGGTAACCGGCGTGCTCTCGTAAAAGTAGTCGATGAAACCTTCCATGCCGATCAGCGCACGGTAAGCGTCTTCCCCGGCGCTTGCGATGTCGCGCATGTGACCGAGGAAGGCCTCGGGGTAGCGCACTTCGCTGTGCGCCAGCGCGGTGGCACTGGCCTTCATCAGTCCGGTCACGCCCATGCCGATCTCGTAGCTGGCGGTCTCGGGGTTGCTGTACTTGTAATAGAGCATCTCGCCCTGTTCGGTGAACTTGATCTCGCCGTTCACCGTGCCCGGCGGCTGCGACAGGATGGCGTCGTGGGTGGGGCCGCCGCCGCGCCCGACGGTGCCGCCGCGGCCGTGAAACAGGCGGCATTCGACGCCGTGGCGCTGCGTCAGCGCGATGATGGAAAGCTGCGCCTGATAGAGGTTCCAGTTCGACGCCAGAATGCCGCCGTCCTTGCACGAATCGGAGTAACCCAGCATGACCTCCTGGCGGTTGCCGTTGGCGGACAGCAGGCCGCGGTACACCGGATTCGACAGCAGTTGTTCGAGGATGGTCTGGCTGCGCTGCAGGTCGTCGACGGTCTCGAACAGCGGCGCGACGAGAAGGCGGCAGTGCCAGCCGTCGCCGGTGTGGCCGGCAAGGCCGACCAGGCGCGCCAGCAGCATGACTTCCATGACGTGCGAAGCGCGGTGGGTCATGGAAATCACATAGGCACCGAACACCTCGTCGCCGATCTCCGCCTGCAGCTTCGCCATGCGTCGGAACACCGCGAGCGTTTCGCGCGCTTCGTCGTCGAGCTGGGCGTCGTCGAGTTCGATGGGATCGATGTGGCCAATCCAGGCGGCCAGGCGCTGCATGCGCGCGGCTTCGTCGGCGCCCGCGTAGTCGAAAGCAGGGTCGATCTGGCGCAGCACCGTCGCCACGCTGCGCGTGTGCACGGTGGATTCCTGGCGCACATCGAGTTGCAGCAGATGGAAGCCGAAGCTCTCCACCAGGCGGATCAGCTCCTGCAGGTCCTGCCGCGCGACGATACGGTCGCCGTGACTGATGAGCGAATCGCGCAGCAGGTACAGATCGGAAAGGAAAGCGCGGGCGTTCTCGTAGGCAATGTGCGAGGTGAAGCTCGGCACGCCGGCCAGCGCCTGACGGATGTAGGACAGGTTGGCGTCGAGCCGCGCCAGCATGAGCGCGGCCATGCGGCGGTAGGGTTCGCGGCTGTAAAGCTGCACCGCGGTGCCGCGGAACACCCGCGCGCCGAAATCGTTCTCGTACTCGCACAATCGCGCGAGGAAGGCCGGCGCCGGCGTGCACCAGCCACTGCTGTGGGTAAGCGTCTGGCGCAGCCCGATCACGCGCGCGCGGTATTCGCCGAGCGCCTCCTCCATCTGCCGGTGCACGGTCCATTCGGTGACGTCCGCGGTGACGAAGGGATTGCCATCGCGGTCGCCGCCGATCCAAGAGCCGAAACGGATGAAGCTCGGCACACGTACCGCGGGCTCGCCGTCGGCATCGGTGCCATAGTGCTTGCACAACGCGTTTTCGAAGAAGCGATAGGCCTTGGGCACGGCCTCGAACAGGCTCTCGCGCACGTAATACAGGCCGTTGCGCACCTCGTCGCGCACTTCCAGCTTGGCACTGCGCAACTCGTCGGTGCGCCACATCACCTGGATTTCGGCGGCAAGTTCGCGTTCCAGTTCACGGCGGTCGCTGATACCCAGGCCAGCGTCATAGAGCTGGTCGCAGATGAGGAAAATGCGACGCATGCCTTCCATCACCGCGCGACGGCGTGCTTCGGTCGGGTGCGCAGTGAACACCGGCGCGAAATGCAGGCGCTCGACCATGCCTTGCAGCGTGGGCACCGAGATGCCCTGCTCGCGAAACTGCGCCAGGGCGCGGTCGAACGATCCCTCCCAAAGTGCCACGCCGTGCGACAGCAGACGGCGACGGTTGCGGTAGGCGAAGCTTTCCTCGGCAACGTTCACCAGCATGAAGTAGCCGGAGAAGGCGCGTACCACCAGTTCGACCTTTTCGGCCGGCATGGCGTCGATCATCGTCATCAGTTCGGTGCGACGTTGCTGGTCCTCCTGCTGATGGAGTTCGGCGAAGCCGCGGCGCAGCGTTTCCACCGCCTCGAACACGTCCTCGCCGGCAAACTGCAGCAGCACCTGGCCAAGCAGGGTGCCCAGGAGCTTGACCTGCGCGCGCAGGTCGTCATCCGTCAGAAGCGTTTCTGGAGCATTCATGGGTATGCAGGGACACTCAGCGCAAATCACACCATTTTCGCATACCGGACCGCATCACCCAACCGCGCGCCGGGCGTTGCGGAACATGCGCAGCCACGGCGCGGCGCCGGTCATGCCATCGGGCTTCCACGACAGCTGCGCGGCACGGACCACACGCTCGGGATGCGGCATGAGGATACTGAAACGGCCGTCCGGCGTGGTGAAACCGGTAAGCCCGCCCGGCGAGCCATTGGGATTGAACGGATAGGTCGTCGCGGGTGCGCCGCGATGGTCGACGTAGCGCAGTGTGGCGCGCGCCTGGCCGGCGTGCGTGGCATCGCGAAACGCCACGTGTCCCTCGGCGTGCGACACCACGACTGGCATGACCGAACCCGCCATACCAGCGAAAAACAGCGAAGGCGAGTCGAGCACCTCGACCAGCGTGAAACGCGCCTCGAACTGCTCGGATAGGTTGCGTTCGAAGCGGGGCCATGCTTCGGCTCCGGGGATGAGATCGTGCAGCTGGCTCATCATCTGACAGCCGTTGCACACGCCCAGCGCGAAAGTGTCGGAGCGTCCAAAGAAGGCCGCGAACGCGTCGCGTGCACGCGCGTTGAACTGGATCGATCGCGCCCAGCCACCGCCAGCGCCCAGCACGTCGCCATAGCTGAAGCCGCCACACGCGACGAGCCCTGCGAATTCGGCGAGGTTCACGCGGCCGGACAGAATGTCGCTCATGTGCACGTCGACCGCCGCGAAACCCACAAGATCGAACGCCGCGGCCATCTCGACGTGGCCGTTGACACCCTGCTCGCGCAGGATCGCGACGCGCGGACGCTTGCCCGTGGCGATGGCGGGCGCGGCGACGTCCTCGCCCGGATCGAAGCCGAGCGCGTAGCGCAAACCGGGATCACCGGCATCGGCGTGCGTGGCGAACTCCTCTTCCGCGCACGCCGGATTGTCGCGCAGTTTCGCCATCTCGCAGCTGGTGCGCGCCCACGCACTTTGCAGATCGGTGCGCGCCTCATCGAGGATCACGCGTTCCTTGCGCAGCACGCGCACGCGGTCATCGGCACGCGGTGCGCCAATGATGTGGAACTCGGCGCGCAGGCCGGCATCGAAGAAAGCCTGCATCACTGCTGGGGTATCGCTGCGGCGCACCTGCAGCACCGCGCCCGCCTCCTCACTGAACAGGACATTGAAGATGTGCCCGGTATAGCCGCGTGACACCTGCGACTCGGGCACGCCATCGCCCCCGGCATCGCCACGCATCTTTTCCGAGCACAGCTCGTCGACGTCGATCTCGATGCCGCAGTGGCCGGCGAAGGCCATTTCACACAGCGTGACGAAAAGCCCACCATCGGACCGGTCGTGATAGGCCAGCAAGCGGCCGGCGGCATTGAGCGCCTGAACCGTGTCAAAGAAGGCTGTCAGCGCCGCGGGGGCCGGCGCGTCGGGGCAACGGTCGCCGACCTGCTTGAAAATCTGGGCGAGGCTCGATGCGCCCAGGTGATTCCGGCCGAGCCCGAGATCGATCAGCACGAGGTCCGTGTCACCGGCGTCGGTCCGCAGTTGCGGTGTGAGCTGCCGGGTGACGTCGGGGGTGACGGCAAACGCCGAGATCACCACCGAGATCGGCGACACCACCGCTTTCTGTTCGGCGCCGTCCTGCCACACGGATTTCATGCTCATCGAATCCTTGCCCACCGGGATGGAAATGCCGAGTGCCTGGCAATATTGTGACACCGCCGCGACGGTATCGAACAGTGCAGCGTCCTCGCCCGGGTGTCCCGCCGGCGCCATCCAGTTGGCCGACAGTTTGACCTTGCCCAGCCCTTCGACACGTGCCGAAGCGAGATTGGTGATCGCCTCGGCGATCGCCATGCGTCCCGAGGCCGGGGCATCGATCAGCGCGAGCGGCGCCTTCTCGCCGATGGAAAACGCTTCGCCCCGATGTGTCCGGTAGCCGGCGAGCGTGATTGCACAGTCCGCCACCGGCACCTGCCACGGCCCCACGCACTGGTCGCGCGCAGTGAGCCCCCCCACGCTGCGATCGCCGATGGAAATGAGAAACATCTTCGAGGCCACGCCCGGTATCGTCAGCACGCGGTAGGCCGCATCCTTCAGATCGATGCCATCGAGCACGAGCGGTGCAGGAGGGGTGTGTGCATGGATCACGTCGCGCGTCATCTTTGGCGGTTTGCCAAGGATGACGTCGAGACTCACATCGACCGGTGCATTGCCGAAATGGCTGTCGGTCACCCGCAGATGGTTTTCCTCGGTTGCCTCGCCCAGCACCGCAAACGGGCAGCGCTCGCGCACGCAGATGGTGCGAAATTCGTCGAGACGCGCCGGTGGAATCGCCAGCACATAACGCTCCTGCGCCTCGTTGCACCAGATCTCGCGCGGCGACATGCCGGATTCCTCCGATGGCACGGCACGCAGCTCGAAACGCCCGCCGCGGCCGCCGCCGTGCACCAGTTCAGGCAGCGCGTTGGACAGGCCGCCGGCACCGACATCGTGAATCGACAGGATCGGATTCCGGTCGCCGAGCTGCCAGCAGCGGTCGATAACCTCCTGCGCACGCCGCTCCATTTCCGGATTGCCCCGTTGCACCGAATCGAAGTCGAGATCGGCGACATTCGTGCCGGTGTCCATCGATGAGGCGGCGCCGCCACCCAGACCGATCAGCATGCCGGGGCCGCCCAGCTGAATCAGCAGCGTGCCCGCCGGCAGCATCTTCTTTTCCACGTGGTCGGCGCGAATGCTGCCCACACCGCCCGCCAGCATGATGGGCTTGTGGTAGCCGCGACGCTGCCCCGCCACGGTTTCTTCGAAGCTACGGAAATAGCCGGCAATGTTGGGACGACCGAATTCGTTGTTGAACGCCGCCGCACCGATCGGGCCTTCCAGCATGATGGCGAGCGGGCTCACGATACGGTCGGGCTTGCCGTAGGCGTTCGTCTCCCACGGCTGGGCAAAGCCGGGAATGTTGAGGTTGGACACGGAGAACCCGCACAAACCCGCCTTGGGTTTGGAACCGGTACCCGTCGCACCCTCGTCGCGAATCTCGCCGCCGCTGCCGGTCGCCGCGCCCGGAAAAGGCGAGATCGCCGTGGGGTGGTTGTGCGTCTCCACCTTCATCAGCACATGGGTCAGTTCATCGCTGTAAGCGTAGCTCCCGTCGCCACGCGGATAGAAACGCTGGATCTGCGCGCCCTCGATCACCGAAGCATTGTCGGCGTAGGCGACCACCGTGCCGTGCGGATGTGCGCGATGGGTGTCGCGGATCATGTCGAACAGCGAGCTGTCCTGTTTCGTGCCGTCGATCACCCAGTCGGCATTGAATATCTTGTGGCGGCAGTGCTCTGAATTGGCCTGCGCGAACATCATCAGTTCGACGTCGGTGGGATTGCGCCGCAGGCGCGTGAAATTGTCGACGAGATAGTCGACCTCGTCGTCGGAGAGCGCGAGGCCGAGCTCCCGGTTGGCCGCTTCCAGCGCGGCACGCCCACCCGCGAGCACGTCGACACTGTCGAGTTCGCGCGGCGGCACGTGGCGGAACAGTTGATCGACGTCGGCCAGCGTCATCACCGCTTCGGTCATGCGGTCGTGCAGGAGCGGCAGCAGTTGTGCCCGGGCCGCACCGTCGAGCGGACGGCCTCCCGCATCGAGAGCAAGCCAGGCAACGCCGCGCTCGATACGGCGCACCTCGGCAAGACCGCAGTTGCGCAGGATGTCGGTCGCCTTCGACGACCACGGCGAAATCGTACCGGGGCGCGGCGTGACCAGAAGCAGCGGATCGTCGGCGGTTGGCGTTTCGACCGGCGTACCATAATCGAGTGTGAATTCCAGCTGCCGCCGCTGCGCGGCATCGAGTTCCCTCTCCACTTCCAGGAAATGCCAGTGACGTGCCGCCAGCGTCCCCAGCACGAGCCCTTGCTCGTGTGCCTCACGGCGGATCTTGTCGAGACGAAACAGCGACAGCGCGGCAGCGCCGGGAAGCGATACAATGGCGGGCATGAGCGTCTTTGCGAACAGGCAAAGACGCTATTTTAGCCGATCGTCCTCCTGCCGGCTGCCTTTCGCCGCCTGCCGCCGCCA
Organism: Thiobacillus sp.; assembly: GCA_024709165.1. Taxonomy (GTDB): domain Bacteria; phylum Pseudomonadota; class Gammaproteobacteria; order Burkholderiales; family Thiobacillaceae; genus Thiobacillus. The sequence continues at coordinate 20,914 of JANJXF010000118.1, read as the reverse complement.
CTGCTCCAGGCAATCGAGCCCGCAGAAGTGATGCACGTAGTCCTGCACATCGGCCAGTCCGGCTGCATCGGACGGCACGTATTCAAGGCAGACATCGCAGGCGAGCACGGTGCAGACGCCGTCGTCGGCGCAATTGGCCACCGGGGCTCCAGTGGGGGTTCTGGGAAAGGTATCCATATCCAGTCCTCCGGCACGAAGCAATGCTCATAGTCTAGACCAGACTGCCACGCCTGTTAAGATTCACCCATGCTGCTCGATCCTGCCTCATTGACCTCGCCGCCCCTTTTCAGCGCCGCCCACATCCGCGCCATCGACCACGCCTGGGGGCTCGCGCACCCCGGCGCGTCGCTGATGGCCCGTGCCGGTGCGGCAACCGCCACACTTGCCAGCACACTGGCACGCGACGTTGGCGAACCGGTGCTGGTGCTGGCGGGGCCGGGAAACAACGGTGGCGATGCGTTGGTGGCGGCACGGCAGTTGCGGCTGCGGGGCTTCGCGGTGACCGTCGCGAGCCAGGCCGATCCGGTCTACCTGCCGCCGGATGCCGGGCAGGCCTGGGCCGCGTGGCAGGCGGACGGCGGCGCGGTGTTCGGCGATATTCCGCCCGGCCGACGCTTCGGACTCGTCATCGACGGCCTGTTCGGCGTCGGATTGCAGCGCCCCGTCGAGGGTGCCCCCGCTCGCTGGGTTGCCGCCATCAACGCCATGGACTGTCCGATCCTCGCGCTCGACGTGCCAAGCGGGCTCGACGCTGACAACGGCGCCGTGCGTGGCTGTGCGGTGCGCGCCGACCACACACTCACCTTCCTCGGCCTGAAACCAGGACTGCTGACCGCCGATGGCCCCGATCACACGGGCACCTTGCATCTCGACATGCTCGGCGCCGAGGCCATGCTACCCGCCACCCCTGGCATTGCACTGACACAACTGGAGAGCCGCCACAGCGTGGCGCCGCGCCGGATAAACTGCCACAAGGGGCTGTTCGGCCACATCGGCGTAATCGGGGGTGCGGCGGGCATGGTGGGTGCCTGTCTCATCGCCGGTCGCGCCGCACTGGCGCAGGGTGCCGGCAGCGTAACGGTGGGTGCACTCGACGAACGTCTGGTGGTCGATTACAGCGAGCCGCGCCTGATGCTCGCCACACCGGAACAACTCATCGCCGCGTCCCACGACGTACTGATCATCGGTCCGGGGCTGGGGCAGACGACGCGCGCTCACGCGCTGCTCGCCGCCGCACTGGACTGCCCCGGCACATTGCTGCTGGACGCGGATGCCCTCAACCTGCTCGCCATCGACACTGACCTGACGCAGCGCGCCGCCCGTCGCCCAGCCCCCACCCTGCTGACCCCGCATCCAGGCGAGGCGGCACGCCTGCTCGGCGTATCCAGCACGGATATACAGGAAAACCGCGTCGATGCGGCCTTGCGGCTCGCCGCCCAATATCGCGCGCTGGTGGCGCTGAAGGGAGCCGGAACCGTCGTCGCGCGCCCCGACGGGCACTATGCCATCAACACCAGCGGCGGCCCCTGGCTGGCACAGGCCGGTTCAGGCGACCGCCTCGCCGGCATGGCCGCGGCACTCGTTGCCCAGGGGCTGGGTGCCGCCAATGCGCTGGAAGCCGCCGTGTGGCTGCACGGCCAACCTGGTCTTTAAGACCAATCGCAAAAAAATGCAGACATGGGCCCTTGCCCTGTGATCTCCATGTTTCTGAGACCCAACCGTTTTTTCAGGGTCAAGGTCAGCAGATGCGCTGCCTCAGATAGGCGGCGAAGTCTTCGCTGACTTCGCTGTGCTTGAGGGCGTATTCCACCGTCGCCTGCAGGTAGCCCAGCTTGCTGCCGCAGTCGTAGCGGATGCCGTCGTAGGCGTAGGCGAGCACCTGCTGTTCCTTCAGCAGGCCGGCAATGGCGTCGGTCAATTGCAGCTCGCCGCCGGCACCCGGCTTGAGATGCTGGATGTGATGGAAGATGCGCGGCGTGAGGATGTAGCGCCCGACCACGCCCAGCGTCGAGGGTGCTTCCTCCGGCTTGGGTTTTTCGACAATGGCGTTGACGCGCGACACGCGCTCGGCCATCGGCGTGGAATCGACGATGCCGTAGGAGGCGGTGTCCTCGCGCGCCACCTGTTGCACGCCAAGCACCGAGCACTGGTAATAGCTGTACTGATCGACCATCTGCTTCATCACCGCCGGCTCGCCGTCGATGAGGTCGTCGGCCAGGATGACGGCGAAGGGCTCGTTGCCCACCACCGGCTGCGCGCACAGCACGGCATGCCCAAGACCGAGCGCCTCGGCCTGGCGGATGTAGATGAAGTTGATATGATTCGGCCGAATTGACTGCACCAGCTCGAGCACCCGTTTCTTGCCGCGCGTCTCCAGTTCGGTTTCCAGTTCATACGCCTTGTCGAAATGGTCCTCGACCGTGCGCTTGGTGCGGCTGCTGATGAAGATGATGTCGGTGATGCCCGCCTCGATCGCCTCCTCCACCGCGTACTGGATCAGCGGCTTGTCGACGATGGGCAGCATTTCCTTGGGGCTGGCCTTGGTGGCCGGCAGGAAACGGGTACCAAGACCGGCCACCGGAAATACGGCTTTTCTTACTTTTTGCATGTCTCTTCCATGATTGTCTGATTCAAGAACATTGGGTCCACAAAGGACGCGAAGCGAACCCGAACACTTCGTTCTCTTCCACGTCCTTCGCGGGCCGCAAATCATCCCTCCTGCGACGCCAGCAGCGCCAACAGTCCATCCTCGTCGAGCACGGTCACACCGAGTTCCTGCGCTTTCGCCAGCTTGCTGCCGGGCTCGGTCCCGGCGACGACGTAGTCGGTTTTCTTCGATACCGAACCGGCGACCTTGCCGCCAGCGGCCTCGATGATCGCCTTCGCGGCCTCGCGCGTCAGCGACGGCAGCGTACCGGTCAGCACGAGCGTCCGGCCCGCAAGGATACCAGCGCCCGGTTGCGCGCCCGCATGCTCCGCCCAGTGCACGCCCGCCTGCCGCAGCGCGCTCACCACATCCAGGTTGTGCGGTTCGGCAAAGAACTGCGTGATCGATTCCGCGACCACCGGCCCCACGTCGCGTACCGCCGTCAGCGCCGCCGGCGCGGCGGCGACCAGTGCGTCGAGGCGGCCAAAATGGCGCGCCAGATCCTTGGCCGTGGTCTCCCCTACATTACGGATGCCCAACGCGAAAATGAAGCGCGCCAGCGTGGTCAACCTGCTCGCCTCGATCGCGGCGATGAGGTTGGCAGCTGATTTCTCCGCCATGCGCTCGAGTCCCGCAAGGATCGCAAGATCGAGCCGGTAGATGTCGGCGGGCGTGTGCACGAGCCCGCGGTCGACCAGCTGGTCGACCAGCTTGTCGCCGAGTCCATCGATATCCATGGCGCGCCGCGAGGCGAAATGCAGCAGCGCCTGTTTGCGCTGCGCCGGGCAATACAGCCCGCCGGTGCAGCGCACCGCCGCCTCGCCCTCGAGGCGCACCACGTGCGAACCGCACTCGGGACAAACCGGATGGCTTTGCAGGATGTCGAAACGCGGCGGTGCGGGTTGCGGCCGTCGCTCCGGCACGACCGCCACCACCTCGGGAATGACGTCGCCGGCGCGGCGCACGATGACGGTGTCGCCGACACGCACGTCCTTGCGGTCGATCTCGTCCTGGTTGTGCAAGGTGGCATTGGTCACGGTCACGCCGCCGACGAATACCGGCGCGAGCCGCGCCACCGGCGTAAGCGCCCCGGTGCGGCCGACCTGCACCTCGATCGCCTCGACCACGGTGAGCTCTTCCTGCGCCGGGTACTTGTGCGCCACCGCCCAGCGCGGTTCGCGCGTGACGAAACCGAGCGCGCGCTGTTGGTCCAGGCGATTGACCTTGTACACCACGCCGTCGATGTCGAACGGCAGGCTATCGCGCCGCGCAGCGATGTCGTGATGGAACACAACCAGTTCCTCGGCGCCACGGCATACGCGCCGCTCGGCGCACACCGGTACGCCCATCCGCTCAAGGACATCGAGCGTCGCGCCGTGGGTGGCCGGGGCATCGGTCCAGCCCTGCACCTCGCCGAGGCCATAGGCGAAGAACGACAGCGGGCGCTGCGCCGCGACCGCAGGATCGAGCTGGCGAATGCTGCCCGCCGCGCCGTTGCGCGGATTCACCAGCGTCGGCCCGCCTGCCTCGCGCTGCCGGACGTTGTAGCGCTCGAAGTCGTCGCGCCGCATGTACACCTCGCCACGCACTTCAAGCACGGCGGGGGGGCGTTCGCCGGCAAGACGCAGCGGAATCGCGTGCACCGTGCGCACGTTCTGCGTAACCGCCTCACCGGTCTCGCCGTCGCCGCGCGTCGCGGCGGCCACCAGCACGCCCTGCTCGTAGCGCAGGTTGACGGCGAGGCCATCGAATTTCAGCTCGGCATGGTACTCGACCGGCGGATCACAATCGCCAAGCCCGAGTTCCTTGCGCACCCGCGCATCGAACGTGCGCGCGCCGGCCGCCGTGGTGTCGGTCTCGGTGCGAATCGACAGCATCGGCACCGCGTGGCGCACCTTGGGAAAGGCGTCGAGCGGACGGCCGCCCACCCGCTGCGTCGGCGAATCGGGCGTGACGAGCTCGGGATGTTGCGCCTCGAGCGCCTGCAGTTCGCGGAACAGGCGGTCATACTCGGCGTCGGAGACGGTCGGCGCGTCGAGGACGTAGTAAGCGGTGTTGTGGCGCTCGATCTCCCGGCGCAGCGCCGCGGCGCGCGCCAGGACGTCGGGCGCCACCATCAGGCGAACAGGCGCAGTGCCCGCCGCGAACCGGAGGGAACACCACGCGCTTCCATGCGCTCGTAAATCTGCGCAAGCTGGGTGCGGATTTTCTCGATGCCGGTGTCGGTGAGCGGACGCAGATTGTCATCGACCAGAATGCCGCCGACTTCGTTGGCAAGCTTGCGGCCAAAGGCCACCATGCCATCGAATACCTTGAGCCCGTCGGGTACGCGCGGCACATCGAACTGCAACGTCACACCCTGCGAAGACTGGCCTTCCTGCACCACCTCCGAGAACGGTTCGGCATCATGGTTGCACAGCGTGTAGAGCGGTTCGCCACGGCTGTCGATCAACTGGAACACGCCGTCGGCGCCAAGTACCATGCCGTTGCCGACCGCTTCGCCGACGATACGCGCGAGGTTGACCGCGCCTTCACCGCGCGCCATGACATTCAGACCAATGAGCACATCGACATCAACGCAGAAATGGTCGACCGCCTGCGCGCGTTCGAACGCCTCGGCGGTGTCGTCGCAGGCAATGCGCAGCCCATGCGCCTGTGCGGTCTTCTGCAGGAGGTCGCACAGCGAACTCAGCTGCCCGGGCTCGGCCGCGCCGTTGCGGTCGGCCAGCTGCATGGTCACCACCACCTGCTGGTAATGCACGTCGCGCCATGGCTGCAGTTCTTCCCACTGCGTCGCGCCGACCGGCAGACCGATCCAGCGCACTGCCTTGCCCAGCGCGCGCGAGCTGTTGAAGGCATCGGCGAACACGTTGGCGAGCACGGCGTCGCCGCCCAGGCGGACACGATATTCGATAAGTTCGTCGTAGGGTGCCGGTGCAAGCGCCGCGGCCGGAACCGTGGGTGGCGGCGCGACCGGCGCCATCACCCGCGGCGGCGCGGTTCCGGCGGCCTGTTCCGTATCGAGTTGCAGGTGGGGTTCGACAGTCTCGGGCATATGCGGGGCGGCCACAACATCGAACACGGGCTCGCGCAGGACGGGTTCGACCCGCCCCGGGGTCTCGCGCGGCAGCGCAGCGGACGGGGTCAGCGGATCGACCGATGGCGCCTGGAACGCCGCTTCGGCCTGCCGGCGGAAACGGCGTTCCTGCAGCCAGTTGAACAGTACCACCGCCGCCACCACGGCGGCTCCGAGTACCAGCAACCAGATTTGCAATTCACTCATGCGTCTTTCCCGACTGAACGGTAGAAGCCGGCACCACGCGGACGAACCATTCGTCCGGTGCCACCATGCCCAGTTCGTTGCGCGCGCGCTCCTCGATCGCGTCGCGTCCCTGCTTGAGGTCTCCCAGCTCGGCCAGGAGGCCAGCGTTACGGCTCTGCAGGCGTTGGTTGAGCGCCTGCTGTACCCCGACCTGGCGCGCCCAGGCACGCACCTTCAGCCAGCCCCCGTCGCCCAGCCAGAGTGGATATTGCAGCAGCACGATGGCGGCCGCCAGCACCCAGGTCAGGCCCTGACTGCGTATACGTGCGATCCAGTCAGCCGCGCTGGCGGAACGCATCGCGTCCGGGATAGCTCGCCGCCTCGCCGAGTTCTTCCTCGATGCGCAGCAGCTGGTTGTACTTCGCCATGCGGTCGGAACGCGACAGCGAGCCGGTCTTGATCTGACGCGCGTTGGTGGCGACCGCCAGATCGGCAATGGTGGTGTCCTCCGTCTCGCCGGATCGGTGCGAGATCACCGCGGTGTAGCCGGCCTGCTTGGCCATCTCGATGGCCTGGAAGGTTTCCGACAGCGTGCCGATCTGGTTGACCTTGATCAGGATCGAATTTCCGATGCCCTTATCGATGCCTTCCTTGAGGATTTTCGTGTTGGTGACAAAGAGGTCGTCGCCGACCAGCTGCACGCGGCGGCCGAGCTTTTCGGTGAGCGCCTTCCAGCCGTCCCAGTCGCCTTCGGCCATGCCATCCTCGATGCTGATGAGCGGATATTTGTCGCACCAGGCAGCGAGGTAGTCGGCGAATTTCTCTGCGGTCAGCTTGAGTCCCTCCGATTCAAGGTGGTAGAGGCCGTCCCTGTAGAACTCCGAACTCGCGCAGTCGACGCCGATCGCGACGTCGATGCCGGGCTGCAGACCCGCCTTCTCGATCGCCTGCACGATCAGCTTCAAGGCTGCCTCGTGCGATTCGAGGTTGGGTGCGAAGCCGCCCTCGTCGCCCACCGTGGTGGTCATGCCGGCGTCGTCGAGCAGCTTCTTCAGTGCGTGGAACACCTCGGCACCATAGCGCAGCGCCTCGCGGAAGCTCGGCGCGCCGACCGGGATCACCATGAATTCCTGCATGTCGATGTTGTTGTTGGCATGCGCGCCGCCATTGATGATGTTCATCATCGGCACCGGCAGCGCCATCGGCGCGGCACCGCCAAGGTAGCGGTACAAGGGCAGCCCCGCCTGCTCGGCGGCAGCACGGGCGCACGCCATCGACACGGCGAGCAGCGCATTGGCGCCAAGACGCGATTTGTTGTCCGTGCCGTCGAGCTCGATCATGGTCTTGTCGATGAAGGACTGGTCCTCGACGTCGAGTCCGATGATCGCCTCGCATATTTCAGTGTTGACATGTTCGACCGCCTTCAGCACGCCCTTGCCGAGATAGCGCGACTTGTCGCCGTCGCGCAGCTCGATCGCCTCGCGGCTGCCGGTGGACGCACCCGACGGCACGGCAGCGCGGCCCAGCACGCCGGACTCCAGCAACACATCGGCTTCGACGGTAGGGTTGCCGCGGGAGTCGAGAATTTCCCGGGCGACGACATCAATGATTGCGCTCAATTTCCATCCTTCAAATTCAATTTTCGTCCGCGAAGGGCGCGAAGGAAAACAAGACAAGACTCGGGTTTTCTTCGCGTTTTTCGCGGATCAGGTTTTCATCAATCTGTGTTCGATAAATCCACGCTGTTTTACCAGCACGTCAATTTCCTTCAGCGTTTCCAGCAGTTCCTTCATCAAGCCGAGCGGCCACGCGTTGGGCCCGTCGGACAGTGCGCATTCGGGGTTCGGATGCGTTTCGGCGAACAGCCCCGCCACACCCGAAGCGACGGCCGCGCGCGCCAGCACCGGCACGAATTCCCGCTGGCCGCCGGAGGATGCGCCCTGCCCGCCTGGCTGCTGCACCGAATGGGTGGCGTCGAACACCACCGGGCACTGCGTGCCGCGCATGATCGCCAGTCCGCGCATGTCGGACACCAGCGTGTTGTAGCCGAAACTGACGCCGCGCTCGCATACCATGATCTGCTCGTTGCCGACCGCACGCGCCTTGTCGACCACGTTCTGCATATCCCACGGCGCGAGGAACTGGCCCTTCTTGATGTTGACGGGCAAGCCCTGGCGTGCGACGTTCTGGATGAAGTTGGTCTGGCGGCACAGGAAGGCCGGCGTCTGCAGCACGTCGACGACGCTGGCGACTTCCTCGAGCGGCGTGTCCTCGTGCACATCGGTCAACACCGGCACCTCAATCCGTTTTTTCACTTCGGCCAGGATGCGCAGACCTTCGTCGAACCCCAGGCCGCGGAAAGACGCCGTCGACGAGCGGTTGGCCTTGTCGAACGAGGACTTGTAGATGAATGGCACGTCGAGTGTCGCGCACAGTTCCTTCAGCGTGCCGGCCGTGTCCATCGCCAGCTGTTCGGATTCGATGACGCATGGCCCGGAGATCAGAAACAGCGGCTGGTCGAGCCCGATGTCGAAATCACACAGCTTCATCGTCCCTGCTCCTCGCGCAGCGCGAGCGCCGCCTTGACGAAAGCAATGAACAGCGGATGACCGTTGCGCGGGTTGCTGGTGAATTCGGGGTGGAACTGGCAGCCGACGAACCAGGGATGGACCTCGCGCGGCAATTCAACCATTTCGCACAGGTCGGTGCCGGGTGCGCGGCCAGCGACGACCAGGCCTTTCGCCTCGAGCTCGGCCAGCAGGGTGTTATTGACTTCATAACGGTGGCGGTGACGCTCGACAATGCTGTCAGCGCCGTAGATCTCGCGTGCCAGCGTGCCCGCTTTCAGATTGCACGGCTGGCCGCCGAGACGCATGGTGCCGCCAAGATCGGACTGCTCGCTGCGCTTTTCCATCTGACCGCTGCGGTCGAGCCATTCGGTGATAAGCCCGATCACGGGACGCGTGGTTGCCGGTTCGAATTCGGTGGAATGCGCATCGCTCATGCCGGCCACGTCGCGCGCGAATTCAACCACCGCGAGCTGCATCCCAAGACAGATGCCGAGATACGGCACCTTGTTCTCGCGTGCATAACGGATAGCGGCAATCTTGCCCTCGACGCCGCGCTTGCCGAAACCGCCCGGCACCAGGATCGCATCCATGTTCTGAAGGCAGCCGGTTCCGGATTTCTCGATCTGCTCGGAGTCGATGTACTGGACCTTCACCCGCGAGAGGGTATGCATGCCGGCATGAACCATCGCTTCCGACAGCGACTTGTAGGATTCGGTGAGATCGACGTACTTGCCGACGAAGGCGATGTCAACGGTGTGGCGCGGATGCTCCAGCGCATGCACCAGGTTCTTCCACACCGTGAGGTCGGCTGCGCGGGCGAGGATGTTGAGCTTGTGGCAGACGATCTCGTCGAGCATCTGGTCGTGCAGCATCGCCGGGATCTTGTAGATCGAATCCGAATCGCGCACCTCGATCACCGCCTCCGGGCGCACATTGGTGAAGAGCGCGATCTTGCGCCGCTCGTCGACCGGAATCTCGCGATCGGCGCGGCACAGGAGGATGTCGGGCTGGATACCGATTTCGCGCAGTTCCTTGACGCTGTGCTGGGTCGGCTTGGTCTTCAGCTCACCGGCGGTGGCGATGTAGGGCAGGAGCGTGAGGTGGATGAAACAGGTGTTTTCCTTGCCGTCCTCGAAGCCCATCTGGCGGATGGCCTCCAGAAAAGGCAGCGACTCGATGTCGCCGACGGTGCCGCCGATCTCGACCAGCGCGACGTCGGCATCCGCCGCACCCTCGCGGATCGAGCGCTTGATCTCGTCGGTGATGTGCGGAATCACCTGCACCGTGCCGCCGAGATAATCGCCACGGCGTTCCTTGTCGATCACCGACTTGTAGATCTGCCCGGTGGTGAAGTTGTTGCGCTTGCTCATGCGCGCGCTGGAGAAGCGTTCGTAATGGCCGAGGTCGAGGTCGGTTTCCGCGCCGTCTTCGGTGACGAATACCTCGCCGTGCTGGAACGGGCTCATGGTACCCGGATCGACGTTGATGTACGGATCGAGCTTCAACAGGGTGACGCGGATACCGCGCGATTCGAGCAGCGCAGCGAGCGAGGCGGAGGCGATCCCTTTCCCGAGGGAAGAAACCACTCCGCCGGTGACAAACACGTACTTCGTCATTGTTATACGCGGAGGCGGGTGATGACGGATTCTACTCCATCACCCTTTCTGCTCAAAGCGTCTACGGCAGTGTCCGGTCGACGACAATGCGCACACCCTTGGCCCCCACCTCGACACCGGTCACACTGCCTTCCAGATCACCGGGCCGCGCGGCCGCGTCCCCGGATCGGGACACCCGTGCCACCAGAGTCACGCGCTGCTGGCCCGACAGCGCGCTGGCCGGGCTGATCGCCATGCTGTCGTCCAGACGGAAGTCCAGCGGCAACTTGGCGGCGCTGGCGCGCAATGCGGCGACCGGCGGGCCGCCCTGCGGCGAACGGGCGAAGAGAAAAATCGTGTCGCCCGCGCCGATTTTCGTCTTCAGCGCGGCGGCGATCTCGATTCGGCCCTCGATTCCTGCATCGGACGCGGCGGGGACTTTCGCCGCCGGTGGTGCCGCCAGACTGTCGAGCCCACTGAGCGCTGTGTGGGCACGGCGCTCGGCTTCCTGCCGCGCTGCCAGCACATCGCGTGCGAATTCGGAATCCGGCGGCAACAGCGCGTGCAGGCGCTTGAAATAGTAGCCCGCCTGGGCAAAATTACCGTCCTGGAAAGCGTTGAGCCCGGCGAGCTCCAGTCCCTTGGCGTCGTCCGGGTCGATTTCGAGCGCCTTCAGTACCAATTCCATCGGCCGCCCCTTGAGCGCGCCGTTGCCGGCAAGTGCCAGCACCTCGGCATAGCCGGTCATCAGCGCGGGGGTGTCGGGACGCAGGCGCAGCGCCTGTTCGTAGGCCTTCTGCGAGTCCGCCCAGCGCTCGAGGGCTGCATAGGTGCGGCCCAGCACTTCCCAGGCACGGACATCCTCGGGGTTGCTTCGTGTGCGTTCTTCGACCTTGGCGACCATCGCCATGATGTCGTGGCCACCGTCGCCGGCAACCATCGCCGCGGCAGGTGCCTGTAGCGCGGCGGGGTTGCCCAGCCACAAATACAGGCCGAACGCGGCGGCCGGCAGGGCGACGGCGAGCGCATAGCCGAGCCCGCGTGCTCCAGCCGAAACCAGAGCAGGCGCGGGATCCGGCCCCAGGGCATCGTCGGCAAGGCGCAGTTCCAGTTCCTGCCGCGAGGCCTGGTACTGTTCCTCGGGAATCAGCCCATTGGCGCGGTCGGCTTCGAGTTCCTTCAGCTGGTCGCGATACACGGCGATGTTGACGTCGCGTCGCCCCGCCGCGCCGATCGTCTTGCGCGCACGCAACAGCGCAGGCAGCACGAAGACAAGCGCAACCAGCACACAGGCGGCGGCAAGCCCCCAGAACAGGGGGTTGGAGGAAAGCAGGTTCATTGGTCTTCTTTCAGCAACCGGGCGGCCGCGGCAAGTTTCTGTGCGTCAGGCGGTTCGGCCGCTGCGGCACGGCGGCGGCGCAGCGTAAGGTACCAGGCCAGCCCCCCACCGCCAAGAAATACGAGCGGCCCGAGCCAGAGGAGATACGTCACCGGTTTGAACGGCGGCCGGTACAGCACGAAATCGCCGTAGCGCGCGGTCAGGTAGTCGATCACCTCGGCATCGCTCTTGCCGGCTTTCATCTGCTGGCGAATCTCGCGCCGCAGATCTTCCGCCAGCTCGGCCTTGGAACCGGCGAGCGATTCATTCTGGCACACCAGGCAGCGCAGATCCTCGCCAAGCCTGACCAGGCGCTGCTCGATCTCGGGGTTCTCCGCATTGGGCGCGGCCTCTTTCGGCGTCTCGGCAGTGACCGGCAAGGTCACGGCCAAAAGCAGCGCCAGTGCAAGGGTCGGGAAGCGGCTCATGCGCCCAGCTCCTTCAGTTTCGGTTCGAGTTTCTCTTTCCACACGTCCGGACTGATGGGGCCGATATGCTTCATGCGCACGATACCCTCACGGTCGATGACGTAGGTTTCTGGCGTTCCGGTGACGCCATAGTCGATGCCGACGCGGCCGTCGAGATCCTCGGCCACCGCAAGATAGGGGCTGCCGGCACGCGCGAGCAACATGGCCGACTCGCGGTCGCGGTCCTTCCAGTTCAATCCCACGATGGGCACGCGCCCGCCCTGCGCGATCTGCATCAGCACCGGATGCTCCTGCCGGCACGACACGCACCAGGGCGCCCACACGTTGAGCAGCCACACCTTGCCGCGCATGTCGGCGGGGCTGAACGAAGCGGCATCGTTACCCACCAGCGGCAGGGCAAACGCCGGCGCTGGGCGGTCGATCAGGGGCGACGGTACCTCGCGCGGGTTGAGGAACAACCCCTTGGCGAAGAAGCCCACCAGGACGAGAAAGGCAACAAGCGGCAACCAGCGTTTCATGCCGCGGCTCCCTGCGCGGCGAGGCCGCGCGGCACTTCGCTGCGGCGCAACGCGATGCGGTAGCGCCTGTCGGATGCGGCCAGGAAACCCCCGACGACCATGAACGCCGCACCCAGCCACAGCCAGTTGATGAGCGGTTTGTGGAACAGGCGCACGCTCCACGCACCCTGTTCGTCGAGTTGCTCGCCCATTGCGACATAGATATCGCGGAAGAGGTTCGGATGCACCGAGGCCTCGGTCATCGCCATGCCGGAAGCGTTGTACAGACGTTTTTCCGGGTGCAGCGTGACAATGGAGGCGCCGTTACGGCTCACCTCCACCGTGCCGCGGGCCGCGCGATAGTTGGGGCCGTCGTATTCGACCGCCCCGCGGAAGGTGAACGTGTAGCCGGCAAGTTCGGCATAGCTGCCGACATCCATGCGTACATCGCGCTCACTCTGGTAGTTGGCGACCACTGCAATCCCCGCGATGCCGACCGCAACGCCGAAGTGCGCGAGCTGCATGCCCCAGAAGCCGCGCGGCACGCTGCGCAGCTTCTGGCCAGTGCTGCCTGAGCCATGGCGCAGACGGTCACGGAACGCGGCCGCCACCGCCAGCGTTATCCAAGCGGCGAGGAAAAAGCCCAGGCTCGCCCACGGCTTGAAGCCATCGACCGTGAGCGGCAGCAACAGCGCCGCGACCACGGCCACGGCCAGTGCCCATTTCAGCCGGGTAAACGCATCTGGCAGACTGCCTTCCTTCCAGCGCACCAGTGGGCCGACGCCCATGAGGAAGAGCGCCGGCGCCATCAGCGGCACGAACACGGCATTGAAATAGGGCGGCCCGACGGAAATCTTGCCCAGGCCCATCGCGTCCATGAACAGCGGATACAGCGTACCCAGCAGCACCGCACCCAACGCGGCAACGAGGATGACGTTGTTGGCGAGCAGCAACGACTCGCGCGAGAACCAGGAGAAACCGCCGCCGGTGATCATTTTCGGTGCGCGCCAGGCGTACAGCACCAGCGAACCGCCAATCACCACGGCGAGGAAGCCGAGGATGAACGCGCCGCGTGCGGGGTCGGTGGCGAATGCGTGCACCGAGGACAGCACGCCGGAGCGCACGAGAAAGGTGCCGAGCAGCGACAGCGAAAACGTCAGGAGCGCCAGCAGCACGGTCCAGGCCTTGAACGCACCGCGCTTTTCCGTAACGGCGAGCGAATGGATCAGGGCCGTGCCGGCGATCCAGGGCATGAACGAGGCATTCTCGGTCGGGTCCCAGAACCACCAGCCGCCCCAGCCGAGTTCGCGATACGCCCACCAGCTGCCGAGCACGATACCCATTGTCAGGAAGGCCCACGCCACGGTGGTCCACGGCCGCGACCAGCGCGCCCACGCGGCGTCGAGCTTGCCGGACAGGAGCGCGGCGATGGCGAAGGCGAACGCCACGGCAAAACCAACGTAGCCCATGTACAGCATCGGCGGGTGCAGAATCATGCCCCAGTCCTGCAACAGCGGGTTCAGGTCGCTGCCGTCCGGCGCCGCCGGGACGAGTCGCGTGAAGGGATTCGAGGTGGTGAGCAGGAAGGCGAGGAAGCCCACCGAGACCAGCCCCATGATGCCGAGCACGCGCGCCACCATGTCTTCCGGAAGATGGCGCGAAAACACGGCAACCGCCGTGCTCCAGAAGGCCAGGATCAGCACCCACAGCAGCATCGAGCCCTCGTGCGAGCCCCAGGTCGCGGTGAGGCGATACACCTCCGGCAGGCGCGAATAGGAGTTGCGCGCCACGTTGAGCACGGAAAAGTCATTGGCGAGGAAAGACCACGCCAGGCAGCCGAACGCCAGCGCGACAAAGACGAACTGCCCCTGCGCGGCAGGCCGCGCCACCGCCATCAGGGTGCGGTTGCCGCGCTGCGCACCGACCAGCGGCAGCACCGACTGCGTCAGCGCCAGCAGCAACCCAAGAATCAATGCGAAATGTCCAAGTTCGGGAATCATGTTTTCTCCTCGTCAGCCGCCGATACCGCGCACACTGCGCTCACTCGACCACCGTTTGTTGGGCCTTCTGCGCCTGTTCGACGGCGTGCGCCGCCTCGGGGGGCATGTAGTTCTCGTCGTGTTTGGCAAGCACCTGCGTGGCCGTGAACACGCCGTCGCCGCCCAGACGGCCTTCGGCGACCACACCCTTGCCTTCCTTGAACAGGTCGGGAAGGATACCCGTATAGATCACCGGAATGGTGCGCGCGGTGTCGGTGACGACGAAATGCACCGACAGACCGTCGGGCTGGCGCTGGATGCTGCCCGCCTCGACCAGGCCGCCGATGCGGAACGCACGCCCGGTCGGTGCCTCGCCGTTGGCGACCTGGGTCGGCGAGAAGAAGAACACCAGATTGCTCTGGAAAGCGTTGAGCACGAGCGCGGCGGCGATACCGAGCGCCGCGAGGACAAGGACGATGAGGGCGAGTTTCTTGTGGCGTGATTTCATGGCGGTAGGGTCATTGCGAATCGAATCGTTGCAGGCGGCGCAAACGGCTCAAGACCTGGCGGCGCTGGCGGCGCACCAGCCACGCCTCCCCCGCGATGCAGACAAGCGTGGCACCGAACGAACCCCACACATAGAGTGCGTAGCCACCCATCGCCCAGAAGGCGTCCCAACTGTCCCAGATCATGCCTCCTCCTTGATAACGGCGCGCGCCCATTCGGTCTGCCGCTCGCGCTCGAGGATGAGCGTGCGCGCCCGCGCCAGGGCGACGGCGATGGTATACATCCAGGCCGCAATTGCCATGACGAGCATCCCCCACAGCATGGTCTGCGCCATCGACGGCGCACGGGTGAGGCTCACCGACGCACCCTGGTGCAGGGTGTTCCACCACTTCACCGAGAAATAGATGATCGGCACGTTGATGACGCCGACCAGGTTGAGCAGCGCCCCGGCGCGGTCGGCGCGGCGCGGGTCGTCGATGGCCGCCTGCAGCGCCATGTAGCCGACGTACAGGAACAGCAGGATCAGTTCCGAGGTGAGGCGCGCATCCCACACCCACCATGCGCCCCACATCGGTTTGCCCCACAGCGCGCCGGTCCACAGCGCAAGAAAGGTGAACATGGCGCCGGTGGGCGCGAGCGCGCGTGCCATGACGAAGGACAGGCGCGTGTTCCAGGCCAGACCGATGGCCGACCAGAATGCCATGACGATATAGATGAACATCGACATCCATGCCGCCGGTACATGAATGAAGATGATGCGATAACCCTCGCCCTGCTGGAAATCGGTGGGTGCGACGAAGAAGCTGATGTACAGCCCGGCAGCGGTGAACGCGGCGGCCAGCAAGGCGAACCACGGCACGAGCCGCCCGGCGAGCGGGTAGAAGGTTGCCGGTGAGGCGTAACGATATAGATTCAAGGATTCACTCCACGGATACCCGAAGGGCGAGTGCGCTGATCCACGGCGCAACCAGCACAGCCATCACCAGCACCGCCCCCAACAGAGACAGGTGCGCCTCGGCGCCAGTTCCCGCAAGCGTGCCGTCGACCGCGCCCGCGCCGAAAATCAGCACCGGCACGTAGAGCGGCAGGATCAACAGGGTGATCAGCACCCCGCCCCCGCGCAGTCCCAGCGTCAGCGCTGCGCCGATGCCGCCCAGCAGCGACAGCACCGGGGTGCCGATCGCCAGCGACAATACCAGCACCGCCAGCGCGTCGGCCGGCAAGCCGAACTGGATGCCCAGCACCGGCGCGATCAGAAGCAGCGGAATGCCGTTGATGATCCAGTGGGCGATCGCCTTGCCCAGCGCCAGCAGCGCATTCGAATAAGGTGCGAGCAGGAGTTGCTCCAGGCTGCCGTCGCGGTGATCGTCGGCATACAGCCGCCCCAGCGACAGCAGGCAGGCCAGCAGCGCCGCCACCCACACCACACCGGGGCCGATGGTTCGCAGCATGGCCGGTTCCGGGCCGATGCCGAGCGGAAACAGGCTCGTCACCATGACGAAAAAGAACTGCGCGGTCAGCCAGTCGCCGCGCCGGCGGGCGGCGAGCAGAATGTCGCGGCGAATGACCGCGGTCAGAAAGCGCAACATGTGGAATCATGGACGCTGCCCATCAGTCCCCGACCGAAACCGACTTGGGCGTGAGGCCGTCGAGCGACAGCGGTTGATGGGTGGTCAAGATAGCCATGCCACCGGCAAGGACATGGTCGCGGATCAGGCCTTCGACCAGCGCGACGCCGTGCACGTCGAGTCCGGTCAGCGGCTCGTCGAGAATCCACAGCAGGGCGCCGGCCATCACCAGCCCGGCCAGAGCGACGCGGCGGCGCTGACCGAAGGACAGCACGCGCGCCGGCAGATCGAGACAACGCCCCAGCCCCAGCCCTTCCAGCGCAGCGACCGCGGCGTCTTCGTCCAGCGCACGCCCGCCAAGGTCGGCCGCCAGCCGCAGGTTTTCCAGCGGCGTGAGGTCGTCCTTGATGCCGTTGACATGGCCCACGTAGGCCATTTCGCGCCCGTACTGCTCGTGCACGCGCGCAAGCGGTGCGCCGCGCCAGTGCACGGTCCCCGATGCAGGCTGCGACAGACCGCACAGAATGCGTAGCAGGCTGGTCTTGCCACGGCCATTGCCCCCGCGCACCAGCAGCGCCTCGCCCGCGCCCAGTTCGAAACCGAGTCCCTGGAAAAGCGTATGTTCGCTGCGTTCGCAGGCGACGTCCTGGGCGGAAAGCAAAGGCGGGTGACTCATCGGGGGCAAGCATGAAAGGACTCAAGAGCTTACCAGAATTCGGGCGTGCGGCATGCTTCACGGGTACGCACGACCCGGGTATCGGCCATGCTCCCGCCCCCGGTGCGGCCATCACCCCATCGGGCCGAGGGCGGCCCTCCTGCGAACAGCGCGGCCCCTGTAGGGGCACCCGCAAAGGGCAGGCCGCGGTTGCAAGACCGCTCAAGCGGCAACAACCGCGCACCGGCGCCCTCGCCGCGATTGTCGGGTGGAGGCTGTCAAGCCGGCGGAGGCGACGGGCATGTCGATCGCGCGGGCGGAGAAGCCACTATCAATGCCGAACAGCAGTCGGGACAACTGGGTGCGTGCAGCCCGTGAGGACACGCTGCGCCCGCTCCGCGACAGTGGACTGCCACGCCTGCAGCAGGGTCGTTTCGAGATGGCGGGTGAAGCCGGTGGCGTCGCAGAGCGGCGAGGATTGCACCTGCCCGCGCAGGGATGCGCGCAGGCGGACGAGAGCGGGGATGTCATCCGCGCGACTGCGGGCGATGGCGACGAACGCCTCGGGCGTATCGGCGAGCCAGCCGGCGAGGCCTGCCGCGGTGAGCAGCGAGCCACCGACGCGCCCGGCGTGGTGTCTGCCGGCGAGCGACACGACGGGCACGCCCATCCACAGGGCTTCGCAAGTGGTGGTGGTGCCGTTGTAGGGAAAGGTGTCGAGCGCGATGTCGATGCGCCCGTACAGCGCCAGGTGGTCGGCGCGGCCGCGGGTGTGGCCGAGGAGTTCCAGCCGCTCGGGTACGACACCGAGCGCTTCGAACTCGGCACGCACGTGCGCCTGCACGCCGGCGTCGGTGAGCGCGGGACATTTCAGCAGCAAGCGCGCGCCGGGTACCTGCTTAAGCACCTCGGCCCACAGCCGCAGCACGCCGGAATTGAGCTTGCTGTAGTTGTTGAACGAGCCGAAGGTGACATAGCCATTCGTCTGCGCCGGCAGTGGTGCCACCGTGGGCGCGTCCGCCGGCGGTTGGTAGCACAGGAAACTGCCGGGCAGCCGCAGCAGCGACTCGCTGTAGTACGCATCCTCACCTTGCGGGTCGGCGACGGCGTCGGTGATGCGCCAGCCGATGGTGGCCAGCCCCGTAGTGTTGGGATACCCGATCCACGTGACCTGCCGCGGCGCGGGCTGCGCGGCGAAGATGCCGAGGCGGTTGTTGCCGGTGTGGCCGGCCAGATCGAACAGAATGTCGATGCGGTCGTCGCGGATGAGACGCGCGGCTTCGGCGTCGGTCAGTTTGGTGATGTCGCGCCAGAGATCGACCGTTTCACGGATGCGTTGCGTGGTAGCGTCCGGCGTCGGCAGGTCAGAATAGCAGCACACCTCGAAGAGCGCGCGGTCGTGGTGACGCAGCACCGGCTCGATGAACGACGCCACCGAATGCTCGCGAAAATCCGACGACAGGTAAGCGACGCGCAGCCGCCGGCCCGTGGCGGGTTCAAGCGCGGCAGGCGGCAGACGCGGAATGCGCGCCTGCGCCACCCGCCCCCATTCCAGATGCTCGGCCCGCACGGCCTGCGGGTCGGTCTCCGGCAGGTAATTGAGCAGCATGAGCAGGTTGGAGCGCGCCCGCAGGTCGGCCGGGTTCGTCTCCAGGCAGCGCCGATAACATGCCTCTGCGCGCTCGAAATCGCTCTGTGCGAGGAAGGCATTGCCCAGACTGTTCAACGCGACCGTCAGCCACGGGTTGAGCTTCAGCGCCGCCTCGTACGCGGCAATCGCATCAGCCGTGCGGCCCATCGCCTCGTAGACGGTACCGAGATTGCTGTACACCTCTGCCTTGTCCGGCCATGCGGCGATGATGGCCTGCAACGCCTCGACCGCCGCGGTCCAGTCGTAAAGCGCAATGTAGGCGTGCGCCAGCGCGTCCATCGCCTCGCTGTAGTGTGCGCGCAGTCGCGTCGCGCGCAGGAATGCCTGGCACGCCTCGGCGAAGCGGCCCTGGTTGCGCAGTGCGATGCCGAGGTTGTAGTGCGCGGCGGCGAGCTGCGGATCGATTGCCAGCGCCTGCCTGCAGTAGTCTTCCGCCTGCGCGTGCTCGCCACGCAAGCCCGCAACCGCCCCGCACGACAGACGCGCGTCCGCATCCAGGCGGTCGGCCTGGCAGATGCTCTGGAACAGCGCCATCGCCTCGTCGTAACGTTTGGCCTGGAAGGCCTCAAGCGCCTTTTTTCGTTTGGTACGCAGCAGGATGTTGGGTTTGGCCATCCGTGGTCTCTTCCTTCGTTTTCTCGATGATCGTATTTTCTTGCCGGAAAATCGACGTTTGCCGGGACATGGAGATGATTGTCAGGCGCAATTCGAGCTCATCACGGCCTCGGAATGCCGAGGCGCGCGATGGATTTTGTGTAGGCTTCGACGAAGCAGCGCTCTGCGAGGCGGGTGTCGCCGAGTTCGTAGAACGCCAGCAGTGACACGATGTAATCCTGTTTCCCGAAATCGACGAAGGAGATCGGGGGCAGGCCGGCACGCAACAGCGACACATTGCAGATCGCTCGCGACGTGCGCTTGTTGCCGTCCTGGAAGGGCTGGAGGTACGGAATGCGCGTCAGCAGGTAAAAGGCCGCCTGCACCGGACTCTGGATCGAGTCGGCGGTCTCCAGTACGCGCGCCAGCGTCTTTGCGATGTATCCGGTGCCCGGGCGAAACGGCGGCAGGTAGGCGCTCAGGGCGATATCGACCTCCGCGTATTCCCGCACCACGCCACGCTGATTCGCGGGCAGGAAGTGACGCGACGCTGCGAGTTCCGGCAGATCGTGATCGCTGGTGAGCAGGTCGTGAGCACGATAGATGGAGTCGAGCCGCATGTTGTCGTGCAAATACTCGAATGCCTCCTTGTGGTTGAGCACCAGAAAAGCGTCTTCGAGCGGCTTGCCGGGCGACTTCTCGCCGTATTCGATCAGGGCCTGGGTGTCGAGCAGCGAGTAGCTGCCGCCCTCCAGGATCGACGAGGCGCACGCAAAGTCGATGAGAAATTTTCCGAGCGCGCGCTTGCCGAGCGGATGCCCGGCGATGTTCCTGAATTTCAGTACCGCTTCATCGGAAAGCCTGGGCAACGGCGCGAGACGCTCTTCCCGATAGGGTGCGACGACTCTTTCGGTGTGAGGCCTGGCGAAATAGGCTTTCAGGGCGGACAACGGATCTGCGCTGAAGTACCGCGTCGCCGGCCCCCTGCCGGCAACGGTGACGGCGCCAGCCTGCAGGGCCTCGTTCAGGCGACGGATCAGGGTGCTGCGGCTCAAATCGAAATGAGCCTCGATCGCGGCCGACGACACCCCACCCGGGTGCTCGTTCAGGTATTCAACGAGAGATTGCGTGGTTAGATTAGACATTTGAATTTGTTAACAAATTACACAATCTATCCACAGATGGCAAGATTTTTGGCCTGACTGTTCTACGCTGCGGGCTCCCGCAAGAGCGGGCTCTTGCGGCGGTTCAGGCGGTCGAACCATCGCCCCATCGGGCCGCGGGCAGCCCTCCTGCAAACGCACGTGGACGAGAAACGGGGGGCGCAAGGCCCCCCGTACACAACGCACCGAAGACTTCAGTACGGCTTCTTCTGCGCCGCGGTCTTGCTGTTGCCGACGGCAGCCGGCGCCTTGTCCGCGCCCAGCACCTTCTTCAGGAGGGCGATGCCTTCCTGCGAGGCGTCGATCGAACGGGTGAGCGACTCGCGCGCGTTCTCCGGGTTGTGGAAGCCGTCGGAGTTCTCGGCGGTCCACCATTCCCAGTACAGGGTGGCGTCGTACTGCAGGTCATAGGCCTTGTCC
>JANJXF010000114.1 GCA_024709165.1 Thiobacillus sp. | reverse complement strand
GCGGCCAGGCGGGTCAGCGTGGCGCGGCTTTTTACGATGGAAAGCAACGGCGCATAGGGGCTGCCGGCCTTGGCGAGGTTGTCGGCCAGGACGGTCAGCACCTTGTTGGCATCGGCCAGGAAGGCGGTTGCTTCGGTGTCTTCCAGCATCGCGGCGAATTCGAGGATCAGCGGCAGATAGTCCGGCAACTCGTTGGTCGTCGTCTCGATGCCGTAATCCTTGTACAGCTCGCCAAGGTCGATCAGCGCCGGGCCACGGTTCCTGTCGTTGTCGTCACCGAACAGATGGTGCGTCAGATGCAGGCTGTGTTCCGGCGTGAGATCGAAGGTCTTGACGTAGCTCGCCTGCAGCTCGGTCAGAGACTGCTGCGCGAGATGGTCGACAAACTTGCGCAGTACGTCCTTTTCCGTGGCGTCGATGTCCTGGCTCCTGCCGATTTCGGCGCGGATCTCGTCGAGTGCATCGAGCAGATCCTGGCCGGGATAATCGAGCAGCGCCGACACGATTTTGTAGAGGGCCATGATGAGTCCTTTCCTTTACTTGTCCGCGGACGGGGCGAGTTCGGCCGGTTCCGGCGTCTCCTTGCGGCGGCGCGGGAACAGGGTGATCTTGCTGATGCCCAGCGACGAATCGTTGCCGAAGGTGAAGCCGTTCTGGCCCTGGAAGCCGTAGGCGTCGTCCATGCGCTCTTCCTGGTGGCTGGTCGGAATGACGAAGCGGTCCTCGTAGGCGGCCAGCGCCAGGTAGCGGTACATCTCCTTGACCTGGTCCTCGGTGAGGCCGACGCTGTCCAGCGCGCGCGTGTCGGCCTTGCCCTCGACGTTCAGGGTGCGGTAGTAGCTGCGCATCGCGATCATGCGGTTCATCGCGTTGCGGATCGGCTCTTCCTTGCCGGCGGTCATCAGGTTGGCGAGATACTTGGTCGGGGTGCGCAGGGCGCTGGCGAGCGGAATCGCGCCGTCGGGGCCGACCGGCAGGTTGCCCTGGTCGATCTGCGACTGCACCGGAGAGAGCGGCGGCACGTACCACACCATCGGCAGGGTGCGGAATTCGGGGTGCAGCGGGAAGGCGATCTTCCACTCGATCGCCATTTTCCAGATCGGCGACTTCTGCGCGGCGATGATCCAGTCCTCGTTGATGCCTTCCGCACGAGCCGCGGCGATCACCGCCGGATCGTTGGGGTCGAGGAAGATCTTGCAGTGCGCTTCGTACAGATCCTGCTCGTTGGGGGTGCTCGCCAGTTCCTCGATGCGGTCCGCGTCGTACAGCATGATGCCGTTGTAGCGGATGCGGCCGACGCAGGATTCAGAACACACCGTGGGCATACCCGACTCGACGCGCGGGTAGCAAGCGATGCATTTTTCCGCCTTGCCGGATTCCCAGTTGTAGAACACCTTCTTGTACGGGCAGGCGCTCTGGCAGAAGCGCCAGCCGCGGCACTTGTCCTGATCGACCAGCACGATGCCGTCTTCCTCGCGCTTGTACAGCGAGCCCGAGGGGCAGGCCGCGACGCAGGCAGGGTTCATGCAGTGGTTGCAGATGCGTGGCAGATAGATGTTGAAGGTGTTCTCGAACTGGCCGAGCATGTCCTTCTGGATGTTCTCCAGGTTCTTGTCCACGCTGCGCTTGGCGAATTCGCCGGCCAGGTCGTCTTCCCAGTTCGGACCCCAGGTGATCTTCTCCATGGGATCGCCGGTGATCATCGACAACGGGCGCGCGGTCGGCGCCGCTTCCGACAGGGGGGCGTTCTGCAGGCGCGCGTAATTGTAGGTGAACGGCTCGTAGTAGTCGTCGATCTGCGGCAGGTCAGGATTGGCGAAGATGTTGAGCAGCTTCGAGGCGCGGCCGCCGGACTTCAGCTCCAGCTTGCCGTCGCGAAGCTCCCAGCCGCCCTTCCAGCGCTCCTGGTCTTCCCAGTTCTTGGGGTAGCCGATGCCGGGCTTGGATTCGACGTTGTTGAACCACACGTACTCGACGCCCTTGCGGTTGGTCCAGGTGTTCTTGCACGTCACCGAGCAGGTGTGGCATCCGATGCATTTGTCCATGTTGAAGACGAATGCGAACTGTGCGCGTACTTTCATGAGTTTCTCCTAATGTGTCCTGTTCACGTGGCGATCAGCGCTTGCCGATTCCGGGCGGGTTGAGCTGCGCTTCGCGTTCTGCGGTGAGCGGACGTTCCAGCCAGTCGATGTCCTTGTCGGCAACCTTGCGCACGATGACCTCGGTGTCGCGGTTGCTGCCCACGGTGCCGTAGTAGTTGAAGCTGTACGCCAGTTGCACGTAGCCGCCGACCATGTTGGTCGGCTTGACCACCACGCGGGTCACCGAGTTGAGGATGCCGCCACGCTTGCCGGTGGTGTTCGAACCGGGCACGTTCACGATCTTCTCCTGGGCGTGATACATCAACGCCATGCCCTTCGATACGCGCTGCGAGACCACCGCACGCGCCACCGTCGCGCCGTTGGCGTTGATCGCTTCCACCCAGTCGTTGTCCTCGATGCCGGCCGCCTTGGCGTCGATTTCGGAGATCCACACGTAGGGACCGCCGCGGAACAGGGTCAGCATGCGCAGGTTGTCCTGGTAGCTGGAGTGAATGCCCCACTTGGAGTGCGGCGTGATCCACTGCAGCTTGATGTGCTTGCCTTCCATGACCTTGGCCGCGAGCTTGCTGAACGACTTCATGTCCTGTGGCGGCTTGTGCACGCAGAAACCCTCGCCGAAGTCGAGGAACCACTCGTGATCCTGATAGAAGTGGGCGCGGCCGGTCAGGGTGCGGAACGGAATGTGCTCGTGGATGTTGGTGTAGCACGAGGTGTACGAGACGGTTTCCGATTCGATGCCGGACCAGGTCGGCGCGGTGATGATCTTGCGCGGCTGCACCTGGATGTCGCGGAAGGTGATCTTGTCCTCGTGACGCGCGGAATACAGGTGGTGGTGGTCGATGCCAGTCTTCTTCGACAGCGCGCTCCACGACTTGTGCGCCACTTCGCCGCAGGTTTCCGGCGCCATGCGCATCACCGAGTCGCACACGAAGATGTCTTCCTCGAGCGAGGGCATGCCCTGCGAGACGCCCGGTTCCTTGACGGTACCGTTCATCACCTTGAGCTGCTCGTACTCGTCCTCGGTGTTCCAGTCGAGACCCTTGACGTTGTTGCCGAGCTTGACCATGAGCGGGCCGATGGCGATGTACTTCCGGTAGATGTCGGCGTAGTTGCGCTCGATGACCTTCAGGAGCGGCATCGTCTTGCCCGGAACCGGATCGCATTCGCCCTTCTTCCAGTCCTTGACCTCGCCGAAAGGCTGCGCCATCTCGAACGGAGAATCGTGCTGCATCGGCAGGGCCACCAGATCCTTGCGCGTGCCCAGGTGTTTCGCGGCGAGCGTGGAGAAGGCCTGCGCGATGTTCTTGAAGATCTGCCAGTCGGACTTCGACTCCCAGCCCGGGCTCACCGCTTCCGACAGCGGATGGATGAACGGGTGCATGTCGGTGGTGTTGAGGTCGTTCTTCTCATACCAGGTTGCGGTCGGCAGGATGATGTCGGAATACGCACCGGTGGAGTTGAGGCGGAAGTTGATGTCCACCATCAGGTCCAGCTTGCCCACCGGAGCTTCCTCGACCCATTTGATGAGCTTGTTGTCGCGGCCATCGCCCGACTCCTTCAGCACGCCGTTCTGCGCGCCGAGCAGGTGTTTGAGGAAGTACTCGTGACCCTTGGCCGAGGTGCCGATCAGGTTGGCGCGCCACACGAACAGGTTGCGCGGCCAGTTGACCGGGTTGTCCGGGTCGGCAAAGGCGACGTCGAGCGAGCCGTCTTTCAGCTTGCCGACGACGTGTTTGGCGACGCCGGCTTCGTCGGTGGCACCGGCCTTCTCGGCCTCCGTGACCAGGTCGAGCGGGTTGGCGTTCCAGTGCGGCGCGCACGGCAGCCAGCCCATGCGCACGGCGGCGACGTTGTAGTCGGCGAGCGAATAGCCCTTGTTCTTGCCGCGGCCGGCGGGCGAGGTGAGGTCGTCACCTTTCAGGGTTTCGTAGCGCCACTGGTCGGTGTGGAAGTACCAGTAGGAGGTCGAGTTCATGTGGCGCGGCGGGCGCTGCCAGTCCAGACCGAAGGCGATCGGCGCCCAGCCGGCCTGCGGACGCAGTTTTTCCTGGCCCACGTAGTGCGCCCAGCCGCCGCCGGACTGGCCGACGCAACCGCACAGATGCAGCAGGTTCATCACGCTGCGGTAGGCCAGATCGTTGTGGTACCAGTGGTTGATCGCCGCACCCATGATGACCATGGACTTGCCCTTGGTCTTCGAGGCGTTGTAGGCGAATTCGCGCGCGGTGCGCTCGAGATCGGCGGCTTTCACGCCAGTCTGCTTCGAACCCCAGGCCGGAGTATAGGCGACGTTGGCGTCGGCGTAGCTCTTTGCCACATTGCCGCCGCCCAGACCGCGGTCGACGCCGTACTGCGCAACCTGCATGTCGAACACCGAAGCGACCAGCACTTCTTCGCCGCTCGCCAGCTTTATGCGGCGCACCGGCACGTTGCGGTAGAGCAGTTCGCCTTCGCCTTCGACGAAGTGCGGGAAGCCGACGGAGACGACTTCATCCCTGCTGTCGATGCACGACAGCTCGGCTTCGATTTCCTGCTGGGTGGCGGCGTTCTTCGGCAGCAGGTTCCACTTGCCTTCCTCACCCCAGCGGAAACCGATGGAGCCGTTCGGCGCGATGAACGACTTGCTCTTCGCGTCGTAGACGATGGTCTTCCATTCGGGGTTGTTGGTTTCGCCGAGGTTGTTGGCGAAATCGGACGCGCGCAGGCAGCGGTCGGACACGTAGCCTTCGCCGTGCTTGCGCAGCATGACCTGGATCGGCAGGTCGGTGTACTTGCGCGCGTATTCGGTGAAGTAGGGGTCCTGGTTGTCGATGAAGAATTCCTTCAGCACGACGTGGCCCATCGAGAGGAAGGCCGCGGCGTCGGTGCCGGGGCCGACGGGCATCCACAGATCGGACGCCTTGCAGAATTCGGCGTAGTCCGGGGCCATGGAAATGACCTTGGCGCCCTTGTAACGCACCTCGGAGACAAAGTGGGCGTCCGGCGTACGGGTGGTCGGCAGGCTGGAGCCGCACACGATGATGTAGGTGGAGTTGTACCAGTCGGCCGATTCGGGCACGTCGGTCTGTTCACCCCAGGTCTGGGGGGACGCGGCCGGAAGGTCGCAGTACCAGTCATAGAAGGAACCGCAGGCACCGCCGATCAGCGACAGGTAGCGCGCGCCGGCCGCGTAGGAAATCTGCGACATGGCGGGAATCGGCGAGAAGCCGAAGATGCGGTCCGGGCCGTATTTCTTGATGGTGTAGACGTTGGCCGCGGCGATGATTTCCTTCGCCTCTTCCCAGTTGCTGCGCACGAAGCCGCCGAGGCCGCGTACGTGCACGTACTTGGCGCGCTTGGTGGGGTCGGCCTGGATCGCGGCCCACGCTTCCACCGGATCCTTGCCGGATTTGCGCTCGGCACGATACAGGTCGAGCAGCCGGCCGCGGATCAGCGGATGCTTGATGCGCTGCGGGCTGTACAGGTACCACGAGAAGCTGGCGCCGCGCTGGCAGCCACGCGGCTCGTGGTCGGGCAGGTCGGCGCGGGTGCGCGGGTAATCGGTCTGCTGCATCTCGAACGACACCAGGCCGTTCTTGACGAAAATCTTCCAGGAGCAGCCGCCGGTACAGTTCACGCCGTGCGTGGAACGCACGATCTTGTCGTGCTGCCAGCGGTGACGGTAGGCGTCTTCCCAGTCGCGGTCCTCGTTGGTGACGACGCCGTGGTTGTTGGAGAAGAATTCCTTGTTCTTCTGGAAAAATTTCAGTCGGTCGAGAAAGTGACTCATTGTTGCTCCTTTGGGTCGCGAGGATTCAGGGGGAGGAACCGGCCGTGCCTGCCGTGCCGGTTTCCGGTATCAGCGCATCAGGGGTTCTTCACATAGGCGTTCTTGCGCAGGTAGAACCACCAGTTCAGCAACAGGCACGCGGCGTAGAAGACCGCGAAGCCGTACATGGCGTTTTCCGGGGTGCCCGCCTTCAACTGGCCGCCGATCACCACCGGGGCGATGAACGAACCGTAGGCGGCGACCGCCGAAGTCCAGCCGAGCACGGGGCCGGCCTGGGTGCGGTCGAAGATATAGCCCACGGAGCGGAAGGTGGAACCGTTGCCGATGCCGGAGGCGGCGAACACCAGAACGAAGGTGAGCATGAACTGCGTGAAGTAGGTTTCCGGGGTGGCGGAATGGTATGCCTGCGTCATGATGTAACCGGCGTAGATCGAGGCGCCGACCATGATTGCGGAAATCACCTGGGTGACGATCGAGCCGCCCACCTTGTCGGAGATCCAGCCACCGATGGGGCGCACCAGCGCGCCGACGAATGGGCCGATCCAGGCATAAGTCAGGGCCGAGGGGGCGTTCGGGTTCTTGACGTGCGTCCAGGTGTTGCTCGCGGCGTCGAAGAGGTGCTGATCGCCGAAGATGACGGTGATCGCGAGCGGCACGGCGGCGGCAAAACCGATGAACGAACCGAAGGTGACCAGATAGAGCGCGGTCATCGACCAGGTGTGCTTGTTGCCGAAGATGGCGAACTGCTTGCTGATGTTGGCCTTCATGTCGCCGAAGGCAGCGAGCTTCATGACCAGCAGGGTGGCCACGATGATGAGCGGCAGCGCCACCCACATGTTCAGCAGGCCCAGACCGCCCGAGGCGGGGGGCAGATAGAGGTAAAGACCGACGCCGGCGGTTGCGCAGGCGAGGCCATACAACCACAGGATCTTGATGAAGGCGCTGACGGTCGAACCGATGCCCGGCGAGATGGGCAGCAGGTTGTTCATGCCGAAGAAGCCAAGGAAAGCCAGCGGAATCAGCGCCAGCATCCAGACGAAGCCGGCATTCTGGACAAAGGTCGGCGTGCCGGCGACGATCTTGCCGAGAATCCAACCCGAGTCTTTCATCAGTTCCATCGAGCCGCCGGCGAAGGCACCGAAGATGCCCGCGGTCATCACCAGCGGGATCAGGATCTGCATGGTGGTCACGCCGAAGTTGCCGAGGCCGGCGTTCAGGCCGAGCGCGGTGCCCTGCAGGCGCTTGGGGAAGAAACTGCTGATGTTGGACATCGAACAGGCGAAGTTGCCGCCGCCGATGCCCGAAAGCAGCGCCAGCAACTGGAACACCCACAGTGGCGTGTCCTTGTCCTGCAATGCGAGGCCGGTGCCGAAAGCCGGGATCATCAAGAGCGCCGTGGTCAGGAAGATGGCGTTGCGGCCGCCGGCGATGCGGATGAAGAAAGAGGAGGGAATGCGCAAGGTCGCACCGGAAAGACCGGCGATGGCGGTCAGGCTAAACATGTCTTCCTTGGTGAAGGGAAAGCCCAGGTTCAGCATCTGCACGGTGATGATGCCCCACATCATCCAGATGGCGAAGCCGAGCAGCAGGCTGGGGATCGAGATCCACAGGTTGCGGTTGGCGATCTTCTTGCCGGTCGATTCCCAGAAGCCATTGTCTTCCGGGTTCCAGTCCTTGATGTTCGCGGACATTGAGGTTCTCCTAGAGCGGGTCGTGTTGTAAGGCTTATTCGAGCGTGTCGATGGCGGCGGTCTTGATCATGGGGGTCGCGCGCACTTCGGTCACGTACATCCAGATCAGCGAAACCCAGGTCACGCCGTACATCAGCATGAAGATGCCGCTGTTGATGCCGGTGAGGTCGACGATGGCGCCGAACAGGATCGGCAGGATGAAACCGCCGAGACCGCCGATCAGGCCGACGATGCCGGAGATGACGCCGATGTTGGTCGGGTACTGGTCGGAGATGTACTTGAACACGCTCGCCTTGCCGAAGCCCCAGGCGATGCCGAGGACGAACAGCAGCGCGGTGAACACCCATACGTTGAGGCCCAGGTGCAGCGACATCGTGCCCTTGGTGGTCTGGATCACCATCTCGGTCTGCGGATAGGACAGCAGGAACAGGCATATCCACGATATCCACATCACCCACCAGGTGATCTTGTGGGCGCCGAAGCGGTCGGACAGCCAGCCGCCCATCGCGCGGATCACGCCGGAGGGCAGCACGAAGATCGCCGCGAGCAGGGCGGCGGTCTGCATGCCGAAGCCGTACTCGGTGATGTAATACTTGGTCATCCACAGGCTCAGCGCGACGTAGCCGCCGAAGACGATGGAGTAGTACTGGCACAGCTTCCACACCTTGGGATCCTTCAGCGCGGTGAGCTGCTGCTTCAGGGTGACGTGGGAGGGGACGTGGTGCGAGGTGTCGGTGTAGGTGAAGATCCAGAACAGCACCGCCATCACCAGCATGCCGATGGCGTAGACCTGCGGCACCGACTGCCAGCCGTAGGCCACCACCAGAGAGGGGGCAAGAAACTTGGTGACCGCGGCACCGGCGTTGCCGGCGCCGAAGATGCCCATCGCCAGCCCCTGGCGCCGCGGCGGAAACCAGCGCGCGACGTAGGCGATACCGACCGAGAAGCCGCCGCCGGCGGCGCCGACGAACAGGCCCAGCAGAAGAAAATGCCAGTACTGGGTGGCCATGCTGATGAGGTAGATGGGTGCGATGACGCACAGCATCAGCACGAAGAAAACGATGCGGCCGCCATACTTGTCGGTCAGCATGCCCAGCGGCAGGCGGATCAGCGATCCAGTGAGGATGGGGGTGGCGGCGAGCAGGCCGAACTGCGTCTCGTTGAGACCGAGATTGGCCTTGATCGGAATGCCGATGATGGAGAACATCACCCACACCGCGAAACACGTGGTGAAGGCGAGGGTGCTCATCGTCAGCACGGACATTTGCTTGTGCGTCTGCGTCGCCATGATCAGGACTCCCGAAGGTTTCCGGATACGATTATCCGAATAGCGGTGCTGATTCTATGCGCGCGAGCACGGTTGAAAAGGGGTCGATGCAGGGAGTAAAGGTCCCGCCATACCTCCAAGGAGGTAGTGGGGGTAGATGTTTAACTATGTGTTATATAAGAACAAAAATTGCGACGCTGGCGATGGGTGGGGTGCCGGCATCTATTTGGAAGTAGTCCTTCGCGACAACGCGCCGCGCCAGATCACGGGGAGGTCGTGCTATAGTTGACGCCAGTTTGGCGGGTTGACCCGCGTCACCCACCCCTGACCGTTCCGCTTCCTCCTGAGGTGAAACTCTCGAAGCCGGAACGCTGATTCACTCCGGAAGGCTTGACAGACGCTTCCTGACTGCGCCGCTGGGCGGTCGGGGTTATTTGGCCCCGGCAACCGGCGACCGTCAGCGACGGCTCGTCAGGCTGACGGATCGATCGGCGGTTCAAGAAAGCGTCGAACACCTGGCCGGCTCCGCTTCCCGGCGTGTTCGGGGTTTCCTTAAGCCCCGTCGGGCCTGCACCCTCCCGGTTTTTTCCGGTTTTTTTGCCACAAACTTGAAGGAGATCGTTAGATGAACAAGACCACCCTCGTCCTGGCCCTGAGCTTTGCGGCCTGGCTGACCGCCTGCGGGCAGAAGGAAGAACCGGCGGCGCAGGCGCCCGCTCCCGAGGCGACTGCACCGGCGGCGGAAGCTCCTGCGGCGCCTGCCGCCGAAGCCCCCGCCGCCGAAGCGGCGGCACCGGCCGCGGGTGGTGTGGTGGCGAGCACCGAGCAGGGCAAGAGCGTGTTCAACAAGACCTGCGCGCTGTGTCATGCCGCCGGTGTCGCCGGCGCGCCGATGCCGGGCAACAAGGACGACTGGGGTCCGCGCATCGCGCAGGGCATGGATACCCTGTACAAGCACGCGCTCGAAGGCTTCACCGGTGCCAAGGGCATGATGCCCGCGCGCGGCGGCGCTGCGACCCTGAGTGATGACGACGTCAAGGCGGCGGTCAACCACATGGTGTCGCTGTCGCAGTAAAGGCCGGGCGGCCGGGGCCGCGGCGTGCCGAATGACCGGGCGACCCTTCGGGGTCGCCCGTTTTTTTGCGCTCTCGACAGGGACGTTCGCTTGTGGGTGGACATCCCGCTCGCCGGAGCCACGCCGCAAGTCGAACACAGGGAGTCATCGACAGCGTCGTTCCCTGAGAACGCGCTGCGCCGATGCAGCGTCAGTGACGGTGCACGTTGCGGCTCAGCGGGCGGACCACTTCGGGCGTGACTTCGGCGTGGGCGAGCACCTTGCCGCCGTGGTTGCGCGCAAAAGCCTCGGCGGATTCGCGGCTGCCGAAAGCGGGGAGGTCGGCGTCGCGCATGGGACCGAGGACACTGGAGCCGCGCACGTAGAAGGCCGCATCGGCGGCCACCCACTCGCCGGTGTCGAAGTCGGTGACGAACTGGGCGGCGGCATCCTTCATGGTGTAGGGGCTGCTGTGCCGCCCCACGCCGTTCATGAAACCGAACAGATCGACCGGCGAATCGAAGAAATGCGTGGCGCCATCCCGGAACACGACCTGTGCCGCCCAGCGGGGGTAACGTGCGGGGTACATGCCGCAAACCGGACAGCGCGCGTCCTGTGGTGCAGTGCGCGGCATGAGCGGGTCCAGCTCTGACGACGCATCGGGTGGGGTCGCCGGGGCGACGATGCATAGCTCGTCCGGTATGGCGGCGAGGTCCATGGTGGAGCGCTTGTTGGCATACAAGGTGTACGCAACCGCTGTGGTCGCGAGAACAACACCACCTGCGATGATCAGCCAGGCATTCCGGCGCATCAGGAAACCGTTACGGCGCCGAGCGCGGGATTGTCCAGCAGGGCGCGGATCAACTGGCGCACGTTGTCTTCGGGCGCGGTATCGGTGCGCGTGAACGGATCGGGGTGTGCGCCCCCGTCGGTGTCGTGCAGATGATTGGGGAAGGTGGCCAGATGCGGATGCAGCGGCGCGGTGTCGATGCCGGCTTCGTGGCCGTCGTACGTCCAGCGCAGCGAATAGGCATCGGGCGCGGCATAGCGGATATGGAGCATGACGCCATTGCGCAGGCGCACGATCAACGCATCCTGCTTCTGCTCGGGCGCGCTGGCGAGGCTGTTGCTGAAGTCGGACTCGATGACGGTGCCGAGTGCGAGATGCAGGCTCATGCGCGCACCTCCTTGAGCCGTCCGGCAAGCGCGCTGCGCACGGCCTCGCGAGTATCGTCGAGGATGCGTGCGGCCAGGTAATGCTCGTAGCCTGGGTGTTCGGTCGCCGAGCCGGTACGAATGCATTCGAGCATGGCAGCGTCGTCGGCAACGCCATAGCCGTCCAGAATCGCCTTGCGGTTTTCCCGCAACTGGTAGATGAGGCGTGACAGGCTCTGAATTTCCTCGGCCAGTTCGGGGTCGACCCCTTCGAAAAAATCTACCATAAGTCTTACATCGTCGTGTCGTGGAGTGCGCCGCCGTCGAGAACCGCCATATCGCGCGTGATCTCGGCAAAGGCGTGGACCTTGCCGCCATACTGCGCGGCGAATTTATCGGCGTCGGCCCGGTTGGCGAAGCTGGCGATGGTCGGGCCCATCGAGCCGCGCCGTGAGCTGCCATGCACATAGAATGCCTGGTGGGCGTCGATCCAGTGTCCTTTCGGATCGTTCCAGTCGGCCTGGCCCATGTCCTGCACGAACAGACCGCGCACCACGCGCACCTGTTCGGGGTTGAGGTAGATATTGAACATCTCGACCGTGTCGCAGAAGAATTCGGGCTCGTCCTGGCCGGCGAAATGGATCTGCGCCTTCGGCCCCGGATAGTCGGCCAGCAGCATGCCGTCGAGGCTGCACGAAGTCTCGTGGCCGATTTCATGAGGCACGACGGTGCCTGATTTCCCGGATTCGCTACAGGCGCCGAAGAGACCGACGGCAAGCGTGGCGGCGAGGAGGGTGCGGGTGACGAGTTTCATGGCTTATTTGCGGAATCTCCAGGTGGCGATCGCCAGCGGCGCGGCGATCCAGCCCAACATGACCAGGCCCAGCAGCCAGGGTTCCGCGAGCGCGGCCGGGAACACGGTGGCAAGGCCATACAGGGTGCGAACATCTTCGAGCGAGAAAATGTTGAGAATGCGGAAAACATCAGCCGGATTCGCCAGCAGCAGATAGGGAAAGATCTCGCCGCCGTACTGCCCGCTGGTGACCACCAGCGCGCCCAGCAGCAAGAGGTCGAAAACCAGCACGAAGAAGAACCACAGGGCGATCGCCATCCCCGACGCGCGGGTACGGTCGGTGGCGAACACCGACACCATCACCGCGAGGCTCAGAAACGCCATGCCGAGCAGCACCGAGGAGAGCATGAAGCCGAAATAGTGCAGCAGGGCATTGAGTTCGAGCTGGGTGGCGAGCACGAGCGCGACCAGGCCAAACCCCGCGACGGTGGAGAACGCCAGCGCACCGGCGAGTCCAAGGTATTTGCCGAGCAGCAGTTCGAAGCGCGTGATCGGCATCGACAGCAGCAGGTCGAGCGAACCGCGCTCGCGCTCGCCGACGATGGCGTCGAATCCCAGCACCAGCGCGATCAGCGGAATGAGATAGATGACGAGGCTCACCAGGCTTGCGATGGTGAACTCGATCGAGCGGAAGCCCACCGCGCCCTGCTGCGCACCGCCGAAATAGGCGATGGCAAGTGCGAACACGGTGAACACCGCAGCCACGGCGAGCACCCAGCGGTTGCGGATGCGGTCCCAGAATTCCTTGCCGGCGATGGTGGCGACTTGGGCGATTTCCATGAGAGTCCCTAATCGGAGAAGCCGAAGAACACGTCTTCGAGCGAGGGCTCGCGCACGTGCAGGTCGAGCAAGCGGCCGTCCAGTGCGGCGAGCGCTTCGATGACCGGCATTTTTGTATCGCGCGCGCAGCGCACGGACACACGGTCGTCGTGTGCCTCGATGGCGCTGACTGGCAGTTGTCCGAGCACGGCGCGCACGCTGTCGAAATCCGATGGTGCGATGCGGACATCGATCCACAATGGCAGATCCATCTCTTCGCGCAGCGCCTGAACCGTGCCGACGGCGCGGATTTTACCCGTTGCCATGATGGCGAGGCGGTCGACGCGCTCCTGGATTTCCGACAGGATGTGCGAAGTCAGCACCACGGTCACACCTTCGGCGCGCAGACCACGCAGGGTGGCGTAGAACTCGCGGATCGCCTCGGGATCGAGACCGTTCGTCGGCTCGTCGAGAAAGAGGATCTGCGGCTTTCCGAGCAAGGCCTGGGCGAAACCCAGACGCTGGCGCATGCCCTTCGAGTATTCCCGCACGCGGCGCTTTGCCGCATGGGCGAGGCCGACGCGTTCCAGCGCGTTGGGGCAGGCCGAGTACGCGACCCCTTTCAGCTGGGCGAAGAACTGCAGGGTCTCCAGTCCGGTGAGGTTGTCGTAGAGCACGACGTTCTCGGGCAGATAGCCGACCCGGCGGCGCACCGCACGAAAACCCTTGCCGGTCACCGCGGTGCCGGCGATACGGATCTCGCCGGACGTCGGCGGGATGAGTCCGAGCATCATCTTGAACAGGGTCGATTTGCCGGCGCCATTGTGGCCGATGAGGCCGAACAGTTCGCCGTGTTCGATGTCGAGATCGACGCCGTCGACCGCGTGGACGCGGCCGTAATGCTTGACGACCTGACGCGCGGCGATGACGGGTGGGGGGGCCGTTTTACCGGCGTCCGGGGAAATGCTTGCCAAGCCAGTCTCTCCAGTTTTCGTGAAGGGGTTTCATGCGCGGATTCGGGTCGACGATGCTCGGCGCCCGCAACAGGGGGAACTGCTGGCCGATGAGGCGCAAGGTCTGCACCGCGGGACTTGCGAGCAACAGCTTCATCATCGGGTGCCGCCAAGACAGGCGGTCGACCATGTCGTTGGCCTGGTATGGCACGTCGCCGATGCCGTTGCCGTCGCGGTCCCAGCCGACGTAATTGCTCCAGTAGTTGCCTTGCTTCGCCCCCCACGTTTCGTCGCGCGAGGCGACGTAGCGGATTTGCTCGCGGTTGGAAATGAAGTCGTTGCGCTCCACCTCGTTGCGGAAGGAGCCCGCCGACAGGTGAACGCCCACGGTGTTGTCGATCACCAGGTTGCCGCGCAGGGCGATGTATTCCACGTCGTAGATGAAGAAACCGCGCGAGTTGCCGGCCACCACGTTGTTTTCGACGATCGAATCCTGGAGCGTGCGCAGCATGATGCCGTGATCGGAGTTGCCCCATGCGCGATTGTTGCGCACCGTCTGGTTGCGCACTTCCATCAGCGCGAGTCCGCCACGGTTGAACCAGCTGTCATTGTCTTCCCACAGGTTGTAGTAGGAATTCATGTAATGCGTGCCGTAGCGGCTGTGGTGCAGCTTGTTGCCGCGAAAGATCGCATGGTGCGACACGTCGACGTAGATGGCGTCGCGCACGAAACCGATACGGTTGCCAAGGATGCGCGCCCCTTGTGTGTTGTAGAGCTGGATGCCGTTGCCGCGCGACGCCGAGCGGTAGTCGCGTTTGCCGGTGACGAGATTGTTCTCGATCCGTACGTCGTTGGATTTCTCGATCCACAGGCCGAACAGGTTGTAGCTGAGTTCGCAGTTCTTCACCACGGCGCGGTGCGCACCGGGATAAATGTAGATGCCGGCATTCTGATCGATCAGGCTGTCGCCGGAATCGGTGACGAGCAAACCCTCGACGGTCACGTCCTCGGCCGTGATGCGAATGGTATCGCCCTTCAGGCCGCCGCTGATCGTCGGGCGACCGATGCCGAGGAGGGTGATCGGCTTGTCGATCAGCAGGCGTTCCGCGTAGCGTCCGCGCTCGACCCGTACCGTGTCTCCCGGCGCGGCGTGTGTGATGGCAGCGCCGATCGACTCACCCGGATGGACGGTCCATTCGGCCGCGACGGCAGCACCTGTCGCGCCGATCGAGGCCAGCACGCCGACGAGGACGCGCCAGCCGGTCAGTAAAGCCATTGCAATGCGGGCTGGCTCTGCAGGAATTGGAGGATGCCCGTGCCCTTCATCAGGATGAACAGTGCCGCCGCGATCAGCAGGTTCTTGAAGCTGACGTAGGCCGCCATGTCGGCCCACGACGCCGGACGCAGGTTGCGGCCCCACCACGGACCGTCCTTGACATAGGGCTTGCAGCGCATGCGTACCACGAGTTCGTAAGCGCTCCACGCCAGCCACCAGCCGAGCACGATGCCGGTGCCGAGCTTGCCCGCGGCGCCGAGCACCCACACCCAGGTCACCAGCAGGGCAAGCGCGATGCTGAGGCCTTTCAGCAGCAGCGGTTGGGCGGCCATGCGGCGGCTCCACGGGAACAGGTGATCGAAGAGTTCCTGCTGAACGAAGGCCGGCAGCGGTTGTCGCGTGGCTGCCGCAGCCGGCGCCGCCGGAACGATGGGGATGTAATAGCCATCGTCGCCGATCGCGGTGAGCGGCTCGCCGGCCTTGGTGCGGCGCTTGCGTTCCTTCGCCAGTGGCGGGCAGGCGTGGTCGTCGTAGTAGAGGACCTGGCAGTCGAGACACAGCAGGCACTCGCGCTGGTCGATGCGACCGTCTGCATAGATGGCCTGCGAGCCGCAGCCAACCATACAGGCCGCACACGGGCCGCATTCCGCCTTGCGCTTGAGACCCCACCAGCGGAAGGTGGAGGGCACCGCGAGCGCGGCGCCGAGCGGGCACAGGTATTTGCAGAACGGGCGCTCGAAGAACAGCGCGGCGAACAGCAGCACGACCCAGAACGTCACGAAGGGCCAGGTGCGGTTCCATACGCCGACCAGGAAAGTCGTCTTGAACGGCTCGACCTCGGACATTTTTTCCGCAAGGCCCATGGAGAAGAACGATACCGCGAGCAGCACCGCGAAGATGGCGTATTTGAGCCACTTCAGACGATCATGCACGTGTTGCGGCAGCAGGTGGCGCTGGAAGCGTTTCAGCCCGATGGCCCCTGCCACTTTGTACACCAGCTCCTGCAGCGAGCCGTAGGGGCACATCCAGCCGCAGAACATGCCGCGGCCCCAGAAGAACACCGTGACGATGATGAAAATCCAGAACAGGAAGATGAACGGATCGGACAGGAACAGTTCCCACTTCCACTCGAACAGGATGGAATGGAACCAGGTCAGTACCTGGGTGATCGAGGGCACGGCAAGAAGGTAGAAGCCGACGAAGCCGATCGAGGTGATCCACAGGAAATATTTCGGGATGTCCTTCCAGCGTTTGTCCTTGTGCGTCGACCGGCGCACCAGCTTGTCGCGCAGGGCGTAGACGGTCCCGGTGAGAGCCAGCCACAGCACGAACAGGACGATTTCGACCTTGCGTCCTTTCCACACCTTGACCCATGTCGGCTCCGGTTTGACGATCTTCGGGTGTCCACCCTGCAACTGGCTGGCGGGCAACCAGTATTCCTTGTCGAAGTTGACGAAGGTCTTGGCGCCGGTCTGGCGGTCCATCTTGTTGGCGAGGAACACCAGGCTCCACGGATAGGCCGCGCTGAAGGTAGGCGAGCGGATGATGAAGATCGCCGACTCGCGGTAGGCCGGCGCGCCCGCGGCTTCGATGCGGTAGAGGTTGAGATAGTCCAGGTCGCGGAAGGTGAAGCTGTCCATGTCCTGGGCCACCTGCACGCGGTCGTAGATGCCGCCGCGCACGAAACCGGAGCCCTTGAAGGATTCGAAGCCGTTGGCAACAAGGAAGATGGCGTGATCGGCGGGGCCGAGACGCGACATCAGGCTTGCATAGCCGGCATCGCCAAGGATGCTGCGCCCGACAGCAGGCGCGTTCAGATAACCGAAATGGATGTCGATGTAGGGTTGCGGTGAAGGCGGCAGCCCGACATCCGCCATGCTGACCTTGAGGCGCTGGATGCTGCCTTCCTTGAGCAGCGTGTTCCAGTCGCGCTTGTCCGTCACGTCGGTGTAACGGGCCTGCGGACGGATGGTGGGTTCGATGATGCCCACCTGCTTGGCGACTTCGAGGCCGCTGCGCAGCACCACCTGATTTTGCGCGATCACCGTGACGGTGGCGCCGGTGATGGCGTCGAGACCGATGACACCCTGGTCCGGCCGTCCCGCGCCGACCTCGATCTTGTCGCCGACGAACTTGCCGACATACTGCATGACGAAGCGGGTGAGTTCAGATTCCGGGATGCCCAGCAGCAGGATCGGCTCGGAGTGGCGCAGAACGCGCACGCCGGTGACGATGCCCTTGGTGTCCATGCCGATCAGCGTGACCACGGGCTTGCCGGAATAGGCGGGAATGTCGACGATGTCGGTGGACAGGAAAACGTAGCCGATCAGCGTGCGATCGTCGTCTTCGCGATCTGCACTTTTCTTGTCGTGATCCTTTTTGTCCTCGTCCTTGTCGGCGGGATCTTCAGTTTTATTGTGCTCGCTCTGCTTGCTCCGGTAAGCCTCGACGTAGGCGGGCTTGCCCATGCGCGGCGAAAAACTGTCGGCGCCGGGCATCACATCCTTGCAGGGGAGGTATTTGCACAGATCCGGGTCGGTCGACAGTTCGGCCGGCAGCGGCGCTTCATACGCGGCGCCGAAGGCAATTCCCCAACTGAACAGAAGGCATAGAGCCGTCAGAAAACGTGCAAAAAAACCGGCAGGATGATTCATGATGGATACCAGCAAGTTTCAGGCGTCGAGCGGGATGACCGCATCGTGCAACGGCGCGCGAACAAAGGAATCCAACGATACTCCTTTCCTCGTTTCAGGCAAGCCGGGCGGCGTTTGAAACCCTGTTGTCCTGCGGGGAATTGGGGTGTCGAATGGAAATGACGTCGGGGCGAAATCGATTGGGCACTACTGGATGTCGATTGGTGTGAAGCAATGGCACGACACCGCGAAAAAATCCCGCTCCCCGGGAAGGGGAGCGGATTTGATGTTTACGGTTCGACGATCATGCGCGAGCGCATTTCGAGGTGCAGGGCGTGGCAGAAGTTGGTGCAGTAACACCAGTAGACACCGGGTTTGTC
The DNA here is from genome assembly GCA_024709165.1 of Thiobacillus sp. GTDB lineage: Bacteria > Pseudomonadota > Gammaproteobacteria > Burkholderiales > Thiobacillaceae > Thiobacillus. Next base: position 15,001 of record JANJXF010000114.1, on the reverse strand, counting down.
CGCGACGAAGGTGACCGACTTGGTCTCCTGCGGGTTGACGATGAAGTTGATGTCGTACTTCGGCACGGCAAACGCGTGGGTCAGATCCTCCACCTTGTCGTGGTTGGTCAGGATGACGGTGACCTCGTCGCCTTTCTTGACCTTGAACTCGCGCAGGCTGAACGCCGGGGCCTGGCTGATGAGCTTGACCGTCACCTTCTTGCCATTGCGGAAGACGCCCGAATCCTTTGGATCCTTCACCGCGTGCGGGAAGTCGTCCAGGTTGTAGATCTGGCGCGTCTTGATGATGTCGCGGCGGACGATGATCGAGTCGTGCGGCTCCGAATAGACCGAGTGGTCGGCCACCAGCTTCATCTTGTCGCCGCTGATGTCGATCAGTTGCGCGGTCTCGGCATGCAGCGGGCCGACGGGCAGGAAGCGGTCCTTGGAAAACTTGTTGTCGGAGATGAAGTACTTGCCGTCCGATTCCCTGGTTTCGCCCATCGAGGTGAAACCGTGACCCGGCTGGTAGTGCACGTCGATGCGATCGAGCACGACCTTGACGTTCTTGTCGCCCTTGAACGCCTTGATCGCGGCTTCGACGTTCCACTTCACGATCTGGCTGTCGAGGAACAAGGTGGTGTAGGCATTGCCCTTGTTGTCGAAGCCGGTGTGGAGCGGGCCGAGGCCGATTTCAGGCTCGCCGACCACCGCGTCACGCGGATTGGCCAGTTCACCGTCGAACCACTTCAGCACGAGTGCGTGCTCGATCACCGACGCGGTGGGCGACAGTTTGCCGGAGCAGGCGTAGTATTTGCCGTCCGGGCTGATGTTCACGCCGTGGGGGTTCTTCGGAATCGGCACGTAGCAGGTCAGCGCCGTTTTCGGATCCGTGTTGGCGGCCTTGGTGCCGTCCACCACAGGCACCTTGGAACCGGCGATGGTGGTGAACTTGCCGGCCTTGACGGCTTCCTCGATGCGCGCCACGTTGAAGAACAGGCAGGCGTCCATTTCCGCCGCCATCATGTCCTCGTAGTGGATGCCCATCTCGGTGTTGTACTGGTTGGTCGCGGCCAGCTTGCCGTCGTACGAGGTGGCAACCAGGTCGCAGTTGCCGTCGATGAACACCTGCCAGCGCGTTTCCATGGATTCGGAATCGACACATGTGAACAGAGATTTGTACTTGCTCGGATCGTTCACATCGCGCCCGTCGTTGGGCAACGGCACTGAGAATTCCGAGCCACAGAACACGCGGGTGGTGTGGTTGATGCTGTCGTCGACGGGGTCGCGCTTGTCGGTGAACGTGCCATGGAAGCCCTGCACGTTGGGCAGTTCGAGAATCTTGTCGCACTCCATGGTGTCCATGCGGACACGCGCCAGACGGCTGTGGATCTTGTCGTTGACAAACATGTATTTGCCGTCGTAGGTGCCGTCGGTATAGGTCTGGTGGACGTGGTGGGTGTCGCCGGTGGTGTACTTGGGCGTGCCGTTGGGCTTGGTGCCGAGGATGGCCTTGGATTCGTTGGTGACGCCCCAGCCGACCAGGCAGTCCATGTTGAACACCGGGATGCGCTTCAGCTCGCGGCCAGACGGAATCCCGTAAATGCGGACCTCGCCGGAATGGCCGCCGCTGGAGAAGGAGTAGTACTCGTCAAGCTGACCGGGCGGCACTTCGTACTTGCCGAACTCCGCGACCTCGCCTTTCGCAGCGGGAGCGCCGGCTGTTCCTGCCGTGCCGGCGTCGTCCTTCTTCTTGCACGCGGACAGACCGACCGACAGGCCCGCGCCGGAAAGTCCGACCAGCGCCGCGGTGTTGAGGAATTTCCGACGGCCCAGGTCGGGCGGGTTGTCGGGGTTGTTGATGTCGTCCTGGTTCATGGTAAATTGCCTCCCTATTGATGTCAGAAAAAAGCCCAGCGCCGTTGATCCGAACCCACGGCAGCCGATGATCCGGCGCGCCATTGGCGTGGAGGGGCTGCCTCCTTCGGTCTCCGCGACAATTTGTCGCACCCGCGTACTCTAGCAAAGATTTCCGGGTGTAGTCTTGATTTGGGTCAAGAATCAGACGAAATTATCCGAGTTTGGCGTCCAGACGTGTCGCGCCGGGGCCACGCGACCGGTGCAATGCGCGAGAATCTCCATGTTGGCGGCGCTTCCCCGGCGAGAGACGTGAAATGAACGAACGTAGCGGATTCCTGCAGCACTCCCTGTTGCTGAAGATGGGGGGAGCGCTCATGCTCATCGTCGGCATCGCGATTCTTGGCATGGCCAGCTCGGGGATCATCGCCGAGTCGGCGCAGGGCAGCGGCGAAGCCACCAACCTGGCCGGCAGCCTGCGCATGCGTTCGCACCAGATGGTGGGCCTCGCCCTGCGGGCGCGCCTGCCGGGGCAGACGCACGCGCTGGAAGACCTCCAGACCGTGGTCGAGTATTTCGAGCAGACGCTCAGGGATCCGCGCATCACCGCCATCCTGCCCAAACGCACGGAGACGGAGCTTCTCGTGCGCTACCGGGCGGTGAACAGCGCCTGGCAGACACGCATCAAACCCCGCTTCCTGGCGCTGGCGGCGGGCGGACCGGACGACGACGCGCTGGTTGCGGTCGAAGTGCCGGCCTTCGTCGACGAGCTCAACAGACTGGTCAAGCAGATCGAAGGCGATACCGAGGCGCGCATCCTGGTGCTGCGCATGATTCTCGGTGCGGCGCTCACGTTGACGGTGCTGGTCGGCATCCTCATGCTCTACCTCGTGCGCAACGATCTTCTGCTGCCGCTGCGCGACCTGCTCTCGGTGGCGGCCAGCGTCGGTCGCGGCAATCTCGGAGTGCGCACGGAGCACACGGGCAGCGACGAGCTGGGACGGCTGGGCCAGGCGTTCAACCTGATGGCGGAGGATCTTTCCAGGATGTACCAGAACCTGGAGGCGCGGGTGGAGGAAAAGACCGCGGAGCTGACCATCGCCAACCGTTCGCTGGAGCTCCTGTACCACTCGATTGCGCGCCTGTACAACGGTCCGGTGTCGCCGGATACCTACGCCATCCTGCTGCGCGACATGGAAAACGTGCTCGGCATCGGCCATGGTCTGGCCTGCATGATCGAGACCGGCGGCACACAGGCGCATGTGATCGCTTCCACGTTCGATGCGCACCGCGGCAAGCGTTATGTGTGCGGTCTGAGCAACTGTGCAGAGTGCCTGTCCAATCGCGCCCTGTCCATGCATCCCCTGAAAAACGGCATGCGGCTGCTGTCGCTGCCGCTGGCCGACGCCGAACAGCAATACGGTGTGCTGCAACTGGAGATGCCCGAAGGCAGGGAACTCGAAGCGTGGCAGACCCAGCTGCTCGAGGCGCTGTCGCGTCACATCGGCACCGCCATCGGCACCGCACGCCGTGCGGAACAGAGCCGCCGCCTGTCGCTGCTGGAAGAGCGTGCCGCGCTGGCGCGCGAGCTGCACGATTCGCTCGCGCAATCGCTCGCCTACATGAAGATCCAGGTGAGCCGTCTCAAACCGCTGGTCGAACGCTCCGGCGCAGGAGCCGATGCGGGCGAGGTGCTGGCGGAACTGCGCGAGGGCTTGAACAGCGCCTACCGCCAGCTGCGCGAACTGTTGACCACCTTCCGTCTGCGCATCGAGGGCGAGGGGCTCGCCGACGCGCTCAACAACACGGTGGCGGAATTTTCCGCGCGCGGCGGCATTCCCGTCGAACTGGACCTTGCCATGGCCGGCTGCCGCCTGAGCCCCAACGAGGAAATCCATGCGCTGCAGATTGTGCGCGAGGCCTTGTCCAACGTCATCAACCACGCGTGCGCCACCCGCGCCGAGGTGAAGATGGTGTGCAACGGCGACGGCAGCGTATCGGCCAGTGTCAGCGACGACGGAATCGGCCTCGGCGGCAGCGCCGGCGCACACCACTATGGCCTGACCATCATGGAGGAGCGGGCGAAGCAGCTCGGCGGCCGGGTGCACGTGGAGAATCTGCCGCAACGCGGCGTGCGCGTCACCCTCGATTTCGTGCCCGCCAGCCAGAGCGCGAATCCGCTGCTTTCCGAGCCTGCCGCGATAAACTGACATCATGACCGCGCCCGACCCCCAGACGCTTCTCATCGTCGACGACCATCCGCTGTTTCGCAAAGGTGTGATCCAGCTGATCCAGGCTGCCCCGGAGTTTCGCTTCGCCGGCGAGGCGCCGAGCGGGCGCGAGGGCATCGCGCTCGCACTCGCGCTGCAACCCGACATGATCCTGCTCGATCTCAACATGAAGGACATGAGCGGGGTCGAGGTGCTGCGCACGCTGAAGGCGGCGGGGATCGATTCGCGCATCGTCATGCTCACCGTATCCGATCAGGCGGACGATCTGATGGCCGCGCTCCAGGCCGGTGCCGACGGCTACCTGCTGAAGGACATGGAGCCGGAGGACCTCATACGGCAGATCGTCGAGGCGGCGCGTGGCAAGATCGCGATCAGCGAACGGCTGACCCAGCTTCTGGTCAATACGCTGCGGGAGAAAAGCCGCCCGGCGACGCCCGCCGAAGCGGGGCTGACCGACCAGGAGTCGCGCATCCTCGAGCATCTGATCGACGGCAAGAGCAATAAGCTCATCGCGCGGGACATGGGTATCGCGGAAGGCACGGTCAAGGTTCATGTGAAGCATGTGCTGAAGAAGCTGAACCTGCGCTCGCGCGTGGAGGCGGCAGTATGGGCCGATCGCGTGCGACGCCAGCAGTCCAGGGCGTGAAACGGAAAGTACGCGGCAAAAACCGGGTTTTTCCACGCTTCAACGGCGCGGGCGGGTACGCATAATGCGTTGACGACCCCACTCGCGAGACCCAAATCATGTCTGCTGCTGTCCCTGTGCAGGAGGTTGAATCCGACAAGGGGGGTGCGCTGCTGCAGCAGGCACTCGAACATCAGCATGCAGGACGCCTGTTCGAGGCGGGGAAGCTGTATCAGACCATCCTGCAAAGCCGGCCGGATCACCCCGATGCAAACCACAATCTCGGCATGATCGCCCTGGAAGCGGGCGAAGCCGAGGCGGGATTGTCCTATCTGGCCGCCGCGCTGGATGCCGATCCGGCGCGTGCGCAATTCTGGTTGAACTACATTGATGCGTTGTTGCGTGCGGGTCACCGCGACGATGCGCGCAGCGTGCTGGCGCTCGCCAGGCAACACGGACTGGAAGGTGACGCGGTCGATGCCTTGCTGGCGCGCGTCGATGCCGGCGAGGCGAGCGACGCCGCGACGTGCGGCGGCAGCCCGGACAAGGCGGACATGGAAGCGGTAGTCGGACTGCTGGAGGCGTGTCGCTACCTGGAAGTCATTGCACACGCGAAGCGGATGACCGCGCGTTTCCCTGAACATGCATTCGCCTGGAAGATCATGGGGGTGGCGTTCAAGCTTCTGGGCCAGGACGCGGATGCGATCCTGCCGATGCAAAGAGCGGTCGCGCTGGCGCCGGACGATGTCGAAGCGCATTACAACCTCGGCGTGGCACTGCAGGAACTCGGCCGGCTGGATGAAGCCGAGACTTGCTACCGGCGCGCGCTGGAACTCGATCCGGCCTATGCCGATGCGCTGCTCAACCTGGGAGTCGCCTTGTCGCGGCTGCAGCGGCTGGAAGAAGCGGAAGCAAGCTTGCGCACCGTGCTGCTTGACGATCCGCGATGTGTCGCGGCGCACAGCAATCTCGGCAGCGTGTTGCTGGAGCGGGGTTGCCTAGAAGAGGCCGCGTCGTGCCTGCGCCAGGCACTGCAACTCGACCCGGACAACGCCGCAGTCCATGACAATTTAGGACTGGCACTCTATCGGCTGCATCGCCTGGACGAAGCCGAGGCGCAGTTTCGTGCGGCGCTGCGCATCGACCCGGACCGGAGCGGGGCACATACCAGCCTGGGCGTGGCGCTGCAGGAACAGGGACGGCTCGACGAGGCGGAGGCGCATTTCCAGATCGCGCAACAGATCGATCCCGAGGATGCCCGCGCGCACGAGCGTCGCGGCAGTATCCACTACATACGGGGACGTCTGCCGGAGGCAGAAGCATGCTTTCGGCGAGCCTTGCAGATCGTCCCGGACGAAGCCGGAATACACGCCAATCTCGGCAGGCTGCTGCGTCATCTGATGCGTTTCGACGAGGCGGAAGCGAGCTTGCGGCGCGCACTCGAGATTCGGCCGGACGACATCGAGACGCTTAACAAGCTTGGGCTCACGCTCATGGACACCGGCGCGCTCGGCGAAGCGGAACGCTGTTTCCGGCGCATCCTGGCAACGACGCCCGACAATCCCGGTGTCATCGGCAATCTTGCGCATGCGCTGGCGAGTTTAGGGCGCATCGGCGAGGCCGAGGCGTGCTTCCGTCGCGCGCAGCAGCTTCTGCCGGACGATGCGTCCTTGCACAGCAATCTGCTGTATTTCCTTACCCTCAACGACCTGCTCGATGCGGAGGGTTTGTTTGCCGAACACCTCCGTTTCGCCGAACGCTTCGAGCCTGCGACGGCGGTCGCGTCGGCAATGCCGACACGGGATCGCGATCCCGCGCGTCGCCTGCACGTGGGTTTCGTGTCGGCCGATCTCAACAACCATGCGGTGGCTTCGTTCATCGAGCCGGTGTTGGCGAAGCTGGCGCACGACGCGCGTTTTACCCTGCATGCCTACTGCAACAGCCTCGTCAATGACGCGACGACGCAGCGTCTACGCGAACATTTTGCCCACTGGACGGCCGTGGTTACGCATTCCGATGCGGAACTCGCCGACGCGATTCGTGCCGACGGCATCGACATCCTGATCGACCTGTCGGGCCACACTGCCGGCAACCGTCTTCCGGTGTTCGCACGCAAACCGGCGCCGGTGCAGGCGACCTGGATGGGCTATCCCGGTACGACGGGGCTGCAGACGATCGATTACTGCCTGGGCGACCCCTTTTATCTGCCGCCCGGCCAGTTCGACAAACAGTTCACCGAAAAGATCGCGTATCTGCCGGCCAATTCACCCTACTCGCCTCCACCCGACGCGCCACCGGTGAGCCGGTTGCCGGCAGCGGATCTGGGCCATCTGAGCTTTGGCAGTTTCGCTCGTCCGAACAAGATCAGCCGCAAGGTGGTGGCCCTGTGGGCGGAGCTGCTGCGTGCACTGCCGGACTCGCGGATGATCCTGGCGGGCATGCCCGAGGCGGACGCCTGTGGCGCGCTGCTCGACGGGTTCCGGGCGGAGGGCATCGAAGCCGGACGCTTGACGCTCCACGAACGCTGCGACACACAGACCTATCTCGGCTTGCATCGGCACGTGGACATCTGTCTCGACACCTTTCCCTACAACGGCGGGACGACGACGCTTCACGCCCTGTGGATGGGGGTGCCGACGCTTACGCTGGCAGGCGCCACGGCGGCGGGCCGATCCGGCGCGTCGATTCTCGCGCATGCCGGTCTCGAATCCTTCGTTGCCTGTGACGCGCGGGACTTCGTCGACAAGGGTGTGTCGTGGGCCGGGCGGCTGGACGAACTGGCCGCCATTCGGGCGGATTTGCGGGAGCGTTTTCTGCGGTCGGCCCGAGGACAGCCGAACCTCGTCGCCGAGGGGGTGGCACGGGCGCTGCGCGCCATGTGGCAACGCTGGTGCGCCGGCCTGCCGGCGGAGTCGTTCGGGATTTCGCTGCAGGATGTCGGTACGACGACATCGGGAGGCGACGCATGACATTGCAGGGTTCCCACAAGATTTATGTAACGCAGCCGGCGCTACCGCCGCTCGATGAATTCATTCCCTATCTGCAGCAGATATGGGCGAGCAGGCAGCTGACCAATAGCGGGCCGTTCCACCAGCAACTGGAGCAGGCGCTGCGCGATTATCTTGGTGTGCCGCACATCGCGTTGTTCGCCAACGGCACGCTGGCGCTGGTGACTGCGTTACAAGCGCTGCGCATCACTGGCGAAGTCATCACGACACCCTATTCGTTCGTCGCAACCGCCCACTCTTTATTATGGAACGGAATCAAGCCGGTGTTCGTGGACATCGACCCGGATACGCTCAACCTCGACCCAAACAGGATTGAAGCAGCCATCACACCGCACACCACGGCCATCATGCCGGTGCATTGCTACGGACACCCGTGCGATGTCGAGCGTATCCAGAAAATCGCGGACAACTACGGCCTCAAGGTGATCTACGATGCCGCACACGCGTTTGGCGTTCACGGCAGGGATGGCAGCATTCTCAATCATGGCGACCTGTCCGTGCTGAGTTTCCACGCCACGAAGGTGTTCAATACCTTCGAGGGTGGCGCCATCGTCTGCCAGGACGCAAAGACCAAGCAGCGCATCGATCACCTGAAGAACTTCGGCTTCGTCGACGAGGTGACCGTCGTCGCACCGGGCATTAACGGCAAGATGAGCGAGATCAATGCGGCTTTCGGTCTGTTGCAGTTGCAGGGTGTCGACACGGCCCTGCAGAAGCGCCGCGCGGTCGATGCGCGCTATCGCCGCGCGTTGACGGGTGTGCGGGGCGTCTCGTGCCTGCCGGTGCGCGAAGGCCGTGCCAACTACGCGTATTTTCCGATTCTGGTCGGCGAGGACTTCCCGCTCAGTCGCGATGGCCTGTACGAGAAATTGCGCGACCATGACATTTTTGCGCGCCGCTATTTCTACCCGCTGATCAGCGATTTCCCCATGTACCGGGGCATGCCCTCGGCGGCGCCGGCAAATCTTCCGGTGGCGCGGGCGGCCGCGGAGCAGGTGATCTGCCTGCCGATCTACCCCGCGCTGACCGAAGCCGAGGTCGATTTGATCATCGGGCTGGTCGCGGAGCCGCTCCGATGAAGTGGCGCAAGCTCGGCAAGATTTTCGATCCCGCCGCGTTCGAACTGCCGCACGGTTGCACCGAGTTCGCGCAGGCGCCGCAGGCGCTGGTGTTCAACGACTTCGTGCGAATCTACTTCTCCACGCGCGTGCGCGAGCCCGACGGCAAATATCTGAGCCACATCGCCTACGTCGACATGAAGAAGAACTTCCGCGACGTTCTCGGCGTGTCGGCGCACACCGTCATTCCGCTCGGCAAGCTCGGCTGTTTCGACGAACACGGCATCTTTCCGATGAACGTGGTACGCCACGGCGACGCCGTCCACGGCTACACCTCCGGCGTGAACCGGCGCGTCTCGGTGCCGGCCGACGGCGCCATCGGCCTGGCGATCAGCCGCGACGAGGGTCGGACTTTCCAGCGTGCCGGCGACGGTCCGGTGCTCGCGCCCTCGCTGCACGAGCCCTGTATCGTCGTCGATCCCTTCGTGAAGATCGTCGGCGACACTTTCCACATGTGGTACGTCTTCGGTCTCGGCTGGAAGCGCGCCGTGCCCAACGCCGCGCCCGACCGCATCTACAAGATCGGTCATGCCACCTCCTGCGACGGCATTCGCTGGGTCAAGGAGGACGGGCGGCAGATCCTCGCCGACCGTCTGGGCGACGACGAATGCCAGGCGCTGCCGACCGTGATCACGCTCGGTGACCGCCACCACATGTTCTTCTGCTATCGCCAGACTTTCGACTTCCGCACCAACCGCGACCGCGCCTACCGCATCGGTCACGCGTGGTCGGACGATCTGGCGAGCTGGACACGCGCCGACGACGAGATGGCGCTCGACGTGACGCCGGGGGACTGGGACTCCGACATGCTGTGCTATCCGCACGCGTTCGAATGCGACGGCCAGCCCTGCCTGCTCTACAACGGCAACGCGTTTGGCCGCCACGGCTTCGGGCTGGCGGTGCTGGAGCCGTGATGACGCCGGCTGCCGTTTCTTTCCCGCTGCATGCGCCCGCGTCGAAGCGTGTCGGCATCATGCAGCCCTATTTCTTTCCGTATTTCGAGCAGTTCCGCCTGATCGCCGCGTGCGACCTGTGGGTGGTGTTCGACACCGCGCAGTTCACCCGCAAGTCGTGGATGACGCGCAACCGCGTCCTCAACCGTGAAAAGGGCACCGCCTACGCCGCGGTTCCGGTGCAGCATACCGGCCTCGACACCGCGATCCGCGACGCACGCATCGACGACGCGCAGGACTGGCGCGGCAAGCTCATGGACAGGCTCCGCGTCTACCAGGCCGAGGCGCCGCACTACGCTGCGGTGCGCGAACTCGTCGGCGACGCCTTGGCCGGGCGTCATGAGACGCTGGCCGCGCTGAACATCGCGATCCTGAAGCGCGTGTGCAGCCATCTCGGCATCGATACGCCGATCGAGGTGGCGTCCAGGTTGCCGCTTGAATTGCCTGCAGCGTGCGAGCCGGGCGAATGGGCACTGCACATCGCGAAGCAGCTCGGTGCGACCGAATACCGCAATGCCGCCGGCGGTCGTGCGCTGTTCGATGATGAACTCTACATGCGCCATGGCATTGCGCTGAGCTTCCACGAGCATTGTCCGCGCCGTTACGCGACCGGCAGCTTCGAATTCGTCCCCGATCTGTCGATCATCGACTGGCTGATGTGGAACGATCACGATACATTGCGAGCATGGCTCGAATGAACGTCTGTTCAGCGCCCCGTCATCTCGGCGATGCCAAAGCCCTCGCGGCCGAAGGTGTTGCCGCAGTAGAACAGCACGACGCGACCGTCGAGTTCGATCGCCTGCGACGAGCACAGCATCTGTGCGTCCCAGCCGTCGGGCGAGACGTCGATGCCGGCCTGGGCGTCGTCGCGCGTCCAGTGCACGAGATCGTCGGACCACGCGTAGCCGAGACGGTACATCGCCGCCGCGTCGCTGCGGAAGCCGAGCGCGCGGCGGTAGCCGAAGATCGCGTGCCATTTTCCGTCGAGAAAGAAGGGCAGGAAGAGATCCTGGCACTCGTCCTCGTGGTGCGGCGCGACGATCCTGCGGCCGTCGCGCTGCCAGGCGATGCCGTCCGCGGAGGTCGCGTGCGCGATGCGGAACACCGCTTCGGGCGTGCCGTCGTTGGTGAGCCAGCCCAGCCCCGTCATGTACCACATGTGCCAGACGCCGTCGACGATGCGCACGGTCGGGCTGTTGACCAGATACGGCTCCTCGAGCGTCAGGCCGAGCACCGGGCCTGCGCCGGCCTTGTGGAAAGTTTCGCCGCCGTCGTGGCTGACCGCGAGCCCGATCGCCGTCGTGTAGGGCACCGACGCCATGCGCGACCAGCCGGTATAGTAAAGATGAACGTCGTCGCCGTGGCGCACCGCGGCGCTCGGCATGACGCCAAACTCATCAAAAGCGCCGGGGCCGCCGAGCGGAAGCAGTGGCTGGTCGGCGATCTTCGTCACGCGCGTGAGGTCGTCGCGCGCCAGATCGACGTAGCCCGGATAGGCGACATACTGCAGGTCGGCGCCGCGCGGCGGGCGGGTGGCGAAGTAGACGCGCAGCGTCGCGTCGTCGCGCACGAAGGGTGTCGGGCATTGCGCGTATTCCTGCATCCACGGACGTGGCCGGCTTGCGGTTGGGTCGAAGATCTTGCCGAGCTTCTTCCAGGTGAACATGGGTGCCGCCTACTTGCGGCCGGGGCCGATCGCGGCCATGCGCGTCATGCGCAGGAACGCGTCGCTGTCGAGGCGGAACTTTTCGGTGCCGGACGCAATGAACACGCTGCGCTCGGGTGCGCTCTTCAGCACCAGCGTCGCTGCGCCGAGGAAGGAATCGGCGCCGATCGACAGCTCACCGCCGAGGGTCGCGTTCAATCCGACGAAACAGCGCTCGCCGAGCGTGGCGACGCCGCCGATGGTCGCACCGGCGGCGATCCAGCAGTGGTCAGCGACGTTCGAGTGGTGGCCGATCAGCACGTTGTTCCACAGCGAGACGTTGTGGCCGATCGTCGCGCCGGGCTGGATGCCGACGCCGTCGAGGATCAGGCAGTTCTCGCCGACCTCGACCCACGGCCCGAGATCGGCGCGCGGGCTGACGTAGCTCGCCAGCGTGTAGCCCTTGGCCTTCGCCTCGACGCACTTCTGCGCGCGCAGGCGGTTGAGTTCGTGGTAGCCGAGCGCTGCGAACAGCGCGACCGACTCCGGCGGATAGTGGCGCTCGACGTCCTCGAAGGCCACCGCCGGCAGGCCGTAGTGCGTGCCCGAGGGCGGCACCCATGCGGCGTCGCAGGTGAAGGCCACGACTTCGTAGCCGCCGTCGCGCATAAAATGGTGATACGCCACGTCTGCGATCTTGCCCACGCCGAATATGATCAACCGTTTCATCGTTGGTCTCCCTCGTTCTGTGTGCCCGCACGTGCGGCCGTGCGGAGGTTCCGTGAAGGGTATCAGCGGCCCCGCCGGATTTGCAAAAATATCGAGCTTCGGCCTACATCCGTGCAGGGAATGGTCAAAATCAACCTGAAACCGCCTGCCGGCGCCGTGCCGGCCCGCCCAAGGAGAAACCGTGCGCTCTGGTGAAGAAAAATTCTACGTTGACCCTGCTACGCTCGAGCCATTGACGCTCGAACATGCCGTACGCGATGGCGACGAGATCGTCTCCGGTGTGCTCGTCGCCGCGTCCGGCCACCGCTTCGAGATCGCCAACGGCGTACCCAACTTCGTCTATCCCTTCGAGTTGCCCCAGGCCGACCGCGACGCGCTGCGCGAGACTGAGGCGCGCGTCGAAGGCTACGACCGCTACCTGCCGCTGACCTTCTCCACCTACGGCGAGGACGAGCAGGCCGTGCGCAACGCCATGATCGACAAGCTCGTTCTCAAGCCCGGCATGATCGTGCTGGAAACCGGCGCCGGAACGGGACGCGATTCCGAACTGATCGCGCAGCGTCTCGGCTCCGACGGCAAGCTCTATATCCAGGACATCGCGCCGTCCTTCCTGGCGAAGAACATCGAGCGCATGCGCGGTGCCGAGCCGCAGGTCGAACCCGCGCTCACCAACGGCTACTACCTGCCCTTTCCCGACAACAGCTTCGACGCCTGCTACCATTTTGGCGGCATCAACGCCTTTTCCGACATCAAGCGCGGCTTCGCCGAAATGGCGCGCGTGACCAAACCCGGCGGCAAGGTCGTCGTCGGCGACGAGGCCATGCCGCCCTGGTTGCGCGACACCGAGTTCGCGCGTGTACTGATCAACTCCAACCCCGAATTCGCCTACCAGATCCCGCTCGACAAGTTGCCCATCGAGGCGCGCAAGACGCGCATCGAATGGATCGTCGGCGGCGTCTTCTACGTCATCGATTTCCTGGTGGGCGAGGGCGAGCCGCAAGCCGACCTCGACTTCCCCATCCCCGGCGTGCGCGGCGGCACCCACCGCACCCGCTACTACGGCCAGCTCGAAGGCGTCACCCCCGAAACCAAGCGGCTTGCCTATGAGGCGCGCGCGAAGACCGACAAGAGCATGCACCAGTGGCTCGACGACGTCGTGCGCGAAGCGGCGAAGCGCGACCTCGGCAAGCAGGACTGAACGACGCATGCCCGCGCACACCGAAGCCGCCACGCTCGTCTTCCCCGCCGTCAACGCGGCGGCGCTCGACTACCTGAAAGCCGCGCGCAACCGCGGCGAACGGGTTGTGTGCGCCGCATCGGTGGCGAACGACGAGGTGGCCGCGGCGGCGGGCGAACTGCACCGGCTGCCTTCGATCCACGACGCCGATTTCGCCGTACGATTTCTTGCGTTGGCCGATGCGCAGTCGGTTGTCCGCGTGCTGTGCCCGGTCTCCACCGTGTACGCCTTCATGACGCGCTTCCTCGCGCAGCGCCGCCCCGAGCTCCAGCTCATCGGCGAATCGCCGGTACAGCAGCAGATCGCTGCGCATCGTGCCCTCATGGCCCGTGCGCAGCGTCTGCTGCCGCTGGTCGAACGGTGCGCCGACGGCGCGCCCTCGCTCAGCCTGCGCGAAGTCGCCGGCGTGCTGCGCCAGGCCTCGCTGATCTACGGCGAATCGAACGACGAAAAGCTCGCCGCGATGATGGGCATCTTCGCCCGCGCGCAGCAGGGCGACGTCGTCGAGATCGGCTCGCTGATGGGACGTTCCGCAGTCGTGCTGCTGTATCTGGCATGGCGTCACCGTATCGGCCCGCTGCTCACGGTCGACCCGTGGGCCGCCGCCGAGTGCGTGCAGCGCGATTCGCCCGCGGCGCTGCAGAGCGTCACCGACGAGTGGGACTACGAGGTGCTGAGCGAAGGCTTCATGCTCAACCTCGTGCCGTGCTGCGCGGACGATCACGCCCACCTGCGCCTGCCATCGGAAGCCGGCTTCGCTGTCTATGCGGGCGGTGAGCCCATCCGCTCGCCGCTCGGCCACCCGGTCGCGTATTCGGGCACAATCGCCGTCATCCACATCGACGGCAACCACGACTATGCGGCGGTTAAGAAGGATTGCGACCTGTGGCTGACCCGCCTGGTGCCGGGCGGCTGGCTGATCCTCGACGACTACGTCTGGGCGCACGGCGACGGCCCGCAGCGCGTCGGCGACGCACTGTTGCGCGACCAGGCCGGACGCATCGAATGCGCTTTCTGCTGCGGCAAGGCGTTGTTCGTCAAGCTGCGACATTGAACCCCATCCGACATTGCACACGACCACCATGAGCCTGGAACAGAAGATCGCCGAAACATTCGCCCTGCCGGAAGCCTCCGTTGCCGACGGCCTCGCGCTCGCCGACATCCCGACCTGGGATTCGCTCGCGCACATGATGCTGATCGTCCGCCTCGAACAGGATTACGCGATCCAGTTCAGCGGTGACGAGATTGCCGACCTGCGCTCGGTCGGCGACATCCGTGCCACGCTAGAGGTGCACGGAGTGCAGCCGTGAAGCTCGCCGGCGCGCGCGTGCTGGTCACCGGCGGCGGCGCCGGCATCGGCCGCCACCTGGTCGAGCGCCTGCTCGCCGACGGCGCCGAGGTCGCGGTGCTGGAGCTCGACACCGCGCGCTGCGCCGAGCTCGCCGAAGCGACCGGCGGCAAGGTCCGGGCCGAGCCGTGCGACGTCGCCGATGCCGATGCCGTCGACGCCGCGCTGCAGGCACTCTTTGACGCCGGGTTAGAACCCCACCGGCTGGTCAACAAAGCCGGCAAAATACACAGCCAACCCCAGGTCAACCAGCTGTCGCGCGGCGACAACG
>JANJXF010000013.1 GCA_024709165.1 Thiobacillus sp. | reverse complement strand
CTCGTCGCCGCCTTCGCCAGCGAAAAAACCGCGCTCTCGCTCGCCCGCATCGAGGCGCACTATTTCGTCAACGACATCTTCCTGCCGGACAACAGCCTGCTTGCCGGCATCGACCGCTTGCGCGGCATTCCCGGCATCATCGTGCAGGGGCGCTATGACGCGGTGTGCCCCATTGCCACCGCCGACGAACTTGCGCGTGCCTGGCCCGAAGCACGCTATGTGATCGTCCCCGACGCCGGCCATTCGGCGTTCGAACCTGGCATCGCCGGAGAGCTCGTCGCCGCGTGCGATCGCTTCGTCGCCTGTGGAGGTTTTGCCTGATGGCCCTGTCGCCCTACGTCTTCGACGCCAGCGCCGAGAATTTCAACCGTCTGGTACTGGAAAACTCGCACAAGGGACCGGTACTGGTGCACTTCTGGATTCCCAAGGCCGGCCCGTGCTACGTCCTCATGCCGCGCCTGGTCAAGCTCGCCACCGAATACGGCGGCAAGTTCCTGCTGGTGATGCTCAACGCCGACGAACTGCCGGAACTGGCGCGCCGCTTCAACGTGACGTCGGTGCCGACCGTAAAGTTCTTCTGGCGCGGCGAAGTGGCCCACACCGTCCACGGCGCCGAACCGGACAGCAGCTTCCGCGAAGTGCTCGACCGCTTCATCGCGGGCGACGCCAACCGCGCCCACGCACTCGGCGTCGCCGCGTGGCAGGCCGGCAAGGTCGACCAGGCGCGCATGCTGCTCGCCAACGCCGCCATGGCCGAGCCAGACAACCTTGCCATCCCGCGCGACCTAGCCAAACTGTTGTGGGCCGAAGGCGACAGTGCCCAGGCATTGAAACTCCTCGACACGCTGCCACCGGAAGCGCGCCGCACCCCCGAGATCGCGCCCTTGCTCGCCCACCTGCGCCTGACCGAGGCCGCACGTGAAGCGCCGCCGCTGGCAGCGCTCGACGAGCGCATCGCCCGCGACGCGGCCGATCTTGGCGCCCACTACCAGCGCGCCGCCCGCCTGCTCGCAGCGGACGACTTCGAGGGCGCCATGGCGGCCCTGCTGCATATCGCCACCACCGACCGCGCTTTTCGCGACGACCTCGGCCGCACCAGTCTGCTCGCCCTGTTCGATCTGCTCGGCAGCGCACATCCACTGACGCAGCGCTACCGCCGAGCGCTGGCCGAATCTCTGCATTGAATCTCTCTCATCCGGCCTTCGCGCCGTACCGCGAACTCGCCGATGCACTCGGATTTTCACAGGGATTGCCTTCGCCCGACGCCCTCAACGCGCTGGCAGCGCAGCGCGGCATCCGTCAGTCGCGCGGCCTGCCGCTTCGCTTCATTGTCCCGGCGGGCCGCCTGGCCGCGCGCGACTACGAGCACGCCATCCTGCGGACCGGAGAAGTGCCGACACGCGCCGGCAACATCCACGACGCGCTCAATGCCCTGGTATGGCTGCGCTTCCCACGTTTCAAGTCCGCGCTCAACGCCGCACACGGCAACGCCATCGCCACCGAGCAGACCGCCGAGCGCAGCCGCCGGCGCGATGCGCTGACCGTGCTCGACGAATCGGGCGTGTGGGTGGCGAGCCGCGACCCGGCGCTGCCCGCCCTGCTGCGCGCCCATGCCTGGCGGGCATTGTTCGTGGAAACCCGCGCATGTGTGGAACGCGACATGCGTTTCGTGGTGGTAGGCCATGCGCTGCTGGAAAAGGCGCTGGCCCCGTACCCGGAAATGACCGGGAAATGCCTGATGCTGAATCCGGCATCGTTCGGCGGCGACATCGAAGCCGACGCGGTCAGCGCCCTTGCAGCGATCGACACGCCGCGCCAACTGCCGCCGCTGCCGATACAGGGCGTCCCCGGGTGGGATACAGCGAACGCGGCACCCGTCTATTACGCCAACCCCGTGGTGTTTCGTCCTCCGCGTCCGCCGGTTTCATGAACGACACAGTTTGCCCACCAGCACATCGCCCGGCGCAAGCGGCTGCCACGACGGCGCCCCGCCACGCACCACTTGATGGTCGATCAGCGCATCGTCGACATCGAACGTCGCGCGCGATCGCGTCGCAACGCGACGATTGCGGCAATCGAGCAGCCGTTTCTCCAGCACCTCGCGCAGCGTGCGCTGCGTGTTCGGATCGACCTGTCCACCGAGCAGCGTGCGGCGCTGCCGAAAGCTGACGACGTCCCCGTGTCGTTCGCTGCTGGCGAGACTGACCTCCACCCGTTCCGCCGCGCTTTCCGCGACGACGAACCAGGCGCTGCCCGCCCACGCCGATGCCACGAAGCCCCACGCGGCAATCCCGGCAAGGACCCGCCTCACCCCGCGGGTGCCGGCAATTCCGCGCCCGCGACCCACGCCTGCGCCAGTTCCAGCTCGTCGAACAGGCGGATATCCGCACTCATGAACAGGCGGTTGATCCACATGCTCCACGCCACCCACTCGTCTCCCGTGAGGATGGCGATACGGCCGAAATCGTTCCGATGCTCGCGTGAGAACTTCAGCTCCTCCCACGCCACGTCGACGCTGTACGACAGCATGTCGCGCAGATCGAACAGCACGTTGAGCGTCCCCTTGAACTGCACGCCGTAGTCCACCGCCTGTTCGAATTCGCGGTAATCGTCCAGGGTAAACTGCCCCATCACCGTGACAGCGATCTGGTTGTCCTTGACGTTCAGGCTGATCATGAGCAACTCCTTGTGAACATGCTCTCACTATAGCGAATCGGAACGCACCGGTGCCGACGCGCGCACCGCCCACACCCCGGCCGCGGCAACCACGGCCATGCCCGTCCATGCCAGCCACGGCAGACGCTCACCGAACAGCAGCACGCCATACAGCGCGGAAAATCCCACCGTTGCATAGGCAAGCGAGCCCACGGTGAGCGTGTGCCCGCGGTGGTAGGCACGCGTCAGCGCCAGCTGTCCCAGCGTCGCGCTCGCACCGATGCCGATCAGCCACGGCCAGTCGTGCGCCTGCGGGCGGTGCCAGCCCGCCAGCGCCATCCAGATCGCTCCGCCCAGGGTCGACAGCAACGTGAAATAGAACACCACCCGCCACTCCGGCTCGCCCAGGCGGCCCAACTGCTTCACATGGACGTAGGCCACCGCAGCCAGCAAGCCCGAAACCAGGCCCGCCAGCGCCGGCAGCCACGCCTGCCCCTCCACCTGCGGGCGCAACAGCAGGACGATACCGACAAAACCCAGCAGCACCGCACCGATCACGCTGCGTCCATGGCGCTCGCGCAGCCACCAAGCGGACAGCGCAGCCAGGAAAAGCGGCGCCGTGTAGTTGAGCGTCACCGCGGTGGCCAGCGGCAGCCGCGCCAGAGCGTGGAAGAACAGCACCAGCGCGGCGAAGCCTGCCAGTCCGCGCAGCACGTGTGCTCGCAGGTGGGACGTGGCAAGCGGCGCGACCACGCTCTTCCGGCCGGCGGCGATCACTGCCCAGATCGTCGCCAGACCGAAAGCCGAACGATAGAACACCAGCTCGGCCGGCGAGAACGTCAGTGAAGCGTGTTTCACCAGCACGCTCATCAGCGCGAACAGCGCTGCCGCCACCAGCATCCAGCCCGAGGTCACGCGCACGCTCCCGTGCCACAACGCAAAAAAAGGGCGGCGCGTGCCGCCCCGACCATGCCTGCGTGCGTCCTCATTTCAGATGCGACTCCAACTGGCGTCGCAGGAACGCATGAAAATGCATCATGCCGTCCTCCAGAGGCGACTGGTACGGGCCGGTCTGCGAGATTCCCTGCACGTACAGTGCGCGCCGCCCGGCCTGCATACGTAGACAGATGTCCTCGTCTTCTGCCGCGGTTTCACGATAGGCCGCCTGTTCGGCCTCGACGAAGGCGCGCTCGAACAACGCGATGCCCTCGGGATAATAGAATTCCACCACGTTGCGGCACGACCCGACGCCGGTGGGCACGATCGAGGAGACCACCAGCACGTGCGGATACCACTCGACCATGAGGCCGGGGTAGTACGTCAGCCAGATCGCGCCGTGCGCAGGTACACCTCCCTGTTCGTAGGCCAGTAGCTGTTCGTGCCACCTGGCGTAAACCGGCGAGCCCGGCTTCGCGAGCTCGCGGTTCAGGCCGACGGTCTGCACCGACCACCACTCGCCGTATTCCCATGTGAGGTCGTCACAGGTGACGAAATGGCCCAAGCCAGGGTGATACGGCGCGACGTGGTAGTCTTCCAGGTACACCTCGATGAAGGTCTTCCAGTTGCAGGCGTAGTCGGTGACTTCGACACGGTCGAGCACGAAGCCGGTGAAGTCCAACTCGCGCGCCGCCTGCATGCCGGCGAGGTCGATGCCGACCTTGCGCGGGCCGGCGAACAGCAGCCCCTGCCACGTCTGCAATCCGGTGCGGCCGAGGTTGAGACATGGGTTGTCGGAGAATTCCGGGGCGCCGACGAGGGTGCCCTGGCTGTCGTAGGTCCAGCGGTGAATCGGGCAGACGATGTTGCCCGCGTGCAGCTTGCCGCGCCCTTGCAGCATGATCGCCTGACGATGGCGGCATACGTTGGATAACAGTTCGACCCCCGTACCGCCGTGCACCAGCGTTTTCGCACCGTCGAACATTTCCAGCACATGGTAGTCGCCCGCTTCGGGCACCATCAAGCGGTGACCGGCGTAGCCAGGGCCACGCCGGAACAGATGTTCCAGTTCCAGCGCGTAGATGGACGGATCGAAATACCAGGAAACCGGCAATTGAGGCGAAGTCAACGACAAGGCGCTGGATTCGGCGAGATCGCTCATGGCATACCCTGCTGTAAACCCGATCCCGGATAGGGACCGCGACAAGCTTCCCCGCTTCTTCCCGGCGGGGACTGCAAAGATTAGCACAGCCCTCGCCCACCCAGAGGCGCCATGGCGCCGATTTTGCTAAAATATAAAACTTTGTTCCCCGTCCGGTCTACCTGCATGTCCAAGCCCCGTGCCGTTGCTGCGCCGAAGGATTACGAGTCCGCGCTCGCCGAGCTCGACGCCCTCGTGGCTGATATGGAAGCCGGCCAGCTTTCGCTGGAAGCCTCTCTTGCTGCCTACAAGCGCGGTGCCGAGCTGCTCGCCTTCTGTCGCCAGCAGCTGGCCGACGCCGAGCAGCAGGTACAGATCCTCGAAAACGGCAGCTTGCAACCGTTCCGCACCGAAACCACCGCCGATGACTGATTTTTCCGCCTGGATGCAGGCCTGCCAGACACGCATGGAACGCGTTCTGGCCGATTGCCTCCCCGCCGCCGCCATCGCACCGCAGCGCCTGCACGAGGCGATGCGCTATGCCGCGCTCGGCGGAGGCAAGCGCGTGCGCCCGTTGCTCGCCTTCGCCGCTGGCGAGGTCACCGGTGCAGACCCCGAACGCGTCCAGCACGCCGCCGCCGCGGTCGAGCTGATCCACGTCTACTCACTGGTACATGACGACATGCCGGCGATGGACGACGATGCGCTGCGGCGTGGCAAGCCGACCGTGCACATCGAGTTCGACGAGGCCACTGCGCTGCTCGTCGGCGACGCGCTGCAAAGCCTCGCCTTCGACCTGCTCGCCTCACACGTGCTGGCCGACGACGCAGCAACGCAACTGAAGATGGTACAGATGCTCGCGCAGGCATCCGGTTCGCGCGGCATGGCAGGCGGCCAGGCGATCGATCTGGCGAGCGTCGGCAAGCCGCTCGAACCCGCCGAGCTCGAATTCATGCACATCCACAAGACCGGCGCGCTGATCCGCGCCGCGGTCCTGCTCGGTGCGCACTGCGGCGCACCGACCGGGACCACCGCCGGGTCGCTCGACCGTTACGCCAAGTGCATCGGGCTGGCCTTTCAGGTGGTCGACGACATTCTCGACGCCGAAGCCTCGACCGCCACCCTGGGAAAGACCGCCGGCAAGGACGCCGCCCGCAACAAGCCCACCTACGTGAGCCTGCTCGGCGCAGCGCGTGCACGCGAACTCGCACAGGAACTGCGCGCCGACGCCCACGCCGCGCTCGACACGCTGGCGGGGCCGACGGCACGCCTGCGCCAGCTGGCCGATTTCGTCATCGAGCGGAGTTACTGACATGCCGGATGCACTGCTCGACCATATCGACTCGCCCGAGGACCTGAGAAAACTCGCGCCGGCGGACCTGCCGAAACTCGCCGCCGAACTGCGCGACTTTCTCGTCGCCTCGGTCGCGCAGACCGGCGGCCACCTCGCCTCCAACCTCGGCACGGTCGAACTCACCCTCGCGCTGCACTACGTGTTCGATACACCGCGCGACCGCATCGTGTGGGACGTCGGCCACCAGACCTATTCGCACAAGATCCTCACCGGCCGCCGCGCCGCCATGGCTGGCCTGCGCCAGGGAGGCGGCATCGCCGGTTTCCCGCGTCGCGCCGAGAGCCCCCAGGACGCCTTCGGCACCGGGCACTCCAGCACCTCGATCTCCGCCGCGCTCGGCATGGCCGAAGCCTTCCGCCAGACCGGTTCCAGCCAGCGCGCGGTCGCCGTGATCGGCGATGGCGCAATGACCGCCGGCATGGCGTTCGAAGCGCTGAACAACGCCGGCGCCACCGAACTGCCGCTGCTGGTGGTGCTGAACGACAACGAAATGTCGATCTCGCCCAATGTCGGCGCCTTGAACAACTACCTGGCGCGGCTGATGTCCGGCAAGTTCTACGCCGCCGCCCGGCGCGCGAGCGAGAAAGTGCTCTCGGCCGTACCGCCGATCAAGGAACTCGCCCGCCGCGCCGAGGAACACATGAAGGGCATGGTCACCCCCGGCACGCTGTTCGAGGAATTCGGCTTCAACTACATCGGCCCCATCGACGGCCACGACCTCGACGTGCTGGTCGAGACGCTGAAAAACATCCGCCAGCTGTCCGGGCCGCAGTTCCTCCATATCGTCACCCGAAAGGGCAAGGGCTATCCGCCCGCCGAGAGCAATCCCTGCCTGTATCACGGCGTCGGCCGTTTCGATCCCACCACCGGCGTGGTCGAAACCTCCGGCGGCAAACCCACCTATACCCAGGTGTTCGGCGACTGGTTGTGCGACATGGCCGGCGCGGACCACCGGCTGGTCGGCATCACCCCGGCCATGCGCGAAGGCTCCGGCCTGGTGCGCTTCTCCGAGGAATTTCCCGGACGCTATTTCGACGTCGGCATCGCCGAGCAGCACGCCGTCACCTTCGCCGCAGGACTCGCCTGCGAAGGCCTGAAACCGGTCGTGGCGATCTACTCGACCTTCCTGCAGCGCGCCTACGACCAGTGGATCCACGACGTCGCCCTGCAGAACCTCCCCGTCATGCTCGCCATCGACCGCGCCGGCCTGGTCGGTGCCGACGGTCCCACCCATGCCGGCAGTTTCGATATTTCCTTCCTGCGCTGCGTGCCGAACATGCTGATTGCCGCGCCATCCGACGAGAACGAATGCCGGCACCTGCTCACCACGGCCTTCCTGCACGATGGACCCGCGGCGGTGCGTTATCCGCGCGGCACGGGAACCGGCTGCGCCATCGAACCCGGTATCGAACCCGTGGCAATCGGCAAAGGCATCCTGCGCCGCCGCGGCCACGGTGTCGCCCTGATCGCGTTCGGCAGTCTCGTATCGCCGGCGCTCGAAGCCGGCATGGCACTCGACGCCACCGTCGCCGACATGCGCTTCGTCAAACCACTGGACCTTGACCTGCTGCGCGAACTGGCAGACAACCACCAGCTGCTGGTCACACTCGAAGAAAACGTCATCGCCGGAGGTGCCGGTGCGGGCGTTGCCGAGGCACTTGCCGCACTCGGCATTTCACTGCCGCTGCTGCACCTGGGACTGCCCGACCGTTTCATCGACCATGGCGATGCACGCGACCTGCTCGCCGCCTGCGGTCTCAGCGCCGCGGGCATCGAGGCGACGGTGCGCGCCCGGATGGACGCATTCCCGAGCAGTTTACTCAAGTATTCGAACAGTTTATACTGAGTCTAAGCAATGATTCAGAAGGAGCCTGTCATGAACCAGATTTGCGACCCGGTCTGCATGCCGGACGTGCAAAGCTCGACCGATACGCGGCAGATCGCCATCAACAAGGTCGGCATCAAGAGCATCCGCCACCCCGTGCGCGTCGCCGACAAGAGCGGTGGCGTCCAGCACACCATCGCCACCTTCAGCATGTACGTGTTCCTGCCGCACAACTTCAAGGGCACCCACATGTCGCGCTTCATCGAGATCCTCAATACGCGCGAGCGAGAAATCTCCATCGAGAACTTCGAGGACATGCTGCGCCAGATGGTCGAGCGCCTGGAAGCCGAATCAGGCTACATCGAGATGAGTTTTCCCTATTTCATCAACAAATCGGCGCCGGTGTCTGGCGTACAGAGCCTGCTCGATTACGAGGTCACCTTCGTCGGCGCAGTGGAACACGGTCGCTACACCCACACCACCAAGGTCGTCGTCCCGGTCACCAGCCTGTGCCCGTGCTCGAAGAAAATCTCCGATTATGGTGCCCACAACCAGCGCTCGCACGTCACCGTCACCGCGCGCACCAACGGTTTCCTGTGGATCGAGGACATCGTGCGCAAGGTCGAGGACCAGGCCTCGTGCGAACTCTACGGCCTGTTGAAACGTCCCGACGAGAAATACGTCACCGAACGCGCCTACGACAACCCCAAATTCGTCGAGGACATCGTGCGCGACGTTGCCGCCGCGATGAACGCCGAACCACTGATCGACGCCTACGTCGTCGAGGCAGAGAACTTCGAGTCGATCCACAACCACTCGGCCTACGCGCTGATCGAACGCGACAAGACTCACGGATAAGCGCCGCCCCGAAGTCCTGACCACTGCGCTGCCCGATCCCCGGAGCAAACAAGGTGGGCGTACCCTCAGTACCGCTGCGTCAGTGTCATCATCTGGCCATCGCGCTTCATTTCCATGCGGTTGAGAAAACTCATCCCCAGTAGCGGCATGCCGAGGTTTGTTTCCAGCACCAGGCCTTCGACCTGGTGCACCGTGATTTCACCGACCTTGACGGTATTGAAGGTCACACGCCACGCCGGCACCACCCCCGCGGCGGTGCCCACCCCCGCCCGCTCGCCGGCCTTGTAATCCAGCCCCAAGCGCCGCGCGTCCGCGGCGCCGATGGCGATGGAGGTGGCGCCGGTATCGACCAGGAAATTCACCGGATGGCCATTGAGCGAGCCCTGGGCGGAGAAATGCCCCTTGAGGTCGGCGGTAAGTGACACACTCGGCCGCGCGCCCGCCGTCGGGCCGCCGGCAAACGACTGACCCATACCCAGATTCCTGCGACTGCCGTTGATGTCGAACTGCGCACCACCGGAATCCGCCGCCAGGAGTTTCACCCCCTGCACGCTCTGGCCGACGGACAGGGTGCGCGGCTTGCCGCCGTCGATGCTGACGATGGCCTTGTCCTTGAACAGGCCGACGACGGTCACGCCGGTGGCCCAGGCCGGGGTGCATAAAAGCAGGGTCGCGGTTAATATGGCCGTGCCTGTACTGAACTTGCCGGTCTTCATGCCATCCGTCCTGATTCTCCAGTTTGCCGCGCACGTGCCGCCCGGCCAGTTTGCCACAAGCCTGACACGCCCGGACGTATCCGGGCGGCTCGTGCGGATCGACGCGGGTGGGCCGGTTCCCGAAAGCCTTAACGGCATACCCGGCCTCGGCTTGATGGGTGGACCGATGAGCACGAACGATGGCCTGCCCTGGATCGTCCCCGTGTCGGTGCTCGTCCACATCCGCTGGAGCCAAAACCTCGTTGCCAACCAGGCCGTTCCGCCATCGTCCCCCGCACTGTGACTCAAGGAGAATCCATGTCTTCCGTCGACCCAATCCAATACGATTTCGGTGCGCGCCTGCACGGTTTCATCGAAGAGGTCATGAACTACGGCGGTGCCCCGCGCACCGAGGCCGACCTCACCGAAGGCCAGAAAGTATTCGTGCGCGCGGTGCGCCGTGAACTGGTCAAGTACGTCGATCCCGGCCGCAAGGGGTATCCGAACAACCTGCTGGAACAGATGGAATCCTTCACCCGTACCGTCGGCGACCTGCACAACTCCTATTTCGACGCCGGCATGCGCAAGGTCAGCGACTGCCTCTACAACCGCTGGAAAATGCTCTACGAGGAAACCCGCAAACTCGCCGCCGCCGGCGGTGCCGATCAGCCCGCCTGGATCGGCGTGGTGCAGAGCGAGGCGACCGATATGCCGGCGTTCTTCGACGCTTAGCAGGGTGTCCTGCCTCCCCTGAAGCGGGGCAAGGCATCCCGTGCGCCCGGGCGCCGCTGCCGGACCCAGCCGGCGAAGACGGGCCCGGCAGCGGAAAATGCCGAAGAAGCCGCGCCCCGATGGACCTTGGAGGTCCATGTGCCCGATTCCACGGGATTCCGGCCCCCGCCGGAACGACAACGCCGGATTCGTTCGGCAACTTCCGAAGTGCATCGCGCAAGCAGCCGTCGCAGGCAGCCTTACATAAGATATTGATATTGATGTATAATGGGCAACTTATTGCCTGGTCGCGGCCCGGCATATCAGTAATATCAAACCTGCTTATCCTGAAATAAAAGAAACGGATTTTTCAGGTCCGGGCCCCGGTGCTATGCTCCGGCGATTCTAAATACCCCCTTTCAAGTCCAAGGAGACAGCATGTCCAAACTGGTACGTCCGCACGGTGGCGGCGAACTCAAACCCCTGCTGCTGACCGGCGATGCGCTGGCAGCCGAGAAAGCCCGCGCCGCCTCGCTTCCCAAGCTGAAAATGAGCTCGCGCGAAACCGGCGACCTCATCATGCTGGGCATCGGCGGCTTCACCCCGCTGGACGGCTTCATGACCAAGTCCGACTGGCAGGGTGTGTGCGACGGCTTCAAGATGGCCAGCGGCCTGTTCTGGCCGATCCCGGTGACGCTGTCGACCGATGACGAGGCCGTCAAGGCCGGCGACGAAGTCGCCCTGGTCAGCGACGAGTCCGACGAGATCATGGGCACCATGAAGGTGACCGAGAAGTACACCATCGACAAGAGCCACGAGTGCATGCAGGTCTACAAGACCACCGACCTCGAGCATCCCGGCGTCAAGATGGTCATGGCCCAGGGCAAGTACAACCTCGCCGGTCCGGTCAAGGTGCTGTCCACCGGCGGCTTCAAGGAGCAGTACGGCGAACAGTTCATGACCCCCGCCGAGACCCGCGCCGTCTTCGAGAAAATGGGCTGGTCCAAGGTCGCCGCGTTCCAGACGCGCAACCCCATGCACCGCTCGCACGAGTACCTGGCGAAGATCGCCATCGAGACCATGGATGGCGTGCTGATCCACTCGCTGCTGGGCAAGCTGAAGGCAGGCGACATCCCAGCCGAAGTACGCTCCGAAGCCATCGCCACGCTGGCCGAGAAGTACTTCGTCAAGAACACCGTGGTGCAGGCCGGCTACCCGCTCGACATGCGCTACGCCGGCCCGCGCGAAGCGCTGCTGCACGCCCTGTTCCGCCAGAACTACGGCTGCTCGCACCTGATCGTCGGCCGCGACCACGCCGGTGTGGGCGACTACTACGGCCCGTTCGACGCACAGAAGATCTTCGACGAGATCCCCAAGGGCTCGCTCGAAACCCAGAACATGAACATCGACTGGACCTTCTGGTGCAACAAGTGCGGCGGCATGGCCTCGCAGCGCACCTGCCCGCATACCAAGGACGACCGCATTCTCTTGTCCGGCACCAAGGTTCGCGCCATGCTTTCCGAAGGCCAGGACCTGCCAGTCGAATTCAGCCGCCCCGAAGTGGCGAAGGTGCTGCAGAAATACTATGCCAGCCTGTCGGCCGAGCAGAACGTCAAGATCGAATTGAAGGGCCACTCGGCCGCTTGACGCAAGTTTCAGGACTTTGCCTACCGGAAGCGGATTCGCGATACGCCCCGGCCAAGGACAGGTTGAAGTTCGAAATCGGACCGCGACGATCGCGGAGTTAGCTAACCTGGAGACTTAAGTAAT
>JANJXF010000107.1 GCA_024709165.1 Thiobacillus sp. | reverse complement strand
GAGTACATCGAGATCTTCTACAACCGTATCAGAAAACAGGCGCGACTCGGCCATCTGTCGCCCGCCGCTTTCACCCGGCAATACAATGCAATGCAGGTAGCCGCTTAATCCATTGGACTCTACGATTTGCAGCCGACCTCATACTTGTGACTGCTGAGTAACGCTGTCTCTAATACGAGTTAGTTTGGGAACCGCTGATTAATTCGACACATCGAAACGCACCTCCATACAGAACAGTGGATTACATGCGCACCAATCACAAAAACCTGATTAAACCAGCGTCTCTTAGACGAATTTTGCATGGATCGCGATGTACAATAAAATTTATGTGGCGTAGGATCACGACCATCCATAGGGATGGACTAACCAAGGAGCATTGATGTCTACATATCAAGAACTGAAATCGAAAGCCGGAGAAATCCTGAAGCAGGCGGAGAAAATCCGGAAAAAGGAAGTGCGCTCAATCATTGCGAAAATCTGCGCAATGATGGCGGCGTACGATCTGACCGTCGACGATCTGCAACCGAAAACACCTCGCGCGCGCGTTACCAAGGCGGCTGCCAAGGGCGTGGCGACCGGAAGCCGGAAGTCCAGGGCCGCGGTCAGGCGAACCGTCGGGAAACCCAAGTACCGCAATCCGGAAACCGGTGCGACTTGGACGGGCCGCGGAAAGCCGCCGAACTGGATAAAGGACGCCAAAAACCGCGATGCGTTCCTGATCGGCCAGGGTTGAACCCCGAAAGCCGCGCCGCCCGCACGGGGCAATGACCTGCCGGATTTCTTCGGGCCACTCGATCACTGGAAGGTGGCCTCGGGTTTCGCGGCATTGCCGCATGATTGCCTGAATGCTGCCGGGGGCCTACTCGGCTGACCCAGGCTTGAATGCGGTCGGACGTCATTGTAGTGACGCCTCCACGTTTCGGTAACTACCTTGGCTTCGTTCGATCCTGACCGCCCAGCCGAGGAAACGCTGGCTGTTCCA
Organism: Thiobacillus sp.; assembly: GCA_024709165.1. Classification (GTDB taxonomy): domain Bacteria; phylum Pseudomonadota; class Gammaproteobacteria; order Burkholderiales; family Thiobacillaceae; genus Thiobacillus. The sequence goes on along the minus strand of JANJXF010000107.1, from coordinate 57,237 downwards.
GCCGGCCACACGTCGATGGGCCGGCGCCAGATGCGCATCGGTGGCGGTATGCCGCCCCCTGGCGGCGGAGCGGGGATGGCTGGCGAGCCGTTCACCCTTCTGGCCGCGCGGCTCACACCCAGCAGCATCCCTTCCTGAGCCAGACGTGACAAGATTTTGTCGATGCTTCTCGGCATCGACAACTGCTTCGCCGCTCGCGCAATCGACATGCCGGACGTGAATCCGGGCCAATTTGCTTGGCGAACTCATCTGTCCCATCCATTCGGTCAACTTGGCGCACGACCTCGCTGGCAGCACGCGCGGCTCTTCAGTGGAATGCCTTGGTTGTCGCCATTTTAATTGACAGCCGCACGTCAAACATTTATAAACGAGAGACATTCTCATATGTGCCCGGATTGCCATCTGGCAAAGACAGAAACGCCTTCGGGCGTCTTGCATCCGACTCCCGTTTTGCACTGCATACGCCGCCAGCGCCGGGGCGCGTGGGTGCCCGATGGACTATCCGGGACAAACCGATCGCGATATATTCGACATGGCCACGCCCGTCACCGTTTCCCCTCTCGTCGGGCCGAGTCTGCGTGGCAGCCGCCGCCCGCGGGTCGCCATCGTCGGCCATGCCGGGGCGGGCAAGCACAGCATTTTTCGCGCCGCGTCGAGCACCGCAACCCGCTACGAGCGCCTCGCCGGCATCGGCCCGGCGTACGAGGAGTGCATCGTCGAGGTGGGGATCGACCAGATATCCCTGGTGGCCCTGCCTTCGGTCGATGGGTTCCATCACCCGGACGACGATGCCTCGGTGGTCCTGAAATACCTGTTGTGGGGCGACCGCTGGCCGTCCATCGCGCGCCACGAGACGTATCAGCCGGAACACAGTTTCGCCGCGCCGGATGTCTTGCTGGTGGTTCTGGATGCCACCACGCTGGCGCGCGATCTCGAACTTGCGCAGGAACTCATGCTGCTTGGCAAGCCGATGGTGTACGCGCTGAACCGCATGGACGAGGCGCGCGCGCGCCGGCAATTCCTCAATGTGCGCAGCCTGTCCACCAAACTCGGCGCACCGGTCGTGCCCACCGTGGCGCACATGGGCATCGGGCTGGCCGATCTGTTCAGTGCGGTGGTGCGTGCCGCGCGCAACGCGGGCGCCGCGCACGCGCAACGGGCTCCCTGTCTACCCAGCCCGCACATCCAGGCGCAGCTGTCGGGCATCGCCGCCATCGCGCGCGATGCCGACGTGGCTGCGGCCTTCGCCGTCCCCGAATCGCTGCTGACCTTGCAGCTCGCGGAAAACGATGGCTATTTCGCGCAGGAACTGCTGGAACATTTTCCGGCACGCCATGCCGAACTGCTCGCCGCGCGCGCCGTCGCCGATGCGGCGCTGCCGCGTGCGCTGGCCGACGAAATCCATGCCGACCGCCACCACCGCGCCGCGGTCTGCCACGAGGACGCCAGCCGGCCCGGCCAGGAGGGCGAACAGCCACGCTGGCAACGTTGGGCAGACGATCTGTTCCTACACCCGCGCTGGGGGTTCGTCGGAACCCTGGCGGTGTTCGCGCTGGTGCTGTTCTTCGTGTTCGAGGTGAGCGCGATGCTCGATGCGCTCACCGTGGCACGCATCATCGAGTGGGCCGAACCCTGGCAGCCGACCGACCTGACAGGCGTCGTGGGACGCGCCATTCTGGACGGCTTCATCGGCCTGACGGGCATCGTCATCCCCTACATGATTCCGCTGGTGTTGCTGCTGGTCCTGCTCGAAGAAACCGGCATCATGCATCGCGTTGCCTTTGTGGTGGACCGCGGTTTCCATCGCCTCGGGCTGCACGGCGGCGTCGCCCTGCCCTTTCTCATGGGGCTGGGCTGCAACGTGCCGGCGCTGGCCGCGACCGCAGCGGTCACGCACGGCCGCGACCGCACCGTCGCCGCACTGCTGATTACCTTCCTGCCCTGCTCCGCGCGTTCGGCGATCATCCTTGCAGTGGGTGGCAAGTATCTGGGTGGCCTCGGCGTGTTTGGGCTGTTCATGCTCGCCCCGGTCGTGGTCAGCCTGGTCGGCAAGCTGCTCAAGCGGCGTTACCCGGAGACGACGCCCGGCATGATTCAGGACATCCCCCCCTACGCCGTTCCCACGCTGCGCGCCGTACTGGCCAACACCTGGGAGCGCAGCCGCGACATCGTCACCATTGTGCTGCCGCTGCTGGTGGCGGGCAGCATCGTGCTGGCGCTGCTTGCGCATTTCGGTGCCGATGCCTGGATCAATCTCGTGCTCACTCCGGTGACGGGGTGGTGGCTGGGGCTTCCCGTGGTGCTCGGTGTGCCCATTCTGTTCGGCGTGCTGCGCAAGGAACTGTCGTTGCTGATGATATTCGCCGCGCTCGGCACGCAGGAACTGGACCGCGTGATGGACACCACGCAGATTGCCACCTTCCTCGTGTTCCTCACGTTTTACGTGCCGTGCGTCTCGACGTTCGCGATGATGCTCAAACTGCTCGGCCGCCGCGACGCGTTCTACTCGGTCATGCTCTCCATCGGCGTCGCCCTGGCAATTGCCGCAGCGGTGCGCTGGCCGCTGGAACTGGCTGCCAGGCTCGGCATGTAACACGACGCGGGATCGCGATTCGACCGCGTCAGCCCGCCACGGGCAGCCGGCCGCGGACGTTCGCGGCGTCGAACGGACCCGGGTCTGCGATGAGCGCACGGGCGGCATCGATCTGGTCCCACACGTTCCACAGCAGCACGCCGCGCACACGTCCGGCTTCGAGGTAATACACCACGCCTTCACGGAACGGGGTCACCCACTGCTCGACGGTTTCAAGGCGCGCATCGAGTACACCGACAGCCTCGTAACCGAGGTCGAACAAGTCTGAATAGAAGAAAGGCAATTCGTCGTAGGGCGCGTCCTGCCCGGTCATGCACAGTCCGGCCCGCTGGCCCATGGTGAGCGCGGCATTCTCGTGCTCGACGCGCAGGGTTCGCCCCAGCGCAGGTGCGGAAAACGCCGCGACATCCCCCGCAGCGTAAATGTGCGGATCGGAGGTACGCAGATGCGCGTCGACCCGCACACCGCCCAGCTCAAGTTGCAGGCCCGCTTCCTGGGCGAGCTGCACATTCGGCGTGATGCCCAGTCCCGCCACCACGGCGTCGGCCTGCAGCGCGCTGCCGTCGGACAGCTCGAGCGTGGCGCCGGCCGCATCGGCCCGGCCGCCACTCACTGTGACGCCGCTGCGCACGTCCACGCCGTGCTCGCGGTAATAGTCGGTCACCGACCTGGCAAGCCCGGTCGGATAGACATGCCCCCCGATCGCTTCTCCCGGAAACAGCATGGTGGTCTGGCAACCGTTCATCGCCATCGCCGCCGCAATTTCGCTGCCGATGAACCCGCCGCCAATCACGGCGATCCGTGCACCGGGTCTGACGTTCTTGCGCAAGCGCAGGTAATCGTCATAGGTGCGGTAATGGATGAAGCCTTCACCGAAGGGCAGCGTGCGCGGCGCGCCGCCGGTGGCGAGCAGCAGCTTGCCGTATTGCCAGCCGTTCCCGGCATCGTCATGCACGATGCGCGCGGCGCGATCGATCCGGGTTGCGCGCCGGGCGAGCTGCACCGTGGCGCGGGCCTTGTCGATCGGACGCCAGATGTCCTCCACCTTGCCGCCCTTCCACAGTGCCTTGCTCAACGGCGGGCGATCATAGGGCGGATGCGCCTCGGCGCCCAGCATCACAATCGACGCACGGCCGTCTGCGCTGCGGATGGCCTGCGCCGCGGCCTCGCCCGCCATGCCCGCACCAACGATCAGATAGTCGGATGTATGTTTCATGATTGCCTCCGTAACTGTGCAGGACGGCGTTGACGGCGTCCGCCTCCTGCACATGATAGGATGCGCTGAAGTTTTTGCTGACGATCCTGCAGGCTCGGTCTTGCTGGTGCAGGCGCACGATGCATCAGGAGCGTGAACGATGGGCAAACTTTCTCCGCCACGGGACGCGCACTGGCCCGAGGGCTGCGTGTTCACCGTCGGACATTCGTCGCGGACGATCGCGGAGTTCATTGCCGTGCTACGCACCTACGGCATCGAACAGCTCGCCGACATCCGCAGCATCCCGCGCTCGCGGCACAACCCGCAGTTCAACGCCGATGCGCTGGCTGCCAGCCTTCCGACGTCAGGAATCGACTACGTGCCCATGCCGGCCTTGGGCGGTTTGCGTCACCCACACAAGGACTCGGTCAACACAGGCTGGCGCAACGAGAGCTTTCGCGGGTATGCGGATTACATGCAGACACCGGCCTTCGACGCCGCGCTGGATGAACTGATCCGCATGAGCCATGAGAAACGCATCGCCATCATGTGCGCGGAGGCGGTGCCGTGGCGCTGTCACCGCTCGCTGGTGGCCGATGCCCTAGGCGTGCACGGCGTGCCGGTGGTGGAAATTTTTTCGGGAAGCAGTTACCGGATGCACACGCTCACGTCTTTCGCCGAGGTCGAAGGCACGCGGCTGAGCTATCCGGCGAAGCAGGGTTCGTGAGGCAGACACCGCGCAATCCATCGCCCCGAGAGCAAGGGGGAAACGGCGTGACGAACCCACGTTTTGTGGGTTTCCCGGCGTCTCCGTGTCTCTTTGGTTTGCAATGCGGAATGGTCTGCACTGAACGACGCCGTAATCAGGGGTGGTACCAGCGGATCAGGTTCAGTTCGGCAGGAACGCGTGCCTGTGCATGCCACGCGACGATGCGTGGGGTAAAGTGCTCCGCCGGGCGTACGGTGTCGATTTCGCAAGCATAGGCGAAGCCGTGTGCGGCCCCTGGAATGGCGCTTGTGGGCCGCATGATCCATGGAGCGCTCGCATCGCCATCAAGCGGATCGGCGTACAGCTGAACCTGGACTTGCTCCGGCAGGATCTCGCCCAGGTAGACGTGCAGGGTGAAATGCCAGCCACCGGGACGCGCCTGGATCTCGAGCTGGCTCAGGCGAATCGCGTCCCAGTGCTGCCTGAGGAACATCTCCCATTCGGCAAGTTCCGTGGCCAGCCGTCCCTTGTCGGCGGCGCGTCGCCGGAACGCCGCAGCGGCGGGCAGATACGCATCGCGCACGTATTCCTGCAGCATGCGGTTGCTGCTGAATTGCGGTGCGAGCTGCGACATGCTCTCGCGCATGCGCGCCACCCACGCGCGCGGAATGCCCTGCGCGTCGCGCTGATAAAAGAGCGGGACGATTTCGCTTTCCAGCAGGCGATACAGCTGTTCGGCTTCCACCGCGTCCCAGCCCGGCTCCGGATGTTCCTGACCGTCGCCGAGCGACCAGCCCACTTCCGACGACCCGTTGCACACTTCCGCCCACCAGCCGTCGCGCTCGGAGAGATTGAGGCCGCCATTGACCAGCACCTTCATGCCCGAGGTGCCGCTCGCCTCCCACGGGCGACGCGGCGTATTGATCCACACGTCGATACCCTGCACCAGTTCCTGAGCCAGCGCCATGTCGTAGTCCTCCAGAAACACAGCTCGCGTGCGGATATCCGGCCGGTTCACGAATTCGGACCAGGCCTGGATGAAGCGCTTGCCATTTTCATCCTGCGGATGAGCCTTGCCGGCGACGATGATCTGCACCGGGCGCGCGGGATCGACCAGCAGGCGGGCCAGACGATCGGGGTCGGTGAGCAGCAGATTGGGACGCTTGTATTCGGCGAAGCGCCGGGCGAAGCCCAGGGTCAGTGCGTTCGGATCGAGCACATGGTCGGCCTGCCTGAGCGCCTCGGCGGTGGCGCCACGCTGTCCCATCTGACGAGCCAGACGCAGGCGGGCGTAACGCACCAGGTCATGGCGCTCGCGACCGCACAGCGACCACAGGGTATCGTCGTCGAGCGCATGGATCGCGCCGGCAAGCGCTTCCAGGGATCCGCGCCAGCGCTCCTTGCCGCTTGCTTCGGTCCATATCTCGTCCGCCCAGGGCGAATCCCACGACGGTACGTGCACGCCGTTGGTGATGTGGCACACGGGTACCTCGCGTTCCGGCCACTGCGGGTAGAGCGGCTGGAATATGCGCCGGCTCACCTCGCCGTGCAGCCGGCTGACGCCGTTGATCCAGCCGCAGGTGCGCGCAGCGAGAAACGCCATGTTGAACGCCTCGTTGCCGTTGCGCGGGTCGAGACGCCCCAGTGCCAGCAGTTCGTCGGGGGCAACGCCGATCTCGCGTGCGAACTGGCCGCCGTACTCCTTCAATAGCGCCATGGGAAAGGTGTCGAAGGCCGCGGCAACGGGAGTGTGGGTGGTGAACACGTTGCCGGCGCGCGTCGCCCAGATCGCTTCAGCCAGATCCACCTGGTGCTGGTGCATATAGTCGCGCGCGCGCTCGAGCGTTACCAGCGCGGCGTGTCCCTCGTTCAGATGGCAGACGTCCGGGTGCAGATCGAGCGCTTCCAGCACCCGCCAGCCCCCGATGCCGAGCACGATCTCCTGCATCAGCCGCATTTCCACGCCGCCGCCGTACAGCTTGCCGGTGATGCCGCGGTCGGCCGGGCTGTTCATCGGGTCGTTGCTGTCGAGGAGAAGCAGCGTGACGCGTCCGGCCTGCGCCTGCCATACGCGCAACACCAGCACCCTTCCCGACAACTGGATCGGCACCCCCAGCCAGCCGCCGCTGTCATTGCGCACCGGCGTGATGGGCAGGCTGGTCGGCGTGTTGTAGGGATAGATTTCAAGCTGCCTGCCACGTGCGTCGAGCATCTGGCGGAAGTAGCCTTCCTGGTAGAGCAGGCCGACGGCGACCAGCGGCACGCCCAGATCGCTCGCCGTCTTCAGGTGATCGCCGGCCAGCACGCCCAGGCCGCCCGAATACAGCGGCAGCGCCTCCGCCAGGCCGTATTCCATGCTGAAGTAGGCAATGAGGATATCCTGCTCCGCATGGTTTGCGCCGAACCACTCCGCTCCCGTGAGATAGTCGCACCGCGACTGGTCGAGGCGTGCCAGTTCGGCACGAAATGCGGGATCCTTCGCCAGCAGGTCAAGACGCCGCTGCGACACGCTCTGCAGGATCAGCCAGGGATTGCCGGTGCGCGCCCACACCGCAGGATCGATCTCCTGCCACAGTGTGTCGGCCGCATGGCTCCAGGTCCAGCGCAGATCGAGGGCAAGCTCGACCAGCGCCTCCAGCCCCTCGGGAAGCGGTCGCAGGAATGGATGTGGCTGTGCTTTCATGGCGGCGTGCATCCGTCGAGGTCTATCAGACAATTGGACGGGCGCGCAGTACCTTGATCTGGAACAGCGTGTTGCGCTCGTCCTCTTCCAGCGCGGCGCGGATGTGCTGCACCGTCGCCCGGTAGCGCGGGATGATGTTGTACTTTAGTGCATTGACGCGCTTTTGCGTCTTGCGGCTGGCGGCGAGCAGGCGCCACAGGGCGTTCTCCGCCTCGCCCAGGTGTGCCAGCGTCACCGTCAGCTCGCGCAGGCGCTGGCGCGCTTCGTCAAAACTGACGTCGGTCCACATCAGGCCGACCGGCTGCAACGGCAACGGCTCGGCGCTGACGCTGGGATACTCGACGCCGACGCTGGAGCGCGCGACGACGCGGATCGCCACCGCCGGCCCCATCCCCGTGGATGCCTGTTGCAGCATCTGCGCGCCCATGCGCATCTGCACGATGCCGAGCCAGCGGTAGGCCTCGGCGAGTTCGCCCTGCGCCTGAGCGCGCAGTGTGCGGTACTGTGCGAGACGTTCGTAGACCAGGCGGGTCAACAGATCGCGCTTCTTTTCCAGCATCTGCCGACCCTGTTCGAGAAAGCGGGTTTGACGGCTGACCTGCAGCAGCGCGCTCTTGGTCGGGGGAACGGAGAGGCGTTTTTTCATTGGTGAGTGGCGAGTGGCACGGGTGGCAGCGCGGCGGAGTTGTCCGCTTACCGCTGACCGCTCACCCGTTTCATGCCGCCCCCCTGTGATACTTCGCCAGTTCCTCCTCGGTGACGCGGATGAGCGATTCGGGCGGCAGCATGGACAACAGGTCCCAGGCGAGGTTGAGGGTTTCGTGGATGCTGCGGTCTTCGTCCTCGCCCTGGCCGATGAAACGGCGCTCGAAGGCTTCGGCGAAATCGAGCGCGCGGCGGTCGGTGTCGCTCAATTCCTCCGCGCCGATGATGGCGGCCAGGCCACGTACTTCCAGCGCGCGGGCGTAGCTGGCGAAGAGCTGACTGGCGACGTGCGGGTGGTCCTCGCGGGTGAAGTTCTTGCCGATGCCGTCCTTCATCAATCTTGAAAGGGACGGCAGCACGGTGACCGGCGGGTACACGCCCTGGTTGGCGAGCTCGCGCCCGAGCACGATCTGGCCCTCCGTGATGTAGCCGGTGAGGTCGGGAATCGGATGGGTGATGTCGTCGGACGGCATGGACAACACGGGGATCATGGTGATGGAGCCGCGCCGGTTCTTGATGCGTCCGGCCCGCTCGTAGATCTCGGCGAGATCGGAATAGAGGTAACCCGGATAGCCCTTGCGTGCCGGCACGTCGCCGCGCAGCACCGCGACTTCGCGCAGCGCCTCGGCGTAGGCGGTCATGTCGGTCATCACCACCAGCACGTGATAGTCGAGGTCGAAGGCGAGATACTCGGCGGCGGTAAGCGCAGCACGCGGCGTCAGCAGGCGTTCGATCACAGGCTCGTCGGCAAGGTTGAGGAACATCACCACCTTGTTGAGCACGCCGGATTCCTCGAAGCTCTCCTGGAAGAAGCGCGCATCGGCATGCGAGGCACCAAACGCGGCGAACACGACGACGAACTCGGCCGACGCTTCGCCCAGGAGCCGCGCCTGGCGCACGATCTGCGCCGCCACCCGGTTGTGCGGCAGCCCGCTTCCGGAAAAGATCGGCAGTTTCTGCCCGCGGGTGAGCGAATTCATGCCGTCGATGGCGGAGATGCCGGTCTGGATGAATTCGCGTGGATAGGCGCGCGCTGCGGGATTGAGCGGCTCACCGTTGATGTCGCGGCGATCGGCGGAAACGATAGGCGGGCGCCCGTCACGCGGCAGGCCGGCGCCGTTGAACACGCGACCGAGAATATCGCGCGACAGCGGCAGGCGGAAAGGCTCGTCGAGGAAACGCACCCAGGTGCGTTCGAGATCGAGTTCGTCGGTGCCTTCGAAGACCTCAACGAGCACAGCGTCATCGGCGCTGCGGATGACCAGCCCCGAGCGCAGGCGTCCGGCATGATCGCGCAGTTGCACGCGCGACCCCGCCGCGACGCCCGGCACGCCGTCCATGACGACGAGTCCGCCCTGAGCGGATGCGGCGGTGCGGAATTCGACGTGCTTCATGGCATGGCTCCGAGTTTTTGCCAACCCCTCTCCCCTCGCGGGCGAGCGGTCGAGAGAGAGAATGAGGCCAGCGCATCGTCCGCGCCGGACCATCCGCCAAACCTCGTCCTGCTCCGCAAGCTCGCCGCCCTGTTCATCCCCCCTCCGATTCCGTCACGTATTCTTCCAGCAGCGGCTCGAACGCCTGCGGAATTTTGGCAATCTTCGCTTTCAGCGCCTCGATGTCGTCCGAACCGTGCTGGCTCTTCCAGCGTCGCGCCTGCGCCAGCAGCGGCAACTCGATGAGGCGGCGGGCGGGCACGCCGCGCTTTACGAGTTTCAGCCCCTGCCGGTGGATTTCCAGCAGCGCGGCGAGCAGCGCGAACTGCTTCTGCGGCGAGGCGAAGCTGTCGATCTCGTCGGTGGCGGCCTGCTGCAGCAGGCCTTCCTTGAGCAGACTCGCGGATTCCAGCGTCCAGCGCTGTTCGGACGACAAAGCCTCGACGCCGACGAGATTGACGATGCGCTGCAATTCCTCCGAAGCGGCGAGCAGATCCAGCGCTGCGGCGCGCGCGCGTTCCCATTGGGGATCAACTTCCTCGGTCCACCATTTCGCGGCCGACTTCACGTAGCCGGAAAAGCTTTCCAGCCAGTCGACTGCGGGGTAATGGCGCGCGTCGGCAAGCTCCTTCGACAGGGCCCAGAACGTCTGGATGATCTCTTTCGTATGGCTGGTGACGGGTTCGGAAAAGTCGCCGCCGGGCGGGCTCACCGCACCGATCAGGGTCACCGAACCGTGATCGCCGGCAAGCGTCTCGACGCGTCCCGCGCGTTCGTAGAAGGCCGCGAGGCGCGAACCGAGATAGGCAGGATAGCCCTCCTCCACCGGCATCTGGCCGAGCCGGCCGGACACCTCGCGCAGCGCTTCGGCCCAGCGGCTGGTGGAGTCGGCGACCATGACCACGTCATAGCCCTGGTCGCGGAAATACTCGGCGAGCGTGATGCCGACATAGACCGAGGCCTCGCGCGCGACCACCGGCATGTTGGAGGTGTTGGCGACCAGCAGGGTGCGCTCCATCAGCGGCCGGCCAGTGTGCGGATCGGTGAGTTGGGGCATGAACTCGAGCACGTCGGTCAGCTCGTTGCCGCGCTCGCCGCAGCCGACGTAGACGACGATCTCGGCGTTGCACCAGCGTGCGATCTGCTGCTGCAGCATGGTCTTGCCGGCGCCGAAGGGGCCGGGAATCGCTGCCTTGCCGCCCTTCAGCAGCGGATAGAAGGTGTCGAGGATGCGCTGTCCGGTGATGAGCGGCGCCACGGCATGGTCGCGCTCGCGGAACGGGCGCGGCGTGCGCACCGGCCAGCGATGGAACAGCGCGAGTTTCTCGATGCGGCCGTCGGCGAGCTTCACCCGGCCTATGGTTTCGTCCACCGTATAGTCGCCTTCCGGCGCGAGTTCCAGCAGTTCGCCACGCAGCAACGGCGGCACCAGGATGCGGTGGCGGATCGATGCGGTTTCCTGCACCGTGCCGAGCACGTCGCCACCGGCAAGCGTGCGGCCAGCCTGCGCCTCGGGCACGAACCGCCAGCGTGCCTCACGCGACAGGGCCGGCACGGAGACGCCGCGTGCGATGCGGTCGCCGCTGTGTGCCCGCACGGCGTGCAAGGGTCGCTGCACGCCGTCGAAGATGGCACCGAGGAGCCCCGGTCCGAGTTCCACCGACAGCGGCCAGCCAAGTCCCTCGGCGGCTTCGCCGGGTCGCAGTCCCGCGGTGTCCTCGTAAAGCTGTGCCAGTGCCGTGTCGCCGTCGCGGCCGATCACCTCGCCGACCAGCCCCATGCGTCCCACGCGCACCTGCTCGCCGATCAGCGTCTGCGGCAGTTCGAGCTTGACCAGCGGTCCGTTGATTTCGAGAATCTTGCCCATCGTCTTTTATGAATGTGGGAGCGGAAGGCGGTGAACGGGGAGCGGTGAGCGGTCGAACACCGTCACCACCACCGCTCACTGCTCACTGCTCACCGCTTCCTCCTCACCCATGAACCAGTGTCCCCAGATCCGGCGCGCTGGCAAACAGGCGTTCCATCGCCACGCGTGCGAGTTCGTCGGCGAGTCGCGCCTGGCGCGCTTCGAAGGTCTGGTCGACCTGGGCGCGGCCATCAGCCAGCCGCACGCGAAGTCCCCCCTCGCTTGGCTGGCGGTGCACAGCCAGCGTCGCGCAACGATCCGGCGCGGCACGCGCGGCGAGATCGGGCCACCGTGGCGCGAGGCGATGTTCGTCCTCGCCCCGCATTTCGACGACGAGATCCCCGGGCGGCAGCGCCTGCGCCGCGGCGGCAAGCCAGGCTTCGATGACGCCGGGATAGCGCGTGTCGTCCTGCACCAGTTCGTGGAAGGCGCGTTTCACCTCCGCGAGCGCAGCCTCGGTGAGTGCCCAGCGCAGGCGGTCGAGTTCGGCCGCGAGCCGCGTTTCGGCCGCCTGCGTTTTCCGCCGCACGAGACGCTCCGCCTCGACCTTGGCTGCGAGCACTTCGCGGGCCTCCTCCGATTTCAGCTTCTCCGCCGAGTCGGCGAGGATGCGCGCGCGCGACGCTTCGGCATTCTTCAGATGTTCGCGGGCAAGCGATCCGGCCTGCTGCAGCAGGGCCTCCTCGAGTTGCGCAACCTGCGAGACATCATCCATTGTTTGCCATTTCCTCAATTCGTTGGAACACAATCGTCAAGTCGGACACCTCAAGAACACCCTCGACCCATGCCGCTCAATCCGCGCGCAACGCATCCGGCCCCAACACCGTCTGCACCACCTCGTCGACGGCCGGCGCGTAGGCCTCGGGCGACGGTAATGGCGGCAGTTCGGTGATGACGATTCGTCCGCCCTCGTTGCGCAGGCGTTCGAGCCAAGGGCTGCCGACGCGCGCAAGCGTGGATTCCAGCAGAACGAGTGCGGCGTCCCCGCTGCGTGTGAGGTCTTCGAGCACGCGGTCGAGTGCGGCGGCATCGGCGTCGGCATGAACCTCGGCACCGACGAGGCGAAAGCCCTCCGCCAGTCCGGCGCTGCCCAACACGACCAGGCGCGCCAGGTCCGGGGCAAAATCCACGCGCGACGGCATCAAATCTTGTCCAGCAGGAGAATGGACATCACCAGGCCGTAGATCGCCACCCCTTCCGCGAGGCCCAGGTAAATGAGTGTACGGCCGAACATCTCGGGCTTCTCGGCGATGACGGCAAGCGAAGCCGAACCGATCGGCCCCAGCGCCAGCGCCGCGGCGATGGCGGCGAGCCCCGTCGGCAGGCCGATGCCGAGCAGGGCGAGCCCGCGGCCCAGCGAAATGTCCGCCGCCGCCACCGGTTCCGCGGCCAGGACTTCCTGCACGCCCAGTCCCATCACCGTTGCGAGCGTCACGGCGAACAGCAGCAGGTTGGCCAGCAGGCCGCCACGCAGCCAGCGCGCCGTCGACGGCCGCGGCTTGAGCTCCATCCACACTCCGACACCCAGCGTCGCCACCACCGGCAGCGCCAACACTCCGACCAGCCCCATCATGATTTTCTCCCTTGTATTGAAGAACGGGCAGCGGCCAATGCGCGTCCCCATTCCCACCGTTCACTGCTCACCGTTCACCGCCACCCGCAATGGCACAAATTCCGTCCCGTCGCCGTTGAAAAAGCGCGAAAAACCCTCGTAATACATCAGGCGCATGGCCTGGATGGCGACGATGGCGCCTTCGAGGGCAATGATCACGACGTTGCCCAGCACAACAGCGATCCAGTGTCCCGTGGCACCGAGTCCGCCGGCCAGGGTGAACACCGCCAGCGCCAGCGCAACGTGGTTGAGGCTGAAAGCCGCCACGCGCATGAACGAGAGGGTATTCGAAAACAGGCCAATGCCGGTTTCCAGGGTTTCGATGGCGGTGACCAGGATCCGTTCGCCGGGTGCGGTGCGTGTTTCAGCCCACTTGAAAGCGGCAACCACGGCCAGTCCGCCGACGGCCAGCCACGCCGCCTGCGGCAGCAGGTCGGCGGCGCCGACGAGGCTGGCGACAATGCCAACCGCGCCCAGATAGAACGCGAGTCCGGCAAGCCCGCCGGAATCGAACAACGCTTCGCCGGCGTGCCCGGCGGCCGCCTTGTTCCAGGCGTTGACGAGCAGCGTGCAGACGATGAAGCCGACGCCAAAACCGACGGCGAGTGTGAGCATGCGGATCGGATCGTGCAGCGGAGACAGCCACAGCGGCTCGATCAGCGTCTCGTAACCGAACACGCTGCCATACAGCACGCCGAAAACCATCGACGCGGCGCCCGCCGCCGCCCCGACCCAGGCGATCCGGCCGAGGCGGCGCGCGAGTCCGGCCGCCAAAACAACGATCACGGCGCCGTGCCCGACATCGCCGAACATGGCGCCGAACAGCAGCAGCCAGGCGAAGGCGAAGGGCAAGGCCGGATCGAATTCGCCATAACGCGGCACGCCATAACTCTTGACCAGCGGGACGAAAGGCGCAAGCCAGGGCGGGTAGCGCACCAGCGACGGGACGGCGGCGACGTCGTGCGGGCCCGGTTCGCGCAGATCGAGCCAGTAACGGCCATGGAAGCGTGCGTCGAGCGTCGCGCGCAGTGCCGCGAGGCGGCGTTGCGGCACCCAGCCGGTCAGCGCGGCAAGGCCGCCCTGACCCCTTACGCCCGCGCGTGCGGCCTCGGCGAGCGGACGCGCCAGCGCCAGACGCTGCCGCGCTTCGTGCAGCCGCGGGCCGAAACGTCCCCGCAGTCCGTCGAGCACCTCGCACTGCGCGCCACTTTGCGTCTCCACCTGCCGACGCGTGCGCTCCAGCCAGTCGCGTGCGGCCCGCGGATGGGTGCGCAATTCGTCGGGGAGTTCCAGTTCGCGCCAGCCCGCCTGCGCAAGCAGGCCGCGCACTTCGCCATGACGTACGCGCGGCCCGGCGATCACCGCGTAAACCTGGTCGCCCGACTGGTCGAAGCGCGACAGCACATGGCCGCTCAGCGCCAGCGCTTCGTTCAGACGCCGCACGTTGTCCGCAGGCAGGCTGCCGAGCCGAACCGCGAGCAGACTGTCGGGACGCAGCAGACGTCCGAGATCGAGGTCGAGGCGCTCCAGGCGGGCGAGCGTATCCTCCAGCGCGGCGAGACGGATATGTGTCTCATCGAGGCGCTGGGTCGCGTCATGGCAATCGAGACAGGCGGTCCACACGCCCTGCAGCCAGGCGTTGAGTTCCTCCAGATCCGCCAGCGAGGGCGCTTCCGCGTCGGCCGGCAATTCGAGCGCGCCGGTGTCGCCGCACTGCGCGAGGAGCTTCGCCAGGCGAGCCTCGGCTTCCAGCCAGGCTTCGCGATAGGCCGCGGCCGGGGTCTGCGCCAGTGCATCAGCGCCGCCGGGCGCAGGGCTGAAAGCACCGAAGCGGGCCAGCGCGAGTGCGGCGTCCTGCGCCTCGGACGCGAGCAGCACGAGCTGGATGCGATAGAGAGGCTCGGGGCGCAGCATGTCAGTGCAGACTCTCCGGCGACCGCTGCAGCGCGAGACGAACAGCCGCGGCGCCAAGGCCAAGACGGCGGCCGCGCAACACGGCGCGCAGCGCACGCAGATCGCGTTCGCGCAGGATCAGGTAGGCGAAGGCGCGCGCAAGGGGGGGGGCATCGGAGCGCAGCACGTGCAGCGCGTATTCGGCCCCCGCCCGCTCCATGCGTGCAAACACCGCGGGAATGTCGAGGGCGCCGGCCAGCCGCGCGCGCCAGGGTGCCGGCAGCGCGTCGAGCACCGCCGGCAGGCTGCCAAGTTGCGCGAGTTCGCGCAGACGGGCGGCGGGAAGGTCGTAGCGCGCACCGATCAGCAGGTAATACACCTGCGCCGGCGGCAGGCTGTAGTTGAAGCGGTAGCGCAGCAGCCACACCAGATTGATGCGATCGACGAGTGCCGCCATGAGGCCGCGCAGCGGTGCCCCGAGGCGCGTTTCCAGTGGCTGTGCGCGTGCCACCAGCCCTTCGTAGTAGCCCTTGTCGAGCGCGGCATCGAGGACGAAGGGGTCGCGGCTCTGCTCGAAAGCACGTCTCGCGTGCCGCACGATGGCGGCATACGGCCCCGCTTCCAGGCGTCGCAGCAGTTCGCCGGTATCCTCGGCGTGCGCGAGCGCCTCCCCGTCGAGGCGGCCGAACGCCCCCATCGGCGTGAGGCGCGCGAGCGCCACGGCGGCGCGCTCGCCGTTCATCTTGCTGCGCAGCAGCGTCTTCACGTTGGACATCTCGAAGCGCGCGGTCCAGAAGGAGAGAAAATCGCGCGCGCCGCCGGCGAGCGGGCGGATGAGCACGCGCGTCTCGTCGAGAACCTGCGCGACGATGCGCTGCTCCAGCGAACCACCGGCCTGTTCGCCCTGCGGCGCGAGCGTCGTCAGTCCCTTGTGCGCGAGTTCGCCGGTGACCACGCTCTCATCGGCGGCAATCAGCGCGTCGAGCGCGGCGTCCGGCCACAGACGTCCGGCGAACAGACTGACGCGGGTATTGAGATAGGCGTCGGCGGATGCAGACCTCATGCAGCGGGATCGAGCAACAGGGCCAGTGCTGCGTCGGCCGCTTCGCGTTCGTGGCGGGCGGCCAGTTCGCGCAGCATGCGTTGGCGCTCGCCGTACTTGCGCGCGAG
Organism: Thiobacillus sp.; assembly: GCA_024709165.1. GTDB lineage: Bacteria > Pseudomonadota > Gammaproteobacteria > Burkholderiales > Thiobacillaceae > Thiobacillus. Next base: position 41,338 of record JANJXF010000107.1, on the reverse strand, counting down.
TTCGCCGATCGCCTGCTCGGCGCGCGCGCGCGCATCGTCGATGAAGGGCACGCGCAGCGCTGCGCGGCCCGTTTCGAAGCGCGCCTCTGCATCGTGTGCCGCCGCCAGCGCCGCCTCGACGATGGCTTCGCGCTCGTGGCGGGCGGCGTCGACCACCGCCTGTGCGCGCGTCTCGGCCTCCAGGAGCCGCCGCAGAGGTTCGTCCATCGGGGTGAGTCAGGCCAGCCAGAGCAGCGCCGCGCCGCTCGCGGCAATGACTGCGCCGGCGAAGTGGATCGCCTGCCTCCCGAACAGCGCGCCGGCGATGCCAGCCGCGTGCAGCGTGGCGGTGGCCGTCACGAAACCGAGGCCGTACAGCGCGGGTGCCGCAGCTTGCGGCATCTCCAAACCGTGGGCATAGCCATGAAACAATGCAAAGCCCGCCGCCACCGCGGCACCCAGCGTGACCGGAATCTGCCGCCGCATCAGGACGGCGAGGCCGAGCACGAGCACGGACGCCGCGATGCCGGTCTCGAGATGGGGCAGCGGCGCCCCGCCCCATCCTGCAAGCACGCCGCCCGCAACCATGGCAAGAACGAAAGCTGTGGGCACGGCCCACAGCGCGCGACCGCCCTGTTTTACGGCCCACAGGCCGACCGCCACCATGGCAAGCAGATGGTCGAGGCCGGCGAAAGGATGGGTGAACCCGCTGGCGAAACCGGAAATCGAGTGCTCGCCGGTGTGTGCCGCGGCACTGCCGGCAGCGAGGGCAAGGCCCGCTGCCACAGCGGGGCGAAGACGGCGGATCATGGGCATGACATGGGCTCCGAAAGAGTAAGACATGATATTCAACGAACCTTGACCTCGATCAGTTCCTCACCATCCGGGTCGGTTACGTGCACCGCGCACGCAAGACAGGGATCGAAGGAATGCACGGTGCGCAGGATCTCGATGGGCTGTTTGGGGTCGTGCAGCACATGGTTGTGCTGCAGCGCCGCCTCGTAGGCACCGGGCTGTCCGTTGGCGTCACGCGGGCCGGCGTTCCAGGTGGTCGGCACCACCGCCTGATAGTTGGTGATCCTGCCGTCGTCGACCACGAGCCAGTGCGAAAGGCCCCCACGCGATGCTTCCTGCAGACCGACGCCCTGCATGTGCTTTGGCCAGGTCGAGGGATCCCAGTACTGATCGTTGAACGTTCGGAGATCGCCCGCCTTGATGTTGGCCATGAGTGCATCGAACCAGCCCTGCATGGCGTCGGCGAGAATCTTCGATTCCAGCGCACGCGCCGCGGTGCGTCCGAGCGTGGAGAACAGCGCCTCGATCGGCACATCCAGTGTCTTCAGCGTGTGATCGACAAGTTCCTTGGCCTGCGCGTTGCCCGCGGCCACCATCACCAGGACGCGTGCGAGCGGCCCGACCTCCATGGCCTTGCCCTGCCAGCGCGGCGACTTCAGCCAGGAGTATTTCTTCTCGACGTCGAGGTGCTTGTACGGCGGCTTCGGGCCGCTGTAGGCGAGCTCGGTCTCGCCCTTGAACGGATGCAGGCCGGTCGCATCGCCCTGGCTGTACTTGTACCAGGAATGGCTGACGAACTCCTGGATCTCGGCGTCGGCATCGAGATCGATGGGGTGCAGCGTCGAAAGGTCGCGTCCGAGCACCACCCCGCGCGGGATCATATAGCTGTCGGTGTCCCAGAACGTTTTCGACGGCAGATCGCCGAAAGACAGGAAGTTGCCCAGCCCCTCGCCACGCGATCCCCAGTCCTTGTAAAAGCCCGCGATGGCGAGAATGTCGGGGAGATACACCTGATCGACGAAATCGCGCATCTGGCGGATGACGTTCTGCACCGTCTGCAAGCCCACCATGTTGAGCGAGGTGGCGTCCTGGCCGCCCCGGTAGTGCGGCCCCTTGCCGTGCCCGCCCCCGGTGTGCACCGAGATGGCCGACGGCACGCCGCCGACGACGAAGTTGGGGTGCGGGTTCTTGCCGCCGAAAATGGCATGCAGCTTGACCGCTTCGCGCTGCCACGCCAGTGCATCCAGATAGTGCGCCACCGCCATCAGGTTGGCTTCCGGCGGCAGCTTGTAGGCGGGATGGCCCCAGTAGGCATTGGAGAAGATGCCGAGCTGGCCCTGCTCGACGAAGGTCTTGACCTTCTTCTGCACGTCGGCGAAATAGCCCGGCGACGACTTCGGGTAACTCGACAGGCTTTGCGCCAGCGCCGAGGTGGCCTTGGGGTCGGCTTTGAGCGCCGACACGACGTCGACCCAGTCGAGTGCATGCAGGTGATAGAAGTGCATGACGTGATCGTGCACGAACTGCGCCGCGATCATCAGGTTGCGGATCAGTTCGGCGTTGTGCGGAATGCGGTAGTCGGGGATGGCACGGTGCAGCGCATCCTCCACCGCGCGCACCGACGCCATGCCGTGCACGAGGGTGCAGACGCCGCAGATGCGCTGGGCAAACGCCCAGGCATCGCGCGGGTCACGTCCGCGCAAGATGATCTCGATGCCGCGCACCATGGTCCCCGCCGAATAGGCTTCGGTGATGCGGCCACTGTCGTCGGTCTGCGCCTCGATGCGCAGATGGCCCTCGATGCGCGTAATGGGGTCGACGACGACGCGTTCTGCAGTGCTGCTCATGGGTTCATTCCTCCAGATGCTCGGCCAGCAGCTCGGTCAGGCCGAGCAGCCGGGTATCCATTTGGTAGTGGTCGAAGCCTTCCTCGATCACGATGCGGCAATTGGCGCAGAACGTCACCATGGTGTTGACGCCCGTCGATTCGATCTGGCGCTTCTTCACCTGGAAGGCCTTGGCACGCAACGCCTCGGCCTCCTCGGTGTGAATGGCCGACGCCCCGCCGCCCCCGCCGCAGCACCAGTTCCATTTCTGCTTGTCGGCGATGGGGATGTAGCGCTCCGCCACCTCCTGGATCAGTGGCTCCGGCGCTTGCAGCACGCCGCCACGACGCACGATCTGGCAGGGGTCGTGCAGGATGAGCGGATCCTTGATCTTGCTCTTCATCTTCAGCATGCCCTTGCCGCGCAGCTCGTCGAGCAGTTCCAGCACGTGCACCACCTCGAAGGCATACGGGCGGCCGATCAGGTTCGGTCCTTCCCAACGGATCGCCATGTAGGCGTGGCCGCATTCGGGCGACAGGACGCGCTTCACCTTCAGGCGTTCGGCGGCGTCGACGATGCGCGACACGATCACTTTCGCAAGGTCCGAGTTGCCGATCTGGATGCCGGCATTGGTCGCCTCGAAGGCATCGGAAGCGACCGTGAAGCTGATCCCCGCCTTGTGGAAGATTTTCGCCAGCGCCTCGATGTATTCGGGGTAGTTGACGATCTCCATCGACGACAGCAGGACGAGATAGTCGGCGCCGGCTTGATCCACCGGAACCTTCAGGCCGGTGGCTTCTTCCACCTTGCGGATGACGTTGGCGACCGCCGGCCACTTCAGGCCCATCGGCCCGCCGATTTCCACCGTGCGTCGGGTCGCGTTGCGGATGCCGTCGGGCACGTGCCCGGACGCTGCCATGCCCTCGCGCAGCTTGCGTACCATGTAGACGATGTCGTTGCCGACCGGGCACACCAGCGAGCAGCGCCCGCACATCGTGCAACTGTCGTAGACCAGATCCTGCCAGGCATCGAGTTCGGCATCGGTCACGGGCTTCGACAGCCCCAGCCCCTTCTTCAGGCGCCCCAGCAGAGTGTATTCCTGCTCGTACACGCGGCGCAGCGGCTCGAGTTTGTGGATCGGCGTATAGCGAGGGTCACCCGTTTCCGTATAGAACAGGCAGGCCTCGGCACACAGGCCGCAATGCACGCAACTGCTGAAATAACTGGCGATGGGCGCATCGATGACTTCCTTGAGGGCGTGCAGCCCTCTTTCCAGCGTGGCAGTCATACCGGCACCCCCTTGTGCGCATTGATCCGGCCGGCATACCAGCGCGAGCCGAACAGGGTGAAGGCGTGGATCAGCTTGGTAAATGGCAGCACCACCAGCAGCAGTTCCACCGACAGGATGTGCAGCGCGAGCATCAGCGTGTACGGCAGCAACAGATGCTGCACGGCCATCCATCCGGTCAGTACCGGCAGAAAGGTCACCGCCCAGGTGAACCAGTCGCCGAAGGTACTGAGAAAGCGTTTGGCCGGCTTGTTGATGCGGTCGACCAGCACCACCACCATCGCCACCAGCGTCACCACCGTCACCATGTCGATGAACTGCGAAGGCAACGCCGGCCAGGACAGGCCGGTGAGATCGCGGATCAGCAGGATGTGCGGCGCGAACAGGAACACGATCAGCGCCAGCCCGATGTGAAAGACGAATCCGCCGATATAGCTCACCGGCGAACTCCTCAGCATGCCCGGTGGCGGAACCGAGCGGCGCAACACGGTGTGCAGGCCGGATGCGCCAGCGTGCTGGCGGGCCGGCGCCAGATCGGTCCTGCGCCCCAGCGAATAGATTTCGATCAGGCGCCACACCACGCCGAGCACGAAAATACCCAGTGCGATGTTGAGCCCCGGGCCACGCGCCCAGGTCAGCAGTTCCAAGGCGTCCATGCTCATTTCTCCAGATCGGCCAGAGTCGTCGTCTCGTGCGTGACCTGCGCCGCACGCTTCTTGCCGCGATTGGCGAAACTGACCGCCACCCCTGCCGCCGCACCGGCAACGGCCGCCGCGGCCCCCATCTTCAGTGGATCGGCCGGCATCGACAGCGCCTTGTAGAACCCGCCGGCATCCCAGAAATCGGGCTCGGAGCAGCCCAGGCAGCCATGCCCGGATTCCACCGGCCACGAGGTGCCGCCGTTCCACTTCGTCGTGGCGCAGGCGTTGTGCGTCACCGGCCCCTTGCAGCCCAGCTCGAACAGACACCAGCCCTTGCGTGCGCCCTCGTCGTCGAAGGTCTTGGCGAACTTGCCCTGGTCATAGAACGGTCGCCGGTAGCAGCGGTCGTGGATGGTTTCGCCGTAAAACGCGGTCGGGCGCAGCTTGTCGTCGAGTTCGGGCAGGCTGCCAAAGGTGAGATAGTGCGCCAGCACGCCGGTCATCACCACCGGAATGGGCGGGCAGCCTGGAACGTTGACGATGGGCTTGTCCTTGACGATGTCGGAAACGGCTACCGCGCCGGTCGGATTCGGCTTCGCCTTGGGGATGCCGCCGAAGGCGGCACACGTGCCCATCGCCACGATGGCGGCAGCGCCCGCCGCAGCTTCCTTGAGCAGGTCGACGTTGGTGCGGCCAGCGATGCAGGAATAGGCACCGTCAATGCCGAGCGGGATGGAGCCGTCGACGATCAGGAGATACTTGCCGGAATTCTCCTTCATCGCGGCATGCAGGGCTTCCTCGGCCTGCTGGCCGGCGGCGGCCATCAAGGTCTCGTGGTAATCGAGCGAGATCATGTCGAAGATCATGCCCTCGATGGTCGGCGAGTGGGATCGCGTCATCGACTCAGTGCAGCCGGTGCATTCCTGGAACGGCAGCCAGATCACCGATGGCCGCCGTGCCGCCGCCAGCGCATCGGCCATCGCGCGCCCGGCCGCCGGCGGCAGCGCCATCATCGATGCGAGCGTCGCGCAATACTTGAGAAAGGTGCGTCGGCCGATACCCTGTCGCACGAGCGTGTCGATCAATGGACCCTGCATGATGCCTGCCTCCCTGAGCAATGTGGATGGACGGGTTCTGCTTCCAGTCTAGAGTTCGGAGATGAGTACTTCAAGCTGCTCGCGGCCGGCCTCGATGTCCTGCGGATGCGCCTTGAGAAGCTCCGGCACGAAGGCCACCTCGATGAATTGAGCCACGACCGAGCCACGCTCGTTGCGGTGCGTCACCCACCACACGCCCCGGCAGGCGGTTTCGTCCAGCGTGGATTCGCCGTTGGCCTGTACCTGACAGCTCACCTCGCCTTCGCCCAGACGGGTTTGCAGCCAGTCGAGGTCGGCGGGATTGAGCGGCAGCGCACTGAGGTCGATGGTCGACGGCTCACCGGTTTCCAGCAGGCGTTTCAGCAATTCGGCGACCTCGTGCAGCAGCGGCCGGGCATTGCCCGACGGCTCGACGGCGATCTGGATGGGGATGAGCTCAGGCGGCATGCTGCCAGGACCGGATGCGTTCCGTGATTGCCGCGCACACTGGCGCAATGGCGGCGGCAACAGCCGGTGTGGGGAGTTCGCCCCAGCCGACAAACTCGGGGCGGATCGCGACGAGCGCGCGCCGCTCGGGCCAGTGTCCCGCGAGCAGCGCGATCGCGCGCAGATCGGCGAGTCCCACCTCGTGCACCGAGGCCTTGCGGTTGCCGGTGAGAAAGGCATCCATGTCGTCCCCTTCCAGAACCGCCCACTCACCCGCCTTGTTCCGGATGTTGGCGGCATCGACAACAATCAGCGCATCCGCCTCCTCGATGGGTCCCGCAAGGGTGAACGAGAGCGTTCCGCCATCGAGCAGGGTGACATCGTCACGTCGGCCGAGGTCCGGCTCCAGCGCGCGCAGCACATGCACGCCTATTCCCTCATCGGTGAGCAGCGTGTTGCCGATACCCAGCACGAGCGTCTTCATACGGGCAATCTAAGCTTTGTCCAGAAGAATGGCAACCACAGGTTTCACTCAGGTATTGCCTTGCTCACGGCAATCCGGATCGATGCGCTATATTGCCATCCACCCAGGCCGCAAACGGATCAAATCACCTATACTCGAACCCACTGCCGCCACCGATTGCCGCCCATGTGCCTCGCCATACCGATGCAGATCGACTCTATCGAGGGCTTCACCGCCCGTTGCCAGGCGAAGGGGGTGTGGCGCGACGTCAGCCTGTTCATGATGCAGGACGAACTCCCCGCAGTCGGTGACTTCGTCATGGTGCACGTCGGCTACGCAATCCAGAAAGTCACCGAGGCCGACGCACGCACCGCCTGGGAACTGTTCGACCAGATTCTGGAGGAGACCCGTGCATGAACTGGCCGTGGCGCAGGCGCTCATCGAGCAGGTGGGCGACGTGATCCGCCAGCATCGGGCGCAACGTGCCACCCGCATCCGCGTGCGTATCGGCCCGCTCGCCGGCGTCGTGCCGGAACTTCTCGGCAATGCGTTTCCACTCGCCGCGACCGGCAGCCGCATGGAACATGCCGTGCTCGACCTCGTCGCCGCACCGATCACCGTGCGCTGCGAGACCTGCGACGCCGAGACCGAGGCCACGATGAACCGCCTCGTCTGCGCCGCCTGCGGCGACTGGCACACGCGAATCATTTCAGGCGACGAACTCCTGCTCGAAAGCGTCGAACTCGAAACGACACCTTCCCTGACCTCTGGCCTCTGACATGTGCGACACCTGCGGCTGCAACCTCACTCCCGGCAACCGGCATCTCGCCTTCAAGCCGGTCGCTCCCGGCAGCACCGCGGTGTCGGTGCTGAAAAACCTGCTGGCGAAGAATGACGACCAGGCGACGCACAACCGCGAGCATTTCGACCGTCGCGGCATACTCGCGCTCAACCTCATGTCCTCGCCCGGTTCCGGCAAGACGGCGCTGCTCGAAGCCACACTCGCCGCACTGAAGGACGAATTCACCTGCGCGGTGATCGAGGGCGACCTCGAAACCGAGAACGATGCCCTTCGCATCCGCGCGCTGGGCGTGCAGGCGCACCAGATCGTCACTGGCACAGCCTGTCATCTCGACGCGCATCTCGTGCACGACGCGCTGCACCGGATGAATCTGGACGGGGTCGATATCCTGTTCATCGAGAACGTCGGCAACCTCGTCTGTCCGGCGAGCTTCGATCTCGGCCAGCATCTCAACGTCACGCTGCTCTCGGTCACCGAGGGCGACGACAAGCCGGCAAAGTATCCGGTGATGTTCCGCGCTGCGGATGCCATGCTGCTGACCAAAACGGACCTGCTCGCCGTCCTCGACGACTTCGACCCGGACAAGGCCGAGGCGCACTTGCGCAATCTGGCCAACCCCGCGCCGGTCATGCGTCTGTCGGCACGCAGGGCGCTGGGCATGGATGCGTGGCTTGCCTGGCTGCGCAACGAGCTCGCCGCGCAGCGCGCCCGCGTGAAGCACGGGCAGACGCGGCGCCCGGCGATCCAGCCCGACGGCGCGCAACTGCACAGGGCCACGGCATGACCGACACCTCGCACGCCTGGCTGGACAGGATCCACGCCTTCGATTTCGACCGCACCGTCAAGATCATGAACGTGTGCGGCGGGCATGAACGCTCGATCACCCATTCCGGCCTGCGCGGTGCGCTGCCCGAGTGGCTCGAGCTGATTCCGGGGCCGGGTTGCCCGGTATGCGTGTGTCCCGAGGAGGACATCTACCAGGCGATCCAGCTCGCCTTGCAGGATCGCGTCATCCTGGTCGCCTATGGCGACATGCTGCGTGTGCCGGTGAACGTGCCCAAGGGCACCGTGCGCACGCTTGCCGAGGCGCAGGCAGCGGGCGCCGACGTGCGCCCCATCGCCAGTCCGACGGAAGCGCGTCTGATTGCGCAGGCGAACCCCGGCCGTCAGGTGGTGTTCTTCGCCGCCGGTTTTGAGACCACCACGGCGCCGGTCGCCGCGCTGCTCGCCGAAGGCATCCCCGACAATCTTTTCATCCTGCTCTCCGGTCGGCTCACCTGGCCGGCGGTGGCGATGCTGCTCGACTCCGGCAGTCCCGGTTTCGACGCGCTGGTGGCGCCGGGCCACGTCTCCACCGTGATGGGGCCGGAGGAATGGAGCTTCGTCGTCGAAACGCACAACATTCCCGCCGCGGTCGCCGGCTTCGGCACCGAATCGCTGCTCGCCGCGTTCTACTCGGTACTGCGCCAGCTGAAGAGCGGCGAGCGTTTCCTCGACAACTGTTATCTCGAGGTCGCCCACCCGGGGGGCAATCCCACCGCGCTGCGCATGATGGCTGCGACGCTCGACGTCGTCGACGCCAACTGGCGCGGCATCGGCACCATCGCACGTTCCGGCTACGCGCTCAAACCCGCGTTCGCGCAACACGATGCGCGCCTGCGCTTCGCCGACCACAGCGCCCCCGAACGCCGTCGCGCCGGCCAGATGCCGCCCGGCTGCGACTGCGCGAACGTGGTGCTCGGCAAGATCTATCCCAACCAGTGCCGCATCTACGGCCGCGCCTGCACGCCACGCCACCCCATCGGCCCGTGCATGGTGTCGGACGAGGGCGCCTGCCGCATCTGGTGGGCAGGCGGTGTGCGCGTAGCGGCCGATGCCTGAGCGCAGCGCGCAGCTCATCACGCTGCGCGGGCGCGTCCAGGGCGTCGGTTTCCGCCCCTTCGTCTACCGCATCGCCCTCGCCCACGGCATCGCCGGCTGGGTGCGCAACGTCAACGGCGCGGTGAAGATCCACGCCGAGGGGGCACCGCACGACCTCGACGCCTTCGCTCACGCCCTGCTGCGCGACGCGCCGCCGCTGTCGGCGCCCGGCGCGCTCGCCATCGCGCCCTGTGCACCCGAAGGCGGCACGGGCTTTACCATTCGCGACAGCGAAGTCGCCGACGAAGCCGACATCCACCTGCCCGCCGACGGCTTCGTCTGCGCCGACTGTCTCGCCGAGCTTAACGATCCCGCCAACCGCCGCTACCGCTACCCCTTCATCAACTGCACACAGTGCGGCCCGCGCTATACGCTGATCACCGCGCTGCCCTATGACCGTCCCAACACCGCCATGCGCGACTTCGCGCTGTGCGCCGACTGCCGCGCCGAGTACGAAAATCCGCTCGATCGGCGGTTTCACGCCGAGCCGATCGCGTGTCCGGTGTGCGGGCCGCATCTTGGTTTTTTCTCCTCTTCACCCCCTCCCCCCGGAGGGCAGAACGAACATGGCGATGACGAGGCTGCGCTCGCCGCCGCGGTCGCCGCGCTGCACGCCGGAAAGATCGTCGCGGTAAAAGGCATCGGCGGCTATCACCTGCTGTGCGACGCCCGCAACGACGATGCCATCCTCGCGCTGCGTGAACGCAAGCCGCGCCCGGCGAAACCCCTGGCAGTCATGTTCCCCAGCCTTGCAGCGCTGCAGCGCGAGGCAGCCACCACGCCCGCGCTGGAACATCTCCTGCTTTCGCCCGAACGCCCCATCGTGCTGCTGCCCAGGCGCGGCGACGGCACGCTGTCGGCGCACATCGCCCCCGGGCTTGCCGAAGTGGGTTGCCTGCTGCCTTACTCGCCGCTGCACGCGCTGCTGCTCGCGGACTTCGGCGCGCCGCTCGTCGCCACCTCGGGCAATCTTTCCGGCGAACCTGTGCTGACCGCCAACGCCGAGGCGCAAACGCGTCTTGCCCATCTTGCCGACGCGTTCCTGCACCACAACCGGCCCATCGTGCGTCCCGCCGACGATCCGGTGTATCGCCCCATCGCCGGCGCAGCGCGTCCGCTCCGCCTTGGACGCGGCAGCGCGCCGCTGGAACTCGATCTGCCCGAGACGCTCGGCGAACCCGTGCTCGCGCTCGGCAGTCACATGAAGAACACCGTCTGCCTCGCATGGGGCCGCCGCGCCGTCGTCTCGCCGCACATCGGCGAACTCGACAGCGCACGCAGTCTCGACACCCTGGCGCAGGTCGCCGACGACCTGCAGCGGCTGTACCAGGTGCGCGCGACGCGTCTCGTGCTCGACCGCCACCCCGGTTACGGCTACCGCCGCTACGCGCGCGACAGCGGGATGCCGGTTTTCGAAGCCTGGCACCACTGCGCGCACGCCTCAGCGCTGGCGTGGGAATTTCCAGACGTGACGGAGTGGATCGTGTTCACCTGGGATGGCACCGGACTCGGCGACGATGGCAGCATGTGGGGCGGCGAAGCGCTTGTCGGCGCCCCGGGGCGCTGGCAGCGCGCCGCCTCCATGCGGCCCTTCCACCTGCCCGGCGGCGACCGTGCCGGGCGCGAGCCGTGGCGTGCCGCCGCTGCATTGCTGTGGGAAGTCGGCGCGGCCGCACCGTTTGCCCCCGACGCCTTGCACGCCGCTTGGTCGCGCGGCATCAACGCACCGGCCAGCAGCGCCGTCGGCCGCCTGTTCGATGCTGCCGCCGCACTCGCCGGCGTGTGCAGCCACGCAAGCTTCGAGGGCGAAGGGCCGATGCGTCTGGAAGCCGTCGCCGATGCAGACTCCGGGACGGTAGCGCTGCCGCTCGTGCGCGACGCCGCCGGTGTGTGGCGCAGCGATTGGGCGCCGCTCCTGCCCATGCTGACCGACGCCGCCCGTCCGCTCGCCGAACGTGCAGCGTGCTTTCATCGTTCCCTGGCGCAGGCGCTCGTCGATCAGGCCATCCGCCTGCGCGAGGAAACAGGCATCACCCATGTCGGCCTGACGGGAGGCGTGTTCCAGAATCGCGTGCTCGCCAGGATCGCCCTCACGCGGCTCGGCACCGCCGGCTTCAGCGTCCACCTGCCCGTCCGTATCCCGGTCAACGACGCCGGGGTAAGCTTTGGCCAGGTCATCGAATTTCTCCACCATCCGGCAAGCCCATGAACGACACCCGCATCCTTCTCGCCCACGGCAATGGCGGCCGCCTCATGCGCGAACTCGTCACCGACGTCTTCGCGCGTCATCTCGGCAATGCCCTGCTCGACACCGACGCGGACGCGGTCACGCTGCCGTCATTCGATGGCGAACCCATGGTCACCACCGACGGTTTCACCGTGCAGCCGCTGGAGTTCCCCGGCGGCGATCTCGGCTCGCTGGCGGTGCACGGCGTCGTCAACGACCTGGCAGTGGCCGGCGCCGACCCGCGCTATTTCACGCTGTCGGCATTGATCGAGGAAGGTCTTGAACTCGCGGTGCTCGACCGCCTCATCGGCAGCTTCGCGGCAGCGGCACGCGAAAACGGCGTCGCGGTGGTCGCCGGCGACACCAAGGTCGTGCGCCGTGGCGAGGGTGGCGGCCTGTATCTCATGGTCGCCGGCATCGGTGTGAAGCGTGCCCGGACGAAGCTCGCCATCGAGTCGATCGCGCCCGGCGATGCCGTACTGGTCTCCGGCCCGGTCGGCGATCACGGCATCGCGGTGATGCTGGCGCGCGAGCAGTTCGGCCTGTCCGGCGAATTGCGCTCCGATTCCGCCTCGGTGCTGCCGCTCGCGCGCGCGGTGCGCGACCTGCCCGGCCTGAAATTCATGCGCGACCCCACGCGTGGTGGACTCGCCACGGTCTGCCACGAAATTTCCCGCGCCTGCGGCCACACCGTCACGCTCGAACAGGACCGCGTGCCGCTGCGTCCGGAAGTGGTGTCGGTGTGCGAGATGCTGGGCTACGATCCCTACTTCCTCGCCTGCGAGGGGCGCATCGTCGCGGTGGTCGAAGCCGCGGCCGCCGACGCCGTCCTCGCGTGCTGGCGGGCGCTGCCGCAGGGTGCCGCGGCCTGTCGCATCGGCCGCGTCGAGAGCGGAGAGCCGCGCGTCATCCTGGAAACACCGCTGGGCGGTCGGCGCGTGCTGGACGAACTGGAAGACGATCCGCTGCCGCGTATCTGCTGAGAACGTACCGATCGCGCTTATACTTGGACGGTTTCGGGATTCGCCCGTACCGTTTCTCCAGACGCGACCATGGCCATTCGCTTGCATACCCTCAAGACTCCCGCACAATCCGCACCGACACAGGGTTTTGCGCTGTTCGCCCTCGGCTTTCGTCCCTTCTTCCTTTCCGCCAGCGTGTACACGGTGTTGATGATGGGACTGTGGCTGCTGACGCTGCGCGGCACCATCACGCCGACGGCGCTGCCGCCCATCGTCTGGCACGGCCACGAAATGGTGTACGGCTACACCGTGGCGGTGATCGCGGGCTTCCTGCTGGCCGCCGTACAGAACTGGACGGGCATCCGCATGCCCTCGGGACGGCCGCTCGTCGTGCTGTTCGTGCTCTGGCTCGCGGGGCGCATCGTCTTTCTCGTGCCGGGCCTGCCGGACGGGCTGGTGGCCACGGTCGATCTCGCCTTCCTGCCGGCCCTGGCCTTCGCGCTGGGCCGCCCCATCCACCGCGTGCGGCAGCTCAACAACTACCCTTTCCCGGCAATGCTGCTGGCCCTGGCCCTGGGCAACGCACTGATGCACGCAGAGCATCTCGGTTGGGCCGGGGGCACGGCCCTGACGGGACTCCACCTCGGCGTCTACATCGTTGTCATGATGATGGCGCTGATGGGCGGACGCGTGATCCCGAGTTTCACCGACAACCGCCTGCGCACCCGCGCGCGCCACTGGGTGACCATCGAACGCCTGGTGCCGGTGGCGACGCTGTCGGCGCTGCTGGCCGCGCTCGTCGCGCCCGTCTCGCCGGTCACCGCGGTGCTCGCGGCCTTCGCCGCGACCGTGCATGGCGTGAGATGGGGGGGCTGGGTGACGATGAAATACTGGACCGTGCCCTTGTTGTGGATTCTCCACCTCGGCTACGCCTGGATCGTGCTCGGCTTCGCATTGCTGGCACTGTCCGCGGCAGGCCTGGCACAGGCCACCGGCCCGGCTCTGCATGCCTTCACCTCGGGAGGCATCGGCGTGCTCACGCTGGGCATGATGGCGCGCGTGTCGCTCGGCCACACCGGCCGGCCGATGGAGCCGCCACGCATCATGATCCTGGCATTCGTCCTGGTGAATCTCGCCGCGCTGCTGCGCGTCGGCCTGCCGCTCGTCGCGCCGCAGACCCACGCAGTCGCGATGGCGCTCTCCGGCAGCGCATGGATCCTCGCGTTCGGCATCTTCGTCGCGATGTATGCGCCGATGCTGGTGCGGCCGCGCGTCGATGGCCGCATGGGCTGAACGGCACCCGAGCCCCGCGGTTCCTGCCAGGGCGCCGACAGTGTGTCAGTTCACCTCGTCGATCCACGCCATCTGGATCGCTTCGAGAATCTTCTCGCCGGAGTGATCGGGATCGTCGTCGAACTCCGGCAATTCCATGACCCAGCGGTGCAGGTCGGTGAAACGGATGGTGCGCGGATCGATTTCGGGGTGCCCCTCGGCAAGCTCGATGGCAATGTCGAGGGTGTCGGTCCACTTCATGTCAGTGTCCTTCCTTCACCATGTTGATGGTGTATTTGGGAATCTCGACGACCAGGTCGGCGTCGGCGACGCGCGCCTGACACGACAGACGCGATTGCGGCTCCAGCCCCCAGGCCTTGTCGAGCAGATCGTCTTCCTCCTCGGTCGATTCTTCCAGCGAATCGAAGCCTTCGCGGACGATGACGTGGCAGGTGGTGCAGGCGCAGGATTTCTCGCAGGCGTGCTCGATCTCGACGCCGTTGGCGAGCAGGGTGTCGCAGATGGTCTCGCCGGCTTTCGCCTCGATGACGGCACCTTCGGGGCAGAGTTCGACGTGGGGCAGTACGATGAGTTGTGGCATATCGGTCTATCGGTGAAGGGGCTCAGCCGAAATTTTCCAGCTTCTGGCCGGTCATGGCGCGGCGCACGTTGCGGTCCATGCGGCGCTGGGCGAACTCGGTGGTTGCGGCATTGAGTGTCTCAACGCCGCGCTTGAGCGCGTGGTGGTCGTTGCCGCCGAGCAGGACTTCGAGGCTGGCGATTGCGGCTTCGACCGCGGCCGTCTCTGCGGCATTCAGCAGCGACCCGTCCTCCGCCAGCGCCGCGCGCGTGGCGGCAATGAGCCCCTGCGCCTCGACGATCTGCTCGGTCAACGCGCGCGCGTACATGTCGTCCCGCGCGTGGGTGAAGGCATCCTTCAGCATGCGCGTGATGTCCTCGTCGGCGAGGCCGTAGGAGGGCTTCACCTGCACGCTCGCCTCCACGCCGGTGCTCTGCTCGCGCGCCGACACCGACAAGAGACCGTCGGCATCGACCTGGAAGGTGACGCGGATGCGCGCCGCGCCCGCCACCATCGGCGGGATGCCGCGCAGTTCGAAGCGTGCCAGAGAACGGCAGTCAGTGGCCAGCTCGCGCTCGCCCTGCAGCACATGCACGCTCATTGCGGTCTGGCCGTCCTTGAAAGTGGTGAATTCCTGCGCGCGCGCGGTGGGAATGGTGGTGTTGCGCGGAATGACTTTTTCCGTGAGCCCGCCCATGGTCTCGAGACCGAGGGAGAGCGGAATCACATCGAGCAGCAGCCAGTCGTCGCCCGCGCGGTTGCCCGCCAGCACGTCGGCCTGGGTGGCGGCACCGAGCGCGACGACCTTGTCGGGATCGAGGTTGGTCAACGGCGTCTGCCTGAAGAAGTCGGCGACCGCCTGACGGATGCATGGCATGCGCGTCGAACCGCCAACCATCACCACGCCCTTGACCTCGTCGGCCGACAGGCCGGCATCGCGCAGGGCCTTGCGCGTTGGCACCAGCGTCTTGTTCACCAGCCCCGCCGTCATCCTGTTGAACTCGTCCTGCGTGAGTGTGGCGTCCATCATCTCGCCGGTCGACAGCACGGCGGTGACGCGCACCTCGGCATGTTCGGTCAGCGCTTCCTTGGCGTCGCGCGCCTTGGTCAGCAGCAGGCGCGCGTCGTTCGCCGACAGCGGCGCGAAGCGGCCCTGCTCGAGTATCCAGCAGAACACGCGCTGGTCGAAATCGTCGCCGCCGAGCGCCGTGTCGCCGTGGGTCGCCAGCACCTCGAACACCCCCCTGGAAAGTCTGAGGATGGAGATGTCGAAGGTGCCCCCGCCAAAGTCGTACACCGCGTAGATGCCTTCCGCGGCGTTGTCGAGACCGTAGGCGATCGCCGCGGCGGTGGGCTCGTTCAGCAGGCGCAGCACATTGATGCCGGCCACCTGCGCCGCATCCTTGGTGGCCTGGCGCTGCGCGTCGTCGAAATACGCGGGCACGGTGATGACCGCACCCACCAGTTCGCCGCCGAGCACCGCCTCGGCGCGCTGGCGCAAGGCCTTGAGAATTTCGGCGGAAACTTCGACCGGGCTCTTCACGCCGGCCGCCGTTTTCAGCTGCAACATGCCGGGTGCGTCGACGAAGCGGTACGGCAGGCTGGCGACGTCCTCGACGTCGGCAAGCCCGCGCCCCATGAAGCGCTTCGCGGAGGCGATGGTGTTGTGCGGATCCCTGTTCTGCGCCGACTGCGCAGCGTGACCGACGTCGATGCCGCCATCGGCATGGTAGCGCACCACCGACGGCAACAGCGAGCGCCCCGCTTCGTCGTCGAGCACCACGGCGATCCCCGAGCGCACCGTCGCCACCAGCGAATTGGTCGTGCCCAGGTCGATTCCCACCGCCAGCCGGTGCTGGTGCGGCGCGGAAGACATGCCGGGTTCGGCGATCTGCAACAGGGCCATCTCAGCTTTCCAGTTCTTCGTACACCTCGCCAACCTCGGCGATGAGCTTGTCCATGAAGCGCAACTGGCGCACCGCTTCGGTCGCCGCCACGTAGTCGCGCGCGTGGTCCAGCAGTTCGGCAAGCTGCGCTTCGATGCGGCGGTGCGTCGCGCGCAGATCGTCCGTCAGCGCATCGAGCGCATCCGTCCTGCGTTGCGCGCGTGCGTCGTCGATCGCCTCGCGCCATTCCATCTGCTGCATCAGGAAAGCCGGCGCCATGCGTGTGTTGCCGGCATGCAGCGCATCGATGCCCTGCAGGCTCAGCAGGTACACGCCACGGCTCACCGGATGTTTCAGCGTCTGGTAGGCCTCGTTCACCCGTGTCGCCCACTGCATCGCCAGCCGCTGCTCCGCGTCCGGCTGCGCCGCGAAACGGTCCGGATGGACCGTATTCTGCAACTCCCGGTAGGCGGCGTCGAGCCGTTCGCGGTCGAGCGCGTAGGTCGCCGGCAGGCCGAAGAGCTCGAAGTGGGTCTGGGAGAAATCCATGAAGAGCAAGGCGGAGGCGTGAGGTGTGAGGCGTGCGCGGTAGCTCCTCACGCCTCACGCCTCACTGCCGTCAGACGTTGAACGACTCCCCGCAGCCGCAGGAGTTCTTCACGTTCGGGTTGTTGAACTTGAAGCCTTCGTTCAGGCCCTCGCGCGCATAGTCGAGTTCGGTTCCATCAAGGTAGCTGAGGCTTTGCGGGTCGACGTAGACGTTGACGCCGTGGCTGACGAAGAGCTCGTCGCCGGCGGTCGTCTCGTCGGCGAATTCGAGGCTGTAAGCCATTCCGGAACAGCCGCTGGTACGCACGCCGAGACGGATGCCGATGCCCTTGCCGCGCTTGGTGATGAAGCTGCTGATGTGCTGTGCCGCACGTTCGGAGAGGGTGACTGCCATGATGTTTACTCCATTCCCTTCTTCTGTTTGTAGTCGGCCACCGCCGCCTTGATCGCGTCCTCGGCGAGGATCGAGCAGTGGATCTTCACCGGCGGCAGCGCGAGTTCCTCGGCGATCGCCGTGTTCTTGATTTCCATCGCCTGGTCGAGCGTCTTGCCCTTGACCCATTCGGTCACCAGAGAACTCGACGCGATCGCCGAGCCGCAGCCGTAGGTCTTGAACTTGGCGTCCTCGATGAGGCCATCCGCCCCCACCTTGATCTGCAGCTTCATCACGTCGCCGCAGGCGGGCGCACCGACCATGCCGGTGCCCACGCCATCGTCTTCCTTGTCGAATGACCCGACGTTGCGGGGGTTTTCGTAGTGGTCGAGGACCTTTTCACTGTAAGACATTTCAGTTCTCCTGTAAGGCGTGAGAAGTGAGGTGTGAGGCGAGGACACCGCGGTATGCGAATGGACTCCTCACCCCTGACTCCTCACGCCTCACGACGATGATCAATGTGCAGCCCACTGCACCGTGTTCAGATCGACGCCTTCCTTGAACATTTCCCACAACGGGGACAGTTCGCGCAGCTTGCCGATCTTCTCGTGCAGCAACCTGATCGCGTAATCGACTTCGGCCTCGGTGGTGAAGCGGCCGATCGAGAAGCGGATCGAACTGTGCGCGAGTTCGTCGGAGCGGCCCAGCGCGCGCAGCACGTAGGACGGCTCCAGGCTGGCCGAGGTGCAGGCGGAACCGCTCGATACGGCAAGATCCTTGATCGCCATGATGAGCGACTCGCCCTCGACGAAGTTGAAGCTGACGTTGAGATTGTGCGGCACGCGCTGTTCCAGGTCGCCGTTGACGTGCACTTCCTCGATGTCCTTGATGCCGTTGTAGAGGCGGTCGCGCAGCATGCGGATGCGCTCGTTTTCCGCCGCCATGTCTTCGCGCGCGATGCGGAAGGCCTCGCCCATGCCGACGATCTGGTGCGTCGCCAGCGTGCCCGAGCGCATGCCGCGCTCGTGGCCGCCGCCGTGCATCTGCGCTTCCAGGCGCACGCGCGGCTTGCGGCGCACGTACAGCGCACCGATGCCCTTGGGGCCGTAGGTCTTGTGCGCGGAGAACGACATCAGGTCGACCGGCAGCGTCTTCAGGTCGATCGGCATCTTGCCGGTGGCTTGCGCCGCGTCGACGTGAAACAGTACGCCCTTCTCGCGGCAGATTTTGCCGATGGCTGCGATGTCCTGGATCACGCCGATCTCGTTGTTGACCGCCATCACCGACACCAGCACGGTGTCGGGACGCAGCGCGCCACGCAGCGCGTCGAGGTCGACGAGGCCGTTCGCCTGCACGCCCAGATAGGTCGCCTCGAAACCCTGACGCTCCATTTCGCGCACGGTGTCGAGCACGGCCTTGTGCTCGGTTTTCACCGTGACGATGTGCTTGCCCTTGGTCGCGGAATAGAAATGGCCCGCGCCCTTGATGGCGAGGTTGTTCGATTCGGTCGCTCCCGAAGTGAACACGATTTCCTTGGGATCGGCGCCGACCAGAGCGGCAATGTGGCCGCGCGCGTCCTCCACCGCCTTTTCCGCGTCCCAGCCGTAGGCGTGGCTGCGCGAGGCCGGATTGCCGAACTGCTCGGTGAGATAAGGGATCATCGTGTTCGCCACGCGCGGATCGACCGGCGTGGTGGCGGAATAATCGAAATACAGAGGTTTCATCGTGTCGCCCTTGTCAGCAAATTCGGAAATCAGGCCACCAGCGTCATCTTCGCCGGCCGGCGGTCCTGTACGACCGCGCCCTTGCCCTCGTCCGACTTCTCCACCAGCGAGGCGAGCGAGACGTTGTCGAGGTAGCTGTAGATGTGCGCGTTGAGTCCCGTCCACAGGTCGTGGGTGAGGCAGCGGTGCTCGTGGTGGCAGTTTTCGTTGCCGCCGCATTTGGTCGCGTCGATCGGCTCGTCGACGGCACGAATGATGTCGGCGACGCTCACCTTGTCCGTCGGCCTGGCGAGATAGTAGCCGCCGCCCGGCCCACGCACGCTTTCCACGAGCTCGTGCCGGCGCAGACGGCTGAACAGCTGTTCCAGGTAGGACAGGGAAATGTCCTGGCGCTCGCTGATGCCCGCCAGCGTCACCGGATGCTTGCCGCCGCGCATGGCCAGATCGAGCATGGCGGTCACCGCAAAACGTCCTTTTGTCGTCAGTCTCATGATGGGTTCTCCTGATGAGGTGACCCGACTATAAAATACTTGAGCATTTCAGTCAACTATTTTCAGCGATCTTCAGTCGACGATCTTGTTCAGATACTTCGGATCGAAGTCGTCCGGCGTATCGGCGTCCTTCGGCACCTCGGCGCCCAGTTTTTCCAGTTGCGCCATGATCAGCTCGAGGCGCCGGTCGGTATGCGCCGAGTGGTCAACCAGGCAGTGCACCGCTTTCACCATGGGATCGTTCATGTCGGCCGAAATCGCATAGGCGGAGAAGCCGAGTTTTTCCGCCTGCCGGTTGCGCTCCTTCTCCGCCTCGCTGTCGAGAATCCGTGCGGGAATGCCCACTGCGGTGGCATCTTCCGGAACGTCCTTCACCACCACGGCATTCGAGCCGATGCGGGCGTTGGCCCCGATCGTGATCGGCCCGAGTATCTTCGCCCCGGCGCCCACCACCACGCCGGGTCGCAGGGTGGGATGACGCTTGCCCTTGTTCCACGAGGTGCCGCCCAGCGTCACGCCGTGATACAGCGTGCAGTCGTCGCCGATCTCCGCGGTTTCGCCGATCACCACGCCCATGCCGTGGTCGATGAACACGCGCCGCCCGATGGTGGCGCCCGGGTGGATCTCGATGCCGGTGAACCAGCGTCCGACATGCGAGACGAAGCGCGCCAGCCATTTCCATCCCATGCCCCACAGCCGGTGCGCCATGCGGTGGAACAGCATGGCGTGAAACCCGGGATACGTGGTCGCCACCTCGAACGTCGAACGTGCCGCGGGGTCGCGATCGAACACGACGGCAATATCTTCCTTGAGTTGGCTGAGAAGGTTCATGCTCGGGAAAATGTCATTTCCGAGTATTCTAATAAACTATTGCCGGTCATGGCTATTCCTGTCTGCGTTCCCTGCCCGTCTGGGCCGCCGTCAGAATGCCGCGCAGGATGTTGACTTCTTCCCGGGCCAGTCGGGTGCGCGAGAACAGGCGGCGCAGCTTCAGCATGAGCTTGCCGGGCGAACCGGGGTTGAGAAAATCCAGCTCGGCCAAGGTGGTTTCCAGGTGCACGTAGAAATTCTCCAGCTCGGCGCCGCTGGCCGCGTCGATGTCCGGCTGTGGCCAGCTTGCGCCGCCGAGCCACATCTGGCGGATTTCGTAGGCCAGCACCTGCACCGCCGCGGCGAGATTGAGCGAGCTGTATTGCGGGTTGGCGGGGATCGTCACCAGCGCCTGGCACAGGCTCAACTCCTCGTTCGTGAGCCCGTTCGTCTCGTTGCCGAACACCAGCGCCACCGGCGCCGTTCCCGCTTCGCCCAGCAGCCGCGCCGCCGCCTCCGGCGGCGTCAGCACTTCGGCGACGATGTCGCGCCGCCGCGCCGACACACCGAGCGCCAGCGTCGTGTCGTCCAGCGCCTCGGCGAGCGTTGCGCAGACCCGCGCATTCGCCAGCACATCGCCCGCGCCGGAGGCCATGGCATCGGCCTGGCTGTTGGGGAAGATTCCGGGGTCGACCAGGCAGAGCTGCGCGAGGCCCATCGTCTTCAGCGCCCGCGCCGCAGCGCCAATGTTGCCGGGATGGCTGGTGCGCGCCAGCACCACGCGGATATTGGCGAGAAGTTTCGGGTCTGGCGAGTCGGTATGCCTCATAAACTCGTGTGATGATCGCGCAGGATTTTGTTTTGTAGGGGAATTTTGTAAAGGAGTGGCGTAGTTGTTCATACGCCCGACTGAGCAAAGTTTCCATACGAAACAAAAGACCGGCGAGGGCACGTGAATTTATGAGGCATACGGACTCAATACATCAAGTAAAATGGCGGCTTCGTTCTTTGAAGCCCGTGTACTTCCCATGCATCCCATGCTCAATACGGCGGTGAAAGCCGCTCGTCGCGCAGGGGCGATCATCAATCGCGCCTCGCTCGATCTCGACCAGCTCACCGTGCGCAGCAAGCAGGACCGCGACTACGTCAGCGAAGTCGACCAGATGGCCGAGCGCGCCATCATCGAAACCCTGCTCGATGCCTATCCAAATCACGGGATTCTAGCAGAGGAGTCCGGCGCGGCCGACGCAAAGAACGGCGAGGATTACGTGTGGATCATCGACCCGCTCGACGGCACCACCAACTTCCTCCACGGCGTGCCGCAGTACGCCGTTTCCATCGCGCTCAGGCACAAGGGGCAGATCACCCAGGCCGTGGTGTACGACCCCACGCGCAACGAACTTTTCACCGCCAGCCGCGGCCGCGGCGCCACGCTCAACGAGCGCCGCATCCGCGCCAGCAAGCGCAGCAGGATGAGCGAATGCCTGATCGGCACCGGGTTCCCGTTCCGCGATTTCAGCTTTTCCGAGGCTTACCTCAACATGTTCCGCGACATGATGAAAGCCACCTCCGGCCTGCGCCGCCCCGGCTCCGCAGCGCTCGATCTCGCCTGGGTCGGCTGCGGGCGCTACGACGGTTTTTGGGAAATGCGCCTGAGCCCGTGGGACATCGCCGCCGGCAGCCTCATCGCACAGGAAGCCGGCGCGCTGGTCGGCAACTTCCTCGGCAACGAGGGCTTTCTCGAATCCGGCAACATCGTCGCCGGCAACCCCAAGGTGTTCGCGCAGATGCTGCAGATTCTCGCGCCGCACCTGCCGCCTGAGCTAAAAATTTGATTTTTCGGCTGTCCTCCGGTTGGCGTGAAACTCGCGAAACGAAACCCTGCCGCTTGCGGGCTGGGTCGATCGCCCGGAGACTTCACCGGCGGTTGGCGAGACGGAAACGTTCATGGCGAGCCGTTGTTTCATGTTCCGGGGTGGCGAATCGCCATGAATGTTCGTCATCGGCGCTGAATTTGATTGGATGACAGCAATACCCGATGGTGTTTATCCACTGAATGCCCAGCCCATCATTTCACCGGCGCGAAAAGCCACCCTGGCCGGTGACCTCCCTGTTGCGGTTTCCATATATAAGTATGGTTTTTTGTATGGATTAGTGCTACGCTGCGCCCATGGCAAAAACTAGCTTTGATTGGGATCCCGACAAGGACGTCGAAAATCAAGGAAAGCACGGAGTCTCTTTCTCCCGCGCCCAATACGCCTTTGCGGACCCGCAGCGCATAATTGCCAAGGACGCGACACACAGCCAGACCGAAGATCGGTTCTATTGCTTTGGCGAGGTTGATGGCGGTGTACTCACAGTGCGGTTTACTTACCGCGCTTCAGTTATTCGAATCATTGGCGCCGGTTATTGGCGCAAAGGAAAGGCCATCTATGAACGCGAAAACGAAGCGTAGCGGAGTTTCAGTGCAGGCTAATACCGGCGCAAGCCAACATTACGTCGGAACTAAAATCAAATACACCGATGAACCCCTTGGCAAGGTTCAGGTCGTCCCCGACTTCCTCCCTTCCCCAGCCGAATTGGCGTTCCGAGAAGAAGGTGTGAAGGTAACCCTGGCCCTGAGCAAGAAGAGTGTCGACTTCTTCAAATCGGAGGCCACAAAGCACCACACACAATACCAACGCATGATTCGGCGGCTCATCGACGCATATGTGGAGGCCCAGACTCCAACCCGGCAGTCTACACGGACGCTGCGCGATAAGAGCGCACAGCGCCGGTGACTTTTACGCAACGCGGTCGAGAGGCAAAGACACCCCACCAAAGGCGCACTTGCCGGGGCATGCGATTTTTTGTATGGCCGTCCCGGATTGTCCACTGGCCGGCAGGAGGTTCGCGTGCGGTGCGAAACGGGTGGCCGACCCGCGACCTCATCGGGCCGGGGGCGTCCCTCCTGCGGCACGCTGCGGTCGTGTCGCTCCACTCACTGCACGAGCGCCCCGGACGCGGCGCGATCCGCCACGCCTTCGGCGGGGCTCAGCTCGTAATACACCGCCACCTCGTTGCCGGCGCCGGTGTAGCGCATGTCGTGGCTCAGGCGGCGCACCAGGGCAATGCCGCGGCCATGCAGGCCGTTATCCGGCATCTGTGTTCGCGTGGCCCAGTCGAACCCTGGCCCGCTGTCGCGCACGATGATTTTCGCCATCCTGCGGCCGTTGCGGCGCAGGATTTCGATGTCGATTTCGATGAACCCCTCCTGTAGCGCGTGCAGGGCTTCCTGCCGCTGCACGGCATAGGCGGCAAAACCTTCGCCGCTCGTCTTGAGCGAGGAATCCACGCGCAGCAGCCCATGGTCCAGCGCATTGGACACCAGTTCCGACAGGATGATGAACACCTGCCCGGCGTGGTCCTTCAGCGCCTCGATACGCTCGATCACACCGGTCAGGGTGGGCACCACGTCGAGGTGTTTCAGGTCCGCCGCCTCGAAATGGAAGGACATGCGCAGACGGTCGCCCCCGCGCGCGGCGCCCGCATCCGGCGCAACCGTCGCCGGCACGGCGCCGGGAGCCGGGACGTCGACGCCGACCACGGTGATGTCGTCCGCCGCCGCCTCCGCCCGATGCGCGTCCAGCGCTTGCAGCAGCGCATCGAAACGTTGTCCGGGCGCAGCCGATTCCAGCGTCGCGCAGGCGCGTTCCGCGCCGAACTGCACCCCTTCGGCGTTTTCGGCCTCGGTCAGGCCATCCGACCACAGGAAGAGCTGGCCGTCCCCCTCATAGAAATACACCTCGGTTTCCGCGGAAAATTCTTCCGGCGGCAACACACCCAGCGGCAGATGCCGGGAGTTCCAGCGCTTGACGATCCTGCCGCTGGCGTCGAGCAGACAGGCAGCGGGATTGCCGCCGTTCCACACCTCGATCGTCCCCGCCACGGGATCGACCGATATGAGGGTGAGCGCGGAAAACCGCCCCTGCGGCATCATGGTGTGCATGCGCTCGTTCATCACTTCCACGATGCGTGCGATGCCGTAGCCCAGTTCGGTCATCGCATAAAAGGTATCGAACTGCGGCAGCGAGCCCACCGCCGCGGGCAGGCCGTGCCCCATGCCGTCGCTCAGCAGGATGTGGTGGCATTTTCCAGGCGTGCGCGCGGCGGCGATGAGGTCGCCGCTGAAGTGCCACGCGGGCGTGACGCGATAGCGCAGGGCAGGGTCGCGAAGCCCCTCGCGGGTCACCATGTATTCCATCAGGCTCGCGCCGAGGCGCCGTTCGTCCTCGGCCTGCCGGTAATACACGGCGAGCTCGTCCGAGTAGGACGAGAGCGCCCGCTGCAGTTCGGCGATCCGCTGGAATACCTGGATCTTGGCCTGGAACACCGGCAGCGACAGCGGCTTGGTCAGATAATCGTCCGCCCCGGCGCGCAGCCCCTCGAGCACCTCGTCCTCGCGCGACAGCGCGGTGACCATCAGGATCGGCAGCCAGCGCGAGCCCGCCGCCTGGCGGATGCGGCGCGTGGCCTCGAGACCGCCGATTCCGGGCATCATCACGTCCATGAGGATCATGTCCGGCGATTCAGTGTGGAATTTCTCCAGCGCTTCCTCACCCGACCGCGCCTCGATGAAGCGATGCCCCATCCTCTTCACCACCTGGCCCGCGATGGCAACATTGTTGGCGGTGTCGTCCACCACCAGGACCGTCATGCCCGATTGGCTCATGTAACCGTCTTCCCGCATCACTTGATGGTAAACAGGCGGCGGAAATTCGAAAGTTCGAATACCTGTGCCACGGCTCCCTTGCAATTGAGCAGGGTGATGGATTTCGCCGCGCTCTTCGCGCGCTCCTTGAACAGCAGCAGCATGCCCATGGCCGAGCTGTCGATGTACTTCACTTCATCGAAGTCCACTTCGAGTGCGCTGATGCCCGGTTCTCTCAGGAGCGCGTCGGTCGTATCGTTGAACATTCTGTGGCTGTTGAAATCGAAGCGGCCGTTCAGCACGATGCGGGCGGTGTTGCCGTCCTTCTGGGTGTCGATGTTCATGGTTTTCTCCTTTTGATAAGCTGCGAATCGGGTTGGCGCGCACATTCGCCGCGCCGGACTATCACATTGTCTCGGTCTCGTGGCACAGGGCCGGCAGTTCGATCGCGAAGCTGCTGCCCTCGCCTTCCACACTCTCCACGCTGATGGCGCCTCCCATCAAGCCGACCAGATGTCTGCACAGCGCCAGCCCCACGCCGATACCGGGTACGCTGCTGTGTTCGGCGCCCAGCCGGCTGAAGTACTGGAACAGTTCGTTGCGTTTCGCCTGCGGGATGCCGATCCCGGTATCGCTGACGGCGATGCGCAGCACGCCGTGCTCCAGCAGATGACAGGTCACCGTCACGCGGCCGCCGGGGCGGTTGTATTTCACCGCGTTGCTGAGCAGGTTGAGCAATATCTGCCGGAAGCGCTTCGCGTCGATCCGCATGTGCTGCCGGACGCATCCGGCGCTCAGATCGAGCAGTTGCAGGCCGCTGGCCGCCGCCTGCGGCGCGATGCGTTCCAGGCACTCGCGAATGAGTCCGATCACATCGGTTTCCTCCGGCTTGAGCTCCAGCCGGCCGGCTTCGATCCGCGAGAGATCCAGCACGTCGTCGATCAGTTCGCGCAACAGCCAGCCCGCACCGAGAATGCGCTTGATGCTGTCCTGCTGTGTGTCGTTGAGCGGCGCCTCGGGGTCGGATTCGAGCAGCTGGGCGAAACCGACGATGGCATTGAGCGGCGTGCGCAGTTCATGGCTGACATGGGAGAGAAAGTTCGATTTGGCCTGGCTGGCCTGTTCCGCCGCTTCCTTGGCGCGCACCAGTTCGGCCTCCATGCCGATCTGCTCGCTGACGTCGCTGATCGCCGCCACATAGTGGGTGACCTCGCCCGTTTCGCCGCGCACCGGCGAGATGAAGATGTCGCACCACACATCGCGCCCCCGCTGCGATATTCCCGCAACCACGGCGTGCCGCTCGGCGCCGATCGTCATGGCGTCGTGCAGGAACCGCCATCCCCCGGCGCTTTCTGCGGCCTGCACCAGCACCGGCCAGGACTGGCCCGCGATGCCGGCCGCTGGAAATTCGGCGATATCCGCAAATGCGGCGTTCGCGTACTCGATCGCCAGATCGCCGCGCCGGAAAATCACGATGCCGGTTCCGCTCGCGGCAAGCGCCCGGTCGTGCAGGCGCAATTCGTCCTCCATCCGCTTGCGCGCCGTGACGTCGCGCACCGATGCCTGGATATTCAGGATACGCCCGGCTTCGTCCCGGGTTGGAACCATGGTCACATCGACCCAGATATAGCTGCCGTTGCGGTGGCGCAGCCGGACATACGCGCATTCACCCGTTTCGCCCCGTAAAACCGGTGTGCGCAGCGCTTCACGCACCCGGTCGAGGTCGTCCGGATGCACCAGCGCATCGCCTTCGCGTCCGATCATGGAAGCCGGTTCATGGCCCAGTACACGCTCCAGCGAGGGGCTGACATAGAGGAAGCGCCCATCGGCGTCATGCAGGGAAATCACGTCGAGGGCATTTTTTGCCAGCAGGCGGAAATGTTCCTCGCTTTGCTGCAGGGCCGCGTCGATTTCCAGCGCGCGGGTGATGTCGGTGCGAATCGCAAAATACCGTTCCAGCCGGCCGGTGTCGTCGAAGAACGGCACGATGGTCGATGCCACCCAGTAATGGCTGCCGTCCTTGCGCCGGTTGCGGATGTTGCCGCACCAGACGTCGCCGCGGGAAATCGTGTCCCACAGACCGGTAAAGAATTCGGGCGGATGAAAGCCGGAGTTGATCAGCCGATGGCTCTCGCCCAGGATCTCCTCGCGGCGGTATTGGCTGATCTCGCAGAACTTGTCGTTGGCGTAGACGATACGCCCGTCGGCATCCGCGACACTCACGATGGCGTGAGCGTTGAAGGCCCGCAGGTGTTGCGCCAGCACGCGGTCGCGGTCGGCCATTTTCCGCGCCATCTCGTCCAGTGCGCGCGCGAGTTCGCTCAACTCGGTGCCGTCCGCGACACCGCTGCGCTGCGTCAGGTCGCCTGCCGCGTGCGCGTGCGCCTGGCGGATCATGCTGCGCACCGGTTCGACGACCAGACGGCGCGTTCCCAGCCAGGCCACCATGAATATTCCAAGGAACACGGCGGCGACGAGCAGCGCCATGGTCGCTCCCATACGGCGCACCTGGGCCAGCGCGACATCCGCCGGGATGCCGACGGCGACGAACACGTTGTCGTGCGTCGCCCCGCTCCGGAGCCTGGCGGTGGAAAACAGGCGCAGCCTGCCGTCCTGGCCATACGCTTCCATCACGCCAGTATCCGGATCCGCTGCGCCGGCCGGACGGATCGCCGAAGCGACGGACTGTCCGCGCCAGACTTCAGATGCCGGATCGCTATGGAGAATGATGCGGTCATGGTCGTAAAAAACCACCTCTGCACCCTCGGGGAGCGTCCTACCGAGTGTGTTCCGGCCGAACCAGGACAGGTCGACCGACACGAAAAGATAGGCCAGATGCTCGCCTCCGATCCCCTTCAGCGGCATGGCGACGATCACCACCGGTTCGTCCACCAGCACGCCGGGATGGTAGTCGCCCACCACGATTTCGTCATGCCCCTCGTGCAGCTTCCGGAACCACAGGCGGTCCGCAAAACTGGCCTCGCGGGTCTGGCGCGCACCGCTGCAAAGGGCATTTCCGTCGAGATCGACCATGCCCGCGTTGGCAAAAAATACCTGCTGCGCGACCACTTCCCGGAACGCCGTGCAGAAACCGGGCTTGCGCCCGGCAACCTGCGGATTGGCCGCCAGGGTGAGCAGCACGCGTTGGGCGACATTGATATGGCGTGTCTGCTGCAGGGAAATGTCCTGCACCAGGGATTGCGTTTCGCGGTAGACGTCACCGATGGCGTGGCGATGGATCTGCATGCCGAGATACCAGGTGACCGCCAGCATCGGCAGCAGGGCTGCCAGCAGCAGCGCGACCAGACGCGTGCGCAGACTGTTGAACACGCGCTTCAAGCACACGCCCCTTCATCGTCCTGGCCGGCTTCGGCCGTTGCGGGCTGCGCCAGACGGCACCCGCTGCGCAGCAGGTTTTCGGCCGACGCCTCGGCAAGCGGGCGACTGAACCAGTAGCCCTGCACTTCATCGCAGCCCGCGTCGCGCAGGAAAGCGGCCTGTTCGGCATCTTCGACCCCTTCGGCCACCACGCTCAGGCCGAGGCTGTGGGACAGGTTGACGATGGCGCGCACGATGGACGCATCACCGGGATCGGTGACGATGTCGCGGACGAAGGAACGGTCGATCTTGAGCGCGTCGATCGGAAACAGCTTCAGATAGGACAGCGAGGAATAGCCCGTGCCGAAATCGTCCACGGACAGCGTGATGCCCAGCGCCTTGAGCGCGCGCAACGTGCCGGCCGCCGCCTCGCTATCCTGCATCACGGTGCTTTCGGTGATTTCCAGTTCGAGATGCGCCGGGTCGAGCCCGGTATCGGCGATCACCCGTTGCACCCGTTCCACCAGCCCGGGATCGCGGAACTGCCGCGCCGAGAGGTTCACCGCGACGCGGATTTCCGGCAGGCCCTGCGTCTGCCACTGCCGCGTGCGCCGGCATGCCTCTTCCAACACCCAGTCGCCGAGCGGCGTGATGAGGCCGGTCGCCTCGGCCACGCCGATGAAGCGGTCGGGTCCGAGCAATCCGTCGCGCGGATGATTCCAGCGCACCAGCGCCTCGAAACCCAGCACCGCTCCCGATGCCAGGCTGACGCGCGGCTGATAGTGCAGCACCAGTTCGCGGCGTTTGAGCGCCAGACGCAGGTCGTGCTCGATCTCGATCCGCGTGTGCATCTGCGCGTCCATCTCCGGCACATAGAAACGGAAGGTGTTGCGCCCCTCTTCCTTGGCGCGATACATGGCCACGTCGGCATGACGCAGCAGGGTTTCGGCGTCGTCGGCATCCAGGGGGCAGATCGACAGGCCGATGCTGGCCGTGACATAGATTTCGCGGCCATTCATCGCGAACGGCTGCGCGAGGGCAGCCAGGATCTTTTCGGCGACGACGATCGCATCCCCCAGCTGCACGAGATCCGGCAACAGCAGGATGAATTCGTCGCCCCCCTGGCGCCCAATCGTGTCGTCCTCGCGCAGCGCGGCGCCGATACGCGCCGCGGCTTCGCACAGCAGCGCATCGCCCGCGCCGTGGCCGAGTGTATCGTTGACATCCTTGAAACGATCCAGATCGAGATAGGCGACGGCGAGCAGGCGTCCGCTGCGCCGCGTGTGCGCAATCGCCTGCTGCAGCCGGTCGAGGATGAGCGCGCGGTTGGGCAGGCCGGTGAGGCCGTCGTGACTGACCTGATGCAGCAGGGTTTCTTCGTGCTGTTTGCGTTCCGAGATATCGCGCGCAATCACCAGCACGGACACCACCCGACCGTCGAAATCCCGTTCGGGGGCCATGCGCACGTGAAAGTGGCACAGCCCTGCCTGCGGCAATTCGAATCCGCACTCCAGGGTCGCAGGCTCGCCCGAGGCAAACACCGCGTCCACGCCATGGATCCAGGATACGACGGCATCGGGCGGCAAACCCAGGTCAACCCAGGTCTTGCCCCAGCAGGCATCCGACGCGATCCCGACTGCGGCCGTCAGCGCGGCGTTGGCGTACAGGAAACGCTGCGCCGGGTCGACGCGCACGATGATGTCCGGCGCGTGGTCCACCAGCGTCTGGAATTCCTGCGAATGCCTGCGCAGCAGGTTCTCCATCTCCCGGGTGGCGCTGATGTCGCGCATGGCAATGAGCGTTCCGTACGTGCCATCCAGTTCGATCCGCGACAGGCTGACGGAGACCGGCAGTTCCCTGCCGCCCTTGCAGCGCGCCAGCGACTCCGTCTTGACCACGGCGAGATCGGGGGCGGGGCGCGCGACATGGCAGCCCTGCCCGCTCATGTGGCTGTCTTCGGCGAGCTCCCGGAACATGCGGTCCATGGGCACGCCGAACAGTTCGTCGTGGCGATAACCCAGCATCGTCGTCGCACTCGCGTTCAGCGTCACGATGCATCCGCTGGCGTCGAGCATGAACAGGGCATCGGGGGCGGATTCGAACAGCATGCGAAAACGTTTTTCGCTTTTCTGCAGTGCCCCCCGGGACGCGAGAAGTTCGCGGTACGGCCGCTGTATGGCGACGACGAACACCGCGTGATAGAGAAAACCGTAACCCACGATGCCGCAGACGTGCGCCAGAACATCGAATACGTCGTTCTCTCTGGCGTGCAGCGCGGAATTCAGTTCGCCCAGCAGCAGGATGCAGAGCGCGGCAAACAGCACCGGAGCCGCTTCATCCCGCGCGGTGCGCAGCCGCGGAAACAGGATCAGGGCCGTCGTCGCATGCAGCGCAACGGCGAGAATACCGGCGGCAGCCACCGGCGGCATCCCGCCCTGCTGCGCCGCAAAGCCTGCGCTCAGCCAGTCCGGCGGGTGGGCCACGACCCAGAACGCCGCGGCGACCCAGACGAACGCTCCGCCCAGCACCGCGCGGCGCACACCAGGCGTCATGGTTGCCCCCGCCGCGAGCACGGCCGCGAGCAGCGCGACGCCCACGGTGATGCGTGCGGCAAGCTGGAAATACAGCGAGCTTTCCGCGCCGGGCAGGACAACGGAGGGCGGCATACCTGGATACGCCAGCAAATGCCCGACATTGAGCAGCCCCGCGGCAAGCAGCCCCACCGCGACGGTGGCGAGCAGAGCCGCGCCCCGGGCTTTCGCGGCCTGCCAGGCGACGGTGAAGGTCATGCCTGCCAGCACCACGGCCACGATGTCCAGCAGGACATGGAACGCAGTTTGACCGAGCGCGTCCACGCCGGTGTCCCGCATCGCCACGAACAGCACGCCGGTCAGGATCGTCAGGCCGGCGACGGTGCGCAGGGCAACAACCCGGCTGCCGAAAAGGGAGGACGGGTGTGCCGGCAGTGGCGTGTTCTGGCGCCCGCTCATGAATGTCCAACCCGCACGCGAGGTTCATGCATATTTCATGATCTCCGCGGGAATGGCCTGCAGCGGCGCGCTGCGATCGACGCCGCCCAGCCTGACGGCCTCCTTGGGCATGCCGTAGACTACGCAGGTGGCTTCATCCTGGGCCACGGTGCTAGCGCCCGCATCGTGCATTTCCCTGAGGCCGCGCGCGCCGTCGTCGCCCATGCCGGTCATGATGACGCCGAGCGCATTCCTGCCTGCGAATTTCGCCACCGAGCGGAACAGCACGTCGACCGACGGCCGGTGGCGGTTGACCAGCGGACCGTCCACCACTTCGACGTGATACTGGGCGCCGTTGCGCTTGAGCAGCATGTGTCGCCCGCCGGGTGCGATCAAGGCGCGGCCGGGCATCACGCGGTCGCCGTTGCGGGCTTCGCGCACCTCGATCTGGCATACCGTATCCAGCCGCGCCGCGAAGGAAGCGGTGAATTTTTCCGGCATGTGCTGCACGATGACGATGCCGGGCGACACGCGCGGCAGGGCGGCAAGCACCGTTTCCAGCGCCTGGGTGCCGCCGGTGGAGGTGCCGATGGCGACGATGCGCTCGGTGGTTTCCGCCATGGCCTGGCTCGTCGCCGGCAGGATCGCATCGGCACTGAGCCTGGGCGTCACCGCCGCGGTTGGCGCTGCGGCCTGGGTTTTCAGGTTCCGCACATTGGCGTGGGCGGCCGTTTTCACCGCGCGAATCAGGTCGGACGCCGCGTCCTCCATGGCTGTGCGCCGGTTGCCGATACCCGGCTTGGGCACCACGCCGACCGCGCCCGCTGCCAGGGCCTGCATGGCGGTTTCCGATCCCCGCTGCGAAATCGATGAGCAGATCACGACCGGCGTCGGGCGCTCCGCCATGATCTTGCGCAGGAAGGTGAGGCCATCCATGCGCGGCATCTCGATGTCCAGGACCAGCACGTCCGGCCACTGCTTCTTCATCTTCTCCTGCGCGAAGATGGGATCGGCGGCCGTCGCGATCACCTCGACGCCTGTGTCGCCGGCCAGCGCCTCGGACAGCACCTGCCGCACGACCGCCGAATCGTCCACGATCAGAACCTTTATGCGTGCCGGCATGGCGCCTCCGGCTCATGGTCGCCGCACCGAGTCGCACCCTGCGGGGTCATCTGGCGCACCCACACGTGGCCGGACCAGATGTCGAACAGCACCGTGCGATGGCCGGCACCACCGAGATCCTGCGCCGCGAGACGCAACCCGTGATGCTTCACCAGTTCCCGTCCGGCCTCGGCGTTGCGGATGCCGATATGGCTGTTCGACGCTCCGATCTGGCGCTCGAACATGTTGCCGCCGCCGAACAATTTGACCTGATAGTCCTCGAGCACCGTTCCGCTGCGGCGGGTCTCTTCGAACAGGAGTCCGAGCGCCTCGTCCGCGTACTTGCCGTCGGCATTCGCAAGGTCCCGCCCCTGGCGGTTCGGCAACATGTAATGGCACATGCCGCCGATCAGCAGCCGGGGATGCCACAGGGTGATGGACACGCAGGAACCGAGGATGGTACGGATGCGTGTGTCTCGCTCCCCGAAATAATATTCGCCGGGGTTGAGAAAGATTTCGATGACGTGGGGCGGCTTGCGCATGGTCGGTCAGCCGCCAGCTTTGCGGTACACCGAAGGGCGCACCACGGCCAGAACATCGGTCACGCCATTGAGGCTTTCCGAGTGGCCGATGACGAGATAGCCGCCGGGTTTCAGCACGGCGGCGATGCGTTCGACCACCCGCGCCTTGGTGTCGGTGTCGAAATAGATCATGACATTGCGCAGAAAAACCAGGTCGAACTCGCCCAGCCGCGGCAGGGTTTCATTCAGATTGATCTGCTGGAAGTTCACCCGCGCACGCAGGCGCCGGTCGACGATGAAACGGCCTTCCTGCGAGCCAACGCCCCTGCGGCAATATTCCTTCAGGTAAGGCTCTGGAATATGGCGTGCACGCTCGATCGCATACAGCCCGCTGCGCGCACGTTCCAGCACGCGCGTGCTGATGTCGGATGCGAGGATTTCCCACGGCGCCTCGCCCAGCCGGTCGGCCAGCACCATCGCCAGGCTGAACGGTTCTTCGCCGCTCGAACAGGCCGCGCTCCATACTCTGAACGGCGCGCCGGGCTTGCGCTCGGCAAGCACGCGCTGCTGCAGAAACTCGAAATGCCTGGGTTCGCGAAAGAAATAGGTTTCGTTGGTGGTGAGCAGGTCCAGCGCGGTCTGCAACTCCTCCGGCTCGCGGCCGCTGGTCAGCAGACGCAGGTAATCGCGGTAGGAATCGAGCGAATGATGCTTCAGCCGCTTGGCAAGACGCCCGCAGACCAGCGCCTTCTTGGCGGGAGAGAGGCTGATTCCCGCAAGCCGGTACAGCAGGCGCTGGAATTCGCCAAAATCCTGGTCGGAGAGCGTGGAACCCTGCATGGTCCGCCGTGCCCTATCGGATACGTCCGGCATGGATCGCGCGTGCGCACCAGGTGCCGCCGTTCATTGCGCCGCCTCCACGTCCGCGGCGCTCGTGACGTGCGCATGCGTCTGTTCGAGCAAGGCCAGGTCGTCGAGCGACAGCACGTTGCCCACGTTCAGAATGATGACGAACCTGCCGTTCACCTTGCCCATGCCGCGAATGAAATCGGTGCGTATCCTTGCGCCGAACGCCGGCGGCGCCTCGATCTCCTCCTGCGGAATTTCCAGCACTTCGTTCACCGCATCCACCACCACGCCGACGACCTGCTTCTCCTGCTCGCCCGCCACCTCGATGATGACGATGCAGGTGCGGCGCGTGATCTGGGTGCTCTTGCGGCCGAAGCGCGACGAAAGATCCACCACCGGCACCACGCTGCCGCGCAGGTTGATCACCCCGCGGATGTAGTCCGGCATCATGGGCACCTCGGTGAGGTTGCCGTACTCGATGATCTCCTTGATCGCGAGAATGCCGATCGCGAACATCTCGCCGCCCAGCATGAAAGTCAGATATTGCAGCGCGTCCTGGGGTGCATCCGGTGCGGGTTGTTCCGCCACGTTTACAAGCGCACTCATGCCGCCTCCTCAGAATTTGACGAACTCGAGTTCGTCGGTCATGGCCGGCGCGGCCTTCACTGCGGTCATGCTCCCGGCCCCTCTTGCATGTGCAGCCTGGACAAGTTTCTGCGCAGCCGATTTCTTGGCTTTCGTCATCGCCGTGGCGGTGCCGCCTTCGAGGCGGAAGAAACTCATGGACTGCTGCAACTGCTCGGCCTGGCTGCTCATTTCCTCCGCGGTGGCAGCCAGCTCTTCCGAGCTCGACGCGTTCTGCTGGGTGATCTGGTTCAACTGCGACATGGCCGTGTTGATCTGTCCGACGCCGGCGGATTGCTCCTCGGAGGCGGCGGTGATCTCCTGCACCAGATCGGAAGTCTTGTTGATCGACGGCACCATCTCGTCCAGCAGCTTGCCGGCACGCTCCGCCATGCCCACCGAACCGCTCGCCAGCTCGCCGATCTCCTGTGCCGCCACCTGGCTGCGCTCGGCCAGCTTGCGCACTTCGGCCGCCACCACCGCGAAACCCTTGCCGTGTTCGCCGGCACGCGCGGCTTCGATGGCGGCGTTCAGCGCCAGCAGATTGGTCTGATAGGCAATGTCGTCGATGATGCCGATCTTGCCGGCAATGCTCTTCATCGCATTGACGGTTTCCTTGACCGCCTCGCCGCCCTCGGTCGCCTCCTTCGCGGCCTTGGACGCCATGCCGTCGGTCACCTTGGCGTTTTCGGTGTTCTGGCCGATGGACGCGGACATCTGTTCGATCGAGGCGGACGTCTCTTCCACGCTCGCCGCCTGCTCGCTCGAAGCCTGACTCAGGGACTGCGCCGTGGCCGACACCTCCTCCGAGGCGCTGGAGAGGTTGTCCGCCGCGCTGCGCACTTCGGTGATGATCTGGGCGAGCTTTTCCACCATGTTCTTCATGGCGTTGAGCAGCATGCCGGTTTCATCCTTCGACTGCACCTCGATCTTCACGCTGAAATCGCCCTCGGAGAGGCTGTTGGCCACCCCGACCGCCTCGCCGAGCGGTCGAGTGATGGAACGGGTGACCCAGAACGCGATCCCCGCCGCAAACAGGAAGGCCGCCACGCTCATGCCGAACATCAGGGTGCGCGCCTGGTTGTACTGCTCGGCGGCTGCGTTGCCCAGCTCCGTCATGAGCGTCCCCTGGAACTGGATGAGCTCATTGACGCGCTTGCGATACTCGTTGGCCGACGGACGGAACTCGGCTTCGAGGAAGGCCCGTGCTTCTTCGGTCTTGCCGTCCTCTGCCAGCTTGATGATGTCGTCCTGTGCGGCGATATATTTTTCGCGCGATTCGAGGATCGCCTGGAACATCTCGACACCCTTGGGCTGGACCAGCGTCGGCTTGAGTTTGTCCCACGCCTTACCGATGCTGCTGCGGCCCTCGAGGATGCGATCCCTGGCGCTCTGAATGCCGGCCTTGTCCGTGGCGATGAGAAGGTCGCGCGCACCGATGCCGACCGCGTTGACGCCGGCAAGTCCGTCCTCCAGCAGCAGCACCTTCGGCCATTTGTCCTTGTTGATGTTTTCCAGCGACTCGTTGAGCACGGCCATGCGGGTGATGCCGATGGCGGCGATCGCCACCATCAGCACCACGACCAGGCCGAACCCGATCCCCAAGCGCACCCCGATTTTCATGTTTTTGAACATTGCCGATCTCCCGTTAACTCACCAAAAAAACACGCCCAGCACGATCCGCTCAGGTCTCGCGGACAAGCCTCTGCGCGTCACGCGCGACGCCCAGTTGCAGCAGCGCCGGCACATCCAGAATCAATGCCACCTCGCCCGTCCCCAGGATCGTGGAGCCGGAAATGCTCTTCAAATGACGGAACACGCTGCCCAGCGGCTTGATGACGGTCTGGAACTCGCCCAGCAGTTCATCCACCACGAACCCGGCCTTCTGCCCGCCGTACTGCACGACGACGATGTTTTCGCGTTTGCCGGGGGGTGCCTTGATCTCGAACTCGTCGCGCAGGCGCACGAAGGGCAGCACCTCGCCGCGCAGGTTGACGTAGCTGCGCGCGGCTGCGATCTGTCGGTCCGCTTCGGACAGTTCTATGCATTCCAGCACCATGTCCAGCGGCACCACGAAAGACGACTTGCCGACACCGACCAGAAAACCGTCGATGATGGCCAGCGTGAGCGGCAGCCGGATGCGCACTGTCGTGCCCCGCCCCTCTGCGCTCTCGATGTCCACGCTGCCGCGCAGCGCCTGGATGTTGCGCTTGACGACATCCATGCCCACGCCCCGGCCGGAGAGATTGCTGACCTGCTCCGCAGTGGAGAAGCCGGCCTCGAAAACGAGGTTGCAGATCTCGCTGTCCGACAGATTCTGGCCGGGCCCGACGATACCGCGCTCGATCGCCTTCCTGAGGATTTTTTCCTTCTTCAGGCCGCCGCCGTCGTCGGCCACCTCGATCACGATGCTGCCCGAATCGTGGTAGGCGTTCAGCCGCAAAGTGCCTTTTGCCGGTTTGCCGGCGGCCACTCGCGCCTCCACCGCTTCGATGCCGTGGTCCATGGCATTGCGCACCAGATGCATGAGTGGATCGCCGATTTTCTCGACCACCGTCTTGTCCAGTTCGGTGTCGGCCCCGCCGATTTCCAGGCCGATGTCCTTGCCGAGCTCCCGGCTCATGTCGCGCACCACGCGCTGGAACCGGTTGAAAGTTTCGCCAATCTCCACCATGCGCAGCTTGAGGGCGCCGTCGCGGATTTCCTCGACCAGGTTCGCCACTGCGGAGTTCGCTTCGTGCAGGGCCGCGTCGCCGGAACGCCGGGCAAGCAACGAGGCGCCGGCGCCGGCAATGACGAGTTCGCCGACCAGATTGATGAGCTCGTCGAGCTTTTCCGCGCTGACGCGCACGAAGCGGGCTTCCTGCGCCTTGTGGTCGCGGATCTGGCGCTGTTTTTCGAGCGCCACGTCGACCACCTCTTTCTGCACCAGACCGTCCCTGACCAGCACCTCGCCGATGGGCGGACGCGTGCCGGTGTCCCCGGCCGCCATGCTGTCCTGGGCCCGCAGTGCGGTTTCCAGCTCATGTCCGGTGAGAATGCCGGCCTCGATCAACAGCTGGCCCAGCATGTCGGTATTGCCGCTCGCGTGTTCGAGCCGCTCGACGAATGCCGCGAGATGGCTGGGCGGCGGGAAGATGCGCAGTCTGCAATCCTCCCGCACGAACTCGAAAACGTCCTCGATGGTCTGCTTGTCCGCCTCGCTCCTGAACTCGATCGAATAGCTCAGATAACAGGCTTCAGGGTCCATCTCCTCCAGTCCGGGCAGCTCGCTGTCGTCGATGGCGAGCGAGACGATGTCGCCGATGGTCGAGAGATAGCGGATGAACGAAATGGGATCCATGCCGTTTTTCAGGACCTCGTGCCCGAAGGCGATCGACAGATGCCAGCAATCGCCTTCCACGGGGCCGCCGCCGCTTGCCGCCACCGGACTCTCGTGAATGGCCGGAACACCGGCGGCGTGGGCCGGCGCCCCTCCCCGCCGCGCGCGCAGCCTGCCGGCGAGGGCCTCGCCCGCAGCCGTCTGCGCGGCATCGAGCGCTCCACCGGATTCCGCCACGACGGCGATCAACAGCCCGATGTGGTCGCGGCATTCGAGAAGCAGTTCGACGAGTTCGCCGTCGACGGACAGCGCACCGTCGCGCACTTCCTCGAGCACGTTTTCCACGACATGGGTGAACGCCACGATCGCATCGAGCCCGAACAGCCCCGCGGAGCCCTTGATCGTGTGCGCGGCACGGAACATGGCGTTGACGGTTTCATCGTCCTGCGGTTCGTTCTCCAGCCGCAGCAGGATGGCTTCCATTTCCTCGAGCAGCCCGTGGCT
The DNA here is from genome assembly GCA_024709165.1 of Thiobacillus sp. Lineage (GTDB taxonomy): Bacteria > Pseudomonadota > Gammaproteobacteria > Burkholderiales > Thiobacillaceae > Thiobacillus. Next base: position 3,329 of record JANJXF010000107.1, on the reverse strand, counting down.
TTCCTCGATGTAGGTCTGCAATGCCTGATCCATGCTCATGCCCGTCTCCTCGGCATCCCGCGCCGGCTATTGGCGCGCGGAGATCAGCAGGGGATCCCCGAATTGCGCCGCCATGTTGTAGAGGTCGATGACTTCCAGCGCGGCCGGGCTGTGGGACACGTAACGCACGGTCTTGCCCAGACGGGCGCCTTCCCGCTTTGCCGCCAGCAGGAGCTGGAACCCGGCGGTATCCATCTCGCTGACACCGCCAAGATCGACTTCGACATCCTGGCTGGATGCCAGATGTTCCAGCAGTCCATCCCTGATCTGCAGGGCGTTGTAGATGGTGAGCTCGCCTTCGATCCGCAGCTTGCAAAGACCGTTGTCGTGCCGTGCACCGATGCGCAGGGTGGCTTCCATGGCGAACGGCTCAGGGCATGATGAGCTTGGACACCGCGGCCAGCATCTGGGCTGGCTGGAACGGCTTGACCACCCAGGCCTTGGCGCCCGCCGCCTGCCCTTCCTGCTTCTTCGCTTCCTGCGATTCGGTGGTGAGCATGATGATGGGTGTGAACTTGTAGCTCGCCATCTTCTTCACCTCCTTCACGAAGCTGATGCCGTCCATGTTCGGCATGTTGACGTCGCTGATGATGAGGTGGATCTTCTGCCCGGTGATCTTGGACAGCGCGTCCCTGCCGTCGCAGGCTTCCAGAACGTCAAATCCGGCGCCCTTGAGCGCGATGCCCACGACCTGGCGCAGCGAGGCCGAGTCGTCGACAACCATGATGGTCTTTGCCATTGCGTGCTCCTAAAAGAAGGTGATTTCCGCCGGCGCGGCCAATTGCGTGACGTTCGTGCCGTGATGCATCGCCCGCTGCTCCGTCGTCGTGTAGGTTTTTTCCATATCGTCCAGCCAGGCGTCCATGTCGATGGGCGCGCATTGCCCGTCCGACAGGCAGGCGTTGACCTGCGTTTCGAACTTCACGATGTCGTCGCGGATATGCGCGAGAATCTGGCTTACGCGATCCTGGAACTGGAGCGACACCAGCACGTCCGAAATCTCGTCACGGATCCCCAGGCTGGCCTGGTTCAGGATGCTCGACGAATCCGCCAGCCGGCTCGCGGCACCATGAAAGCGCTCGATCACCTGGCCGATGACCGCCTCGGACTGCGTGACGGACTGGGCATCGCGCGTGACGGACTGCTCGGAGGCGGCCACGGTGGAGGCAATCGCGGCACCGATCTCTTCTGCCCCCTGGCTGATCCGCTTGCCCGTTTCCGCCGACAGCGAGGAAAGCCTGCGCACCTCGTCGGCGACCACCGCGAAACCCCGCCCCGCCTCACCGGCACGCGCCGCCTCGATGGCGGCGTTGAGCGCGAGCAGGTTGGTCTGCATGGCGATGCTGCCCACTTCCGCAGCCATCTTCTTCAGTTCGCCGGTGAACAGGGCCAGCCGGTCGATCTCGCGCATCAGCGCCTGTTTGCCCAGGGTGGACTCGCGCAGCGACTCGATGATCCGCCCGAGATCCCGCTGGCTCGTCTCGAGCAGCTCGACCACACCGTCCTGTCCGTGCGCCGCATCGCTTCCGGTCGCCGCCGATTGCGAGGCCGACACGGCATCCCCGAGTTTTTCCACCAGGCCGGAAAAGCGTACCGCGAGCGCCGTCACTGCATCCTCGGTCTGCGCGCGCCCTGCCTCGATCTGTTTTCCCCAGATCGGCAACACGCTGGCACACACGTCGTCCAGATTCGGAATGCGATGGCCCTCCTGGAATCCCGTTGCCGCAGTCGGCACGACGCCGGTCGCGGAACGCCGGGATACCCGGAACCGGTACGCCAGCCACCCGGCGGCAACGCCGCAGGAAAACAGCAGCATCCCCAGCAACGCGAGCTCCGTTGCCGAGAAAACGGCCGCCATGCCTCTTGCCATGTCGCCACCCGCGCTGAACATCATGCCTTCCTCTCCTTGTCGGCGCCCATGTCAGAGCGGCGAACAGAACCGCGTCCGACAACACTGCCGCACCCGCTTCGCCAGACCATCGACCTGCGCGGAAAGATCGAAAAACTCGTCTGCTCCCGCCTGCAGCCAGCGTTTCCGATACGCCTCCGCCGCATGGGTGCTCACCACCACCAGCCATGCAGCCGGACACTTCGCCCTCGCCCATGCGAGCGCGTCGAGCGAACGCCGATCCGGCAGCCCGGCATCTGCGACCACGATCTCGGGCCGTAGCGCCATAATCAACTGGCTTGCTTCCTCGATCGACGTGGCCTCGATGACCTCGGCGCAACCAAGATCTGCCAGCATCGCCACCAGTCGCTCGCGCAGAAGAACCGACGGCTCGATCAGCAGTAGTCTCATTCCTTGCGCTCCCACGTTGCATCCGGCAGCCCGTCAGACAGGCACGCAGCTATATACTGAATATCGAAAACCGCAGCCTGGAACTGAAGTCGGCTGAATCTTCTTTTGTGTCGGCATCCGCCGACAGGAATGTAGGATAAGTCCTATGCGACGCGCATGAGCCGCCGTCCCCGGGGTCGGGGGCGTAGCCGGTGCGATGCGGAAATGGGAAGCTCAGCCGTCGATCAGGCGATGACGGATGGCGTAGCGGACCAGGTCGGTCGAGGTCTGGAAGTTGAGCTTCCGCATGAGACGGAATTTGTGGGTGCTGACGGTCTTGATGCTGAGGTAGAGTTCGTTCGCGATCTCGCTGACCGTCTTGCCCGAAGCGAACAGGAGAAAGACCTGCAGTTCCCGTTCGGACAGGGCTTCGTGCGGCGCGCTGCCAGACGGATCGTGATCGAACACGAGCGTTTCGACCAGCACCGAATCGATGAACCTGCCGCCGTGCGCGACCTTGCGGATGGCTTCGATGAGGATTTCCGGCTCGCTGTCCTTGGTCAGATAGCCGCGTGCACCCGCCTTGAGTGCGCGGCTGGCGATCTGCCCCTCGGCATGCATGCTCAACACCAGAATCGAGACGCACGGGTACGCGTCGTGAATCCACTTGATCAGATCGACGCCCGCAAGGCCCGGCATGTTCATATCGAGCAGAACGAGATCGCAGGCCGTTCGCGCGAGCGCATCCTGAACCTCCAGGCCCGTCGAGGCTTCGCCGACCACCTGCATGCCCGGGGCAAGCGCGAGGATCTGCTTCAGGCCATGACGAACGATGGCGTGGTCATCGACGATGATGAGTCGGGTCATGGATTGCGATTATCCTAGAAACCGCAGTTGGACGCGCCCGATGGTGCGTCTGATCGCGTGCCTGCCGCGAAGCAACGACGCCGCAGGCCGGGGCCTGCAAGGAGGCGCGACAAAGGCTGGCGCGTGAGCAGGCGTGCCAGCGGGT
>JANJXF010000096.1 GCA_024709165.1 Thiobacillus sp. | reverse complement strand
GGTCGGCAACGTGTTCGGCTTCAAGGCCCTGCGCGCCCTGCGTCTGGAAGACGTGCGCTTCCCGATCGCCTACGTCAAGACCTGCGGCGGCCCGCCCGCCGGCATCCAGGTGGAACGCGACCGCATGAACAAGTACGGCCGTCCGTTGCTGGGCTGCACCATCAAGCCGAAGCTGGGTCTGTCCGCCAAGAACTACGGTCGCGCCGTGTACGAGTGCCTGCGCGGCGGTCTCGACTTCACCAAGGACGACGAGAACGTCAACAGCCAGCCCTTCATGCGTTGGCGCGACCGTTTCGCCTTCGTTCACGAAGCGACCCTGAAGGCCGAGCGTGAGACCGGCGAGCGCAAGGGCCACTACCTGAACGTGACCGCCCCGACGCCGGAAGAGATGTACAAGCGTGCCGAGTTCGCCAAGGAAATCGGTGCTCCGATCATCATGCACGACTACCTGACCGGCGGCCTGACGGCCAACACCGGCCTGGCCAACTGGTGTCGCGACAACGGCATGCTGCTGCACATCCACCGCGCCATGCACGCCGTGCTCGACCGCAACCCGCACCACGGCATCCACTTCCGCGTGCTGACCAAGGTGCTGCGTCTGTCGGGGGGTGATCACCTGCACTCCGGCACCGTCGTGGGCAAGCTCGAAGGCGACCGCGATGCGACCCTGGGCTGGATCGACACCATGCGTGACGAGTTCATCAAGGAAGACCGTTCGCGCGGCCTGTTCTTCGATCAGGACTGGGGTTCCATGCCCGGCGTGATCCCGGTGGCTTCCGGCGGCATCCACGTGTGGCACATGCCCGCGCTGGTCAGCATCTTCGGTGACGATTCCGTGCTGCAGTTCGGCGGCGGCACGCTCGGCCACCCCTGGGGCAACGCTGCTGGTGCCGCCGCCAACCGCGTCGCGCTGGAAGCCTGCGTGGAAGCCCGCAACCAGGGTCGCGCCCTCGAAAAAGAAGGCAAGGACATCCTGACTGCCGCCGCCGCGCACAGCCCCGAACTGAAGATCGCCATGGAAACGTGGAAAGAGATCAAGTTCGAATTCGACACCGTCGACAAGCTGGACGTCGCGCACAAGTAAAGGCGCGAGGGGCGGAGCAGGACCCCCGCCGCAGAGCGGGGGGGATGCGACCCCCGGCGGGCCGCCTGCTCGCCCCCACTCAACCTATTCGTATAAAGGAAAATGAAATGTCTGAAGTGATGGATTACAAAAGCCGCCTGAGCGATCCCGCCAGCCGCAAGTTCGAAACCTTCTCCTACCTGCCCGCCATGACCGCGGACAACATCAAGAAGCAGGTCGAGTACCTGGTGAAGAAAGGCTGGAACCCGGCGATCGAGCATGTCGAGCCCGAGCACATGATGGACTCGTACTGGTACATGTGGAAGCTGCCGATGTTCGGCGAGACCGACGTCGACCGCGTGCTGGCCGAAGCCGAAGCCTGCCACAAGGCCAACCCCAACAACCACGTCCGCCTGATTGGCTACAACAACTTCAATCAGTCGCAGGGCGCGGCGATGGTGATTTTCCGCGGCAAGACTGTTTAAGTCGCGACGGGTGACCGTACCAGCCCCCGTCGCCCGCAGGGCGCGGGGGCTTTTTGTTGGTCTTGTTCATCCGCGAAGGACGCGAAGAAACGTGAAGGATCCCCAGGTCGTGGAACACGATCCTGGTGTTTGCCCGGGGTTGCAGGCGGCGCACGTGTCTTGAAGGCTTTTTTCGCGTCCTTCGCGGATGAGTAAATTTTGAGGAGTTCACATGAGCAACATCGTCGATCAATACCGCATCACCAGGGAGCCTTATTACCGTCCCGTTGCCGACGAGGTCGATCTCTACGAAGCGGCCTATTCGGTGCGCATGCCGATGATGCTGAAGGGCCCCACCGGCTGCGGCAAGACGCGCTTCGTCGAATACATGGCGCACAGGCTGAACAAGCCGCTGATCACCGTGGCCTGCAACGAGGACATGACCGCCTCCGATCTGGTCGGCCGCTTCCTGCTGTCGGCGCAGGGCACCGAATGGCAGGACGGGCCTCTGGCCATCGCTGCGCGTCACGGTGCGATCTGCTATCTCGACGAGGTGGTCGAGGCGCGCCAGGACACTACCGTGGTGATCCACCCGCTGACCGACAACCGCCGCGTGCTGCCGCTGGAGAAGAAAGGCGAGCTGGTCAACGCCCACCCCGACTTCCAGATCGTGATCTCGTACAACCCGGGCTACCAGAGCCTGATGAAGGATCTGAAGCAGTCCACCAAGCAGCGCTTCGGCGGGCTGGACTTCACCTATCCGGAACACGCCATCGAGACCGAGATCGTCGCACACGAGTCGGGCGTCGATGCCGATATCGCCGGCAAGCTGGTGTCGATCGCCGAGCGCAGCCGCAATCTCAAGGGTCACGGTCTCGACGAGGGCCTGTCGACGCGCATGCTGGTCTACGCAGGCTCGCTGATCGCCAAGGGCGTAACCCCGCAGGCCGCCTGCCGCGTCGCGCTGGTGCGCCCGATCACTGACGATCCGGACATGCGCGACGCGCTGGACGCGGCGGTGTCGACGTTTTTTTGAGTAAGTAGTAAGTGGTAAGTGGTAAGCGGACAACGCCCCATCACCACTCACCGTTCACCACTCACGACTCACCACACCATGCCGATTAAACTCGAAGACTACGCCGAACTGCTGGAAGACCTGTCGCCCCACAGCCGGGCGGCGCTCGACGCCAACTGGCATGAGGCGGCCAAGGTGTTCTCGCCGCGCGGCCTGGACAATTACCTGAAGGGCGTGTCCGCGATTCGCGGGCTCGGGCGCGGCGACTCGCTGGTGGAAACGTGGATCGAGGAAGCGCCGCGCGTGGCCAAGGAAGTCGGCGAGGACGTGGTGGGCGAGCTCGCCACCGCTTCGCTTCTCCTGGCGTCGAAAACCTCGGGGACGGTGATCGAACTGCTGCTTGCCACCGCAGCCACCGCGGCCAATCGCCTGGGTGACGCGCAGCTCTTCCTCAGCTACCTGCAGTTCATCAACACCCTGATCGCACAGGCGCCGCGCGGTGTGCGTCCCATGCTCGACAAGCTGGAGGTGCTGTTCCAGCACCTCACCCTCGGCGGTCTCAGGCGCTGGGCGCTGTGGGGCGCGCACGCGCACCGTACCGACTACGAGGAGCAGATCAAGTATTTCAGCCTTGATTCGAAGGAATCGCAGGCGATGCTGCAGAAGGAACGCAAGGGCACGCTCCTGGTCGACGTGCAGCGTCGTATCAACATGTATCTGCGCGCACTGTGGGCGCGCGACTTTTTCATGCGTCCCACCTCCGGTGACTTCGAGTCGCGCGAGGGCTACCGGCCCTACATCGAGGATTATCTGCTGCACCTGCCCGACGCCTTCGACGACTTCGCGCCGGAAGGCGTGGCGCCGGTGTCGGGCCTCGAGCTCTATCGCGCGACCGCTGCACACTGCGCGGCACACATGGTGGAAACGACAGTGCCGATCTCCGCCGAGGCGCTCAATCCGCTGCAGATGGCGGTGATTTCCGTGATCGAGGATGCGCGTGTGGAGACGCTGTCGATCCGCCGTTTTCCGGGCCTGAAGCAGCTATGGGCGCGGCTCCACACCGCGACGCCCGGCATGCAGGCTACGGTCGGCGACTATCTCGACCGTCTGGCGCGCGCGCTGCTCGACGACGGCTACGTCGATGACGATCCATGGATCGCGGAGGGCCGCGCGCTGTTTGCCGCGGCGCGGGATCGGCTTGGCGACAACCGCGTGTCCTGGGATATCGGCGTCACCCTGGCGCACAGCATCGGGCAGAAGAAACTCGCGTTCAATCCCCGTACGGACCTGCTCACCGCGCCCTACCGCGACGACAATCGCTACTTCTGGGAGTTCGAGGAATTCGATTTTGCCAAGGCGGCGGGCGCCGGCTACGAGTCCGTCAAACAGGTGCGCAAGCACGTCAGCGTGATGGAGATGATCAATGAGATCGACGTCGAAACCGCCGGCGACGATGCCCAGGAGATCTGGGTGCTCGACAGCGAGCTCTTTCCCTATGAGAACATTGGCGAATCGAGCGGCGGAAAATCGTACAACCAGATGGAAGGCAAGCCGCCGGTGTCCGACCCCTTCCATTATTCCGAGTGGGATTACCAGATCCAGCTCGAACGCCCGGCGTGGGCGACCGTGCTGGAAAAGCGCGCCCCATTCGGCGATCTGCAGGTGATCGACGCCATCGCCGCGCAATACAAGCGCGAGATCCACCGCATGAAGTTCCTGCTCGATGCCATGCAGCCGCAGGGCGTGCAGCGCATCAGGAAACTGGAGGACGGCGACGAGATCGACATCAACGCTGCGATTGCGAGTTTCACCGACATCCGCCAGGGCCTTCAGCCCGACCCGCGCATCATGATGCGCTCGGTGAGGAAGACGCGCGATTTTTCCATCCTCGTGCTGCTGGACCTGTCGGAATCGACCAACGAGATGGTGCAGGACCATGATTACTCGGTGCTCGACCTCACGCGCCAGGCGTGCGTGCTGCTCGCCGACGCGATCAGCAAGGTGGGGGACCCGTTCGCTATCCACGGTTTCTGCTCGGACGGCCGCCACGACGTCGAATACTACCGTTTCAAGGATTTCGACCAGCACTGGGACGAGACGCCGAAGGCCCGCCTTGCCGGCATGACCGGTCAGCTGTCGACGCGCATGGGCGCGGCGATCCGCCATGCCGGTCACCATCTGAAGTTGCAGCGGTCGGCGAAGAAGCTGCTGATCGTCATTACCGACGGCGAGCCGGCCGACATCGACGTGCGCGATCCGCAGTACCTGCGCTACGATACCAAGAAGGCAGTCGAGGAAATCGCCCGGCACGGCGTCACCACCTACTGCATGAGCCTCGATCCACGCGCGGACAACTACGTGTCCCGCATCTTCGGACAGAAGCACTACATGGTGGTCGACCATGTGCAACGTCTCCCGGAGAAGCTGCCGCTGCTGTATGCTGGCCTGACCCGTTGACTTCCTTATCCGCGAAGGACGCGAAGGAACGCGAAGAAACCCAGATTCAGACTGCTGGAAGTACTGAACAATGCGTCACCGCGATGAATGCCGGAAAAGCAATGATCGACCTGTTCAGCGCTTCCTTCGCGTTTCTTCGCGTCCTTCGCGGACAAAAAAGGTTTTGACCATGGAAAAATACATCGGCTTCAACAATGACAAGCACGGCATGACCCAGCTCGGCAGGGTGGTGCTCGATGGCTGGCTGTTCGGTTTCATTCCCGAGAGCGAGGACTGTACCGGATGGGATCTCGGCCGCATGCAGGCGTTGATGGACCGCATCGAGAAAGAGTGGGATCAGTACGCCAACCTGCCGAGCCGCCTACCCCCGGAACTGCGCGAGCGCCACACGCAGATCTACGAGCGCGCGCTCGCGCTTGCCAAGCGCAAGGGCTGGAACCCGGAGCTCGGCGAGGACGACTGAGCGTCGTCAGGCGTCCGTCGGTGCCTTCGCGGCCTGTTCCAGGGCGTCGGACAGCGACACGCGCGCGTCGCGTTGACCGAGGCGCGTGAGCAATCCGAAATTTGCCAGTTTGTTGTTGATGCGCTCGCTGGCTTCGCACAGCATGACCTTGACCCCGCGCTGTTGGAAGCGACGTGTCATGTCCGACAGCGCCTGCATCGCGGTGGCGTCGATGATCGGCACTTCGCCGAGGCGCAGGATCAATATCCGCGTCTGGTCGTGCAGGCCGGCGAGCGTGCGTTCGAACGTCGCCGCGGCACCGAAGAACAACGGCCCGTCGATCGAATAGATCTGCACACCCCTGGGTACGCCGACTGCGCATACGCCGGCAAGGCTGGTGTCGGTCTCGCCCTCGATCGTCACCGTCTCGCTCATGCGCTTCATGAACAGCAGCGCGGCGAGCAGTACGCCGACGTTGACCGCGATCACGAGATCCGCGAACACGGTCAACAGGAAGGTGATGAGGAGCAGGGCGCGGTCGTTGATCGGTGCGTGGCGCAGGAGGTCGACGAAATGGCGCGCCTCGCTCATGTTCCACGCCACCACGAACAGAATCGCAGCCAGCGCGGCGAGCGGGACGTGTGCCGCCAGCGGCGCCAGCGCGACGATCACCGCCAGCAGAAGCAGCGCGTGCACCACACCGGCGAGCGGGCTGTTGCCGCCGTTGCGGATGCTGGTGGCGGTGCGTGCGATCGCGCCGGTGGCAGCGAAGCCGCCGAAGACCGGCGCGGCGAGGTTGGCGATGCCCTGGCCGACCAGTTCCTGATTCGGATCGTGCCGGGTGCCGGCCATGCCGTCGGCGACGACCGCGCACAAGAGCGATTCGATCGCGCCCAGCATGGCGATGGTGACGGCCGGGCCGATCAGTTCCAGCATCCGCGCGAACGTGACGGTGGGGAGATGCGGCTCGGGCAGCCCTGCGGGAATGCCGCCGAAGGCGCTGCCGATGGTGGCGACATCGTCGAACTGCCACCAGGCCTGGGCGAGCGTGACGGCGAGCATGGCGACGAGCGGACTGGGGATGCGCCGCACCACGCGCGGCAGCAGCACGACGATGGCGAGCGCACCCAGCGCCAGCAGGGTGGTCGGCAGGTTGAGGTCGGGCATCGCGTCGACCAGCGCGATGAGCTTTTCGTGGAAATGCTGGCCGGACGCCGCAGGGGTGAGGCCGAAGAAATCCTTCCACTGTCCGACGAAGATGATGACCGCGATGCCGCTGGTGAAGCCGGTGACGACCGGCGTGGGGATGAAACGGATGATGCCGCCGAGCCGGATCAGGCCCATCGCCAGCAGGATGAGACCGGCCATCAGGCTGGCGATCTGCAGGCCGGCGATGCCGTGCTTGGCGGTGATGCCGGCGAGGATCACGATGAAGGCGCCGGTGGGGCCGCTGATCGATACGCGCGAACTGCCGAAGAGCGAGGCCAAGAGGCCGGCGACGATGCCGGTATAGATGCCCTGTTCGGGGCGCGCCCCGCTGGCGATGGCGAAAGCCAACGCCAGCGGCAGGGCGACCATGCCGACGACGAGGCCGGCACCGAGGTTGCGCATGAAGTGATGCCGGCCGAACAGCCCGGCTTTCCAGGACTCCAGCGCTGCGATCACGTGGCGCGTCAGAACTCGTTGCGGATGCGCTTGTAGCCCTTGACCAGTTCCTTGTTCGCTTGGATCACGCTTTCCGAGAAACTGGCGACGTCGGGCGTGACGCGCTCGATGGTGTCCAGATCCTGGTTGGACTTGATGTTGGCCGTCGAAGGGACGTAGAAACTGTGTGGCACCTCGCAGCCTTCGACCACCGAGTTGTGGCGGATCACGGAATGGCTACCCACCATGCAGTTGAACAGCACCGAGTTGAAGCCGACGAAGACGTCGTCGCCGACGATGCACGGTCCGTGCACGATGGAACGGTGTGCGATCGAGGTGCCGCGGCCGATGGTGACGCCGCCTCCCGCCTTGCAGTGGATGACGACACCATCCTGGATGTTCGAGTTTGCGCCGATGATGATCGGCTCCATGTCGCCTTGCTCGTCCACTTCGTCGGCACGGATCACGGCGTAGGGCCCGATGAAGACGTTCTCCTCGACGATGACCTTGCCACACAGGATGGCGGTGGGATCGACGAAGGCGGTGTCATGGACAACGGGCAGATGTCCGGTGGGGTTTCTGCGTATCATTCTGGCGTCTCGATCGGGAAAATGGAAAAGAGCCGGGACAACCCGGCTCTTTTCATGATACCACTGCGTGCAACCCCCGCCGGGACCGGCTCACTCGGCGACGCCGATCTGGTCGGTGTGCACCGCATGCTGTCTGCGGTGCTCGTGGATGCCCTTGAACAGTGCTGCCAGCACGGTCCACGCGCCGACGATCAGCGCCAGCGCCAGTACGCCGTCGCCGACCCATTTGAGGACCTGCATGGTGGACGCATTCAACGGCTCGATCATGCCGAGCTGCGAGAGATAGCCGGGGATGTAGAAGAAACGCGAGAACAGCACGGTCAGCATGATCACCGCCATAGTGAACTTGACCTGGTAGTCCTTCACATACGTTGTGCCGATGGCGCCGACCTGGATGCCGAACAGGGAGCCGAGCAGGATCAGCATCGCCAGACGGATGTCGACCACGCCTTCAAGACCATAGAAGATCGTGCCGCCCAGGCCCATGATGAAGGCGATGACCAGCTCGGTGGCGGAGGCCATGATCGCCGGCACGCCGAGGATGTAGATCATCGCCGGCACGCCGATGAAGCCGCCCACCGCGATCGCCGAGGCGAGGAAGCCGGTGGCGAAGCCGATCGGCACCAGGAACAGGATCGAGACACGGGCCTGTGCGGCTTTCGAATAGATCATGGTGCCCGGGATGTTCACCGACTGCACCCAGCGCGCAAGCCGGGTGATCGGCGCGGCCTGCTCGCTGCCGTCGCCGGCGTCGTCCAGCGCCTTTAGCTTCTTGTAGTCCTTCAGCACGAAACCGCCGACGATCGCCAGCGTGACGACGAACATGCCGGACACATAGAGGTCAGTGCCGACCGCGCCGAAGGCGTTCTTGATGTCGGTCATCACGTGCTTGCCGAACAACACACCGGCCTCGGCGAACAGGCCGAGGATCAGGCCCAGCTTGACGTCGACCTGGCCGTACTTGTTGCGTTTGACCGCGCCGACCAGCGCCTTGGGAAATTTGTGGCAGATGTTGGAGGCCACCGCGACGATGCCGGGTGCGCCCAGCGTCATCATCGCCGGGGTCAGCACGAAGGCGCCGCCGGAGCCGATGAAGCCGGACACCATGCCGCCGACGAAGCCGACCAGGATCAGGAGGATCGCGGTGAGAGGGGTGATTTCGATGAAGTTGATGAGTTCCATGGTGATTTGTTCTCGGGTGGGAGGGGCGTCTTATTTTTTTGCTTTGAGACCGACGACGTCCCAGAACAGGCCGGTGAAATTGCCGTGGGTATAGGACAGCGCGAAGGCCATGGCGATGGGGGCGAACACATACCACCACACACCATCGATGAAATTGCCACCTTTCGCGGTGCACGCTTCGGCCGTGGCTTGGCTGTAGTAGTCGTCACCTGCGACGCAGACGTCCAGCGTGGTGTGGGCCAGCAGTTCGAAGCTGCCGGAATACTGGAACAGCAGCCAGTAGAGCGCTGCAGTGGCCGCGCCCCACAGCACGGCGGGGCCGAGTTTGGATTTGTCCTGGATCATGGATGTACTCCTTGGGAAATGTGGAAGAAAAATCAGGGTTCGTGAGGCTGGCCGGGCGAATCTGAGGCGGCGACCAGCGGGCATTCGAGCCGCGCCCAATGGTCGATTGCGTTGTCGCCTGACCAGGCGCCGGGGCGGCCGACGACGACGGAGACGATGCCCTCGTGGCCGCGTGCGTAATCGACGACACGGCGGATCTCTATGCCCGGCATCGGCGTGAGGCGGCAGCCGAGACCGCCGCGCGAAAGTTCGGTGAGCCGGGTGACGATGTCGACCCAGCGCGGATGTTCAGGATCGGCCAGCACTTCGAGGTCGGCGTCCATGCGCCGAGCGAGCGCGGCACCGGCGCCGAACAGGCGTTCGACCGGGGACACCGGACGCAGGGCGAGGAGCACGCGGCGGGACATCAGGCAGGTTTGCCGAGCGGCGGCACGGCGCCCAGTTCGCTGACCGGGTCGTGGCGGGGCTGCCGTGACGGGGCGGCGCGGGACTCGCGTGCGGGCATGGACCAGCCCAGCCCGGCGGCGGACTGCAGGCGCTCTTCCAGATAGGTCTGGTAAGGCGTGCGCGGAGTGAGGTGGGTGATCTCAAGTTTTGACATGGCGTTGACTCACTTTTCACAAAGGGTTGACGTGTCTTAAGCATGTTGCGTGCCAGCCAAAAAACATCCATAAAAACAATTACATAATCAGCGTTATCAGAATTGTCCGGCGAGTGGTTGTTACATTTTGCAACGGTAGGTTAGACTGCCGCGATGCATTCGCTCCAGGCCAAGATTGCTCTTGCCTATCTCTCGCTCGCGGCGCTCGTCGTCGGCCTGTCGGCCGTGGCGCTGTTCGAGCTTGCGCGTATCGAGGAGAAGGTGCGCGAGGGCGGCAAGGTGACCGAACTCTTCGATGCGACGCTGGAGATGCGACGTTTCGAGAAGAATCACTTGCTTTATGCACAGCCATCCGATCTCGACGAGCACGGCCGTTTTGTCGCGCGCATCCGTGAACTGGCCGCGCGGGATGTGGCGGTGATCGATACCCTGGCCGGAACCGGCACGGCGGCGCTGCTCACGGCTGTGCTGTCCGACTACGCGGCTGCGATGAGCCGGCATGTGGATGCGCCGCTCGACGACGCGCTGGCGGCTGCAGTGCGCGCTTACGGTTACCGCATCGTCACGCTGGGCGAAAATCTCGCCCAGCGCGAGCGCCGCTCGGTCGACCTTGCGATCCGCAGGCATCGCCAGAATTTCCAGTATTTTCTGGCGGCGGTGGCGACGATCCTGGTGATGACCGGATTTTTTCTCGCGCGTCTCGTGACGCGTCCGTTGAAGGCCATGGAGGTACACATGGAAGCGGTCGCCAGCGGACAGCTGAAGCGGCTGGAGCCGGACAGCAGCGACCGTGAGTTCGTCTCCCTGACCGGGGCATTCAACCACGTACTCGAAGAGCTGGAGCGACGCCAGCACACGCTCGTCCGGTCGGAGAAGCTCGCCTCGCTGGGCACGCTGCTTTCGGGTGTCGCCCATGAGTTGAACAACCCGCTATCCAACATTTCCTCTTCGGCGCAAATCCTGCGCGAGGATCCGGACGTGGCCCCCGCCTTGCGGAGCGAGCTGATCGAGGACATCGACAGCGAGACGCTGCGGGCTCGCCGCATCGTGCGTGCGCTGCTCGACTATTCGGGCGACCGCGAATTCCGGCCGACGCCGCTTGGGCTCGCCGAACTGGTGGAAGAGACGCTGCGTTTCCTCAAGAACAAGCGGCCGACGGGCGTCGACGTGCGCCTCGACGTTGCGCCGAGCCTTGCCATCGTCGCCGATCGGCCGCGCCTGCAGCAGGTATTCCTGAACCTGATCCTCAATGCATATGATGCGATGGGCAGCGCTGGCGTGCTTGAAATCTCGGCGCATCGCCTCGACACGGATGCGCGTGACGACAGCTTCCCCGCTGCGCTCGACGGCTGTCACACGGGCGCGCCGGTCGTCGAAATCGAGATCGCCGACGATGGCCCCGGCATCCCGCCGGAACTTCTGGACCGGGTGTTCGACCCCTTTGTCACGACCAAGGCAGTAGGCCACGGCAGCGGGCTTGGACTCTTCGTCGCCTATGAAATCATCGAGAAACACGGCGGCTGCATGGCTGCCGACAACCGGCCCGGCGGCGGGGCGCGCTTCCGCATCCGCCTGCCGATCGACCAGAAAGACGCACCATGACAGCCCGCCTCCTGATCGTCGACGACGAACGCATCGCTCTTCGCAACCTCGAACACGTGCTCGCCAAGGAAGGCTACGACATCGTCGCCACGCAGAGCGGCCGCCATGCGCTCGACCTCATCGATTCGCGCCCGTTTGATCTCGTGCTCACCGATCTCAAGATGGACAAGGTCGACGGCATGCAGCTCCTGCAGCACACCAAGGCGCGCCATCCTCATGTCGAAGTCATCATGATCACCGGCTATGCCACGCTGGAGTCGGCGGTCGAGGCGATGAAGGTCGGCGCCTTCCATTACATCGCCAAGCCGTTCCGTCTCGACGAGGTGAGGCAGACCGTGGCCGAGGCACTCGAAAAAGTGCGACTGAAGCGCGAGAACCAGGCGCTGCGCGAGCAGCTCGATGCGGTGCATGGGCGCACCCGCATCGTCACCTGCGACGGCGGCATGCAGAAACTCATGGACATGGCGCGTCAGGTCGCCGGCACCGGCGCTAACGTGCTGATCACCGGGGAGTCGGGCACCGGCAAGGAGCTTTTCGCGCGCCATCTCCATGAACACAGCGGGCGCCCGGACGGGCCCTTCGTTGCGGTGAACTGCGGTGCCTTCAACGAGGAACTGCTGGCGAACGAACTGTTCGGCCATGAAAAGGGGGCGTTTACCGGCGCGGTGGGGAAGGGTGGTCTTCTGCTGGCGGCCAGCGGCGGCACGCTCTTTCTCGACGAGGTCACCGAGATGTCGCCGGCCATGCAGGTCAAACTGTTGCGCGTGATCCAGGAGCGCGAGGTACTGCCGGTCGGTGGCACCCGTCCGGTCAAGGTCGACGTGCGTTTCATTGCCGCCAGCAACCGCAACATGAAGGACTGGGTGGCCGATGGCCGCTTCCGCCAGGATCTCTACTTCCGCCTCAACGTCGTCAACCTGCACATCCCGCCACTGTCCGAACGGCGTGACGACATCCCGCTTCTGGCGCAGTATTTTCTCGATCGCGCCGCCGCGGTGATGGGGCGGCCCGTGCAAACCCTCTCGGAGGAAGCGCTCACTCTCCTTAAAAACTATGATTTTCCTGGGAATGTGCGCGAACTGGAGAATATCATCGAGCGCGGTGTCGCCCTGTGCCAGGGCGAGACGCTCGAACCCGCCCACCTGCCCGACGACCTGCGCGATCTCGGTATCCGCGCCTTCCGCCGCCGCGAGGGGCGCGTCGCCTCCCTGGAGGAGCAGGAACGCGAATACATTCAGTGGGTTCTGGAAGAAACCCACGGCAACCAGACGCTCGCGGCGCAGATGCTCGGTATCGACCGGGTATCGCTGTGGCGCAAACTCAAACGCTATGGTGGGGAGGGCTCATAGCAAAAGCCTTTTGCAATCCCTGGGTTTTTGGATAAACTGTTGCATAATGAAACACGCCCGTTTCCTTTCTCAACGTTAGCCCGTGCCCGCTGCCATGAACCCGCTGCTTTACCGCCTGTTCCCGTTCCTCCACTGGTTCCCACTCAACAGCATCGTGCTGCGCGGGGATCTGATTGCCGGGATCACCGGGGCGCTGGTGCTGGTGCCCAAGGCGATGGCGTACGCGCAGCTGTCCGGCCTGCCGGTGTATTTCGGCTTGTACACTGCGCTGGTTCCCGCCATTCTCGGCGCCCTGTGGGGGTCGTCGCGCCAGCTCGCGACGGGCCCGGTGGCGATCATCTCGCTGATGACCGCCGCGGCGCTCACGCCCCTTGCCATGCCGTTCAGCGAGGAATACATCGGGCTCGCCCTGCTGCTGACGCTGATGGTCGGGGTCATCCAGTTCAGCCTCGGTGCGTTCAAGCTTGGCGCCATCGTCAACTTCGTCTCGCACCCGGTGATCCTCGGCTTCATGAACGCGGCGGCAATCATCATCGCCCTGTCGCAACTCGACCTCCTGCTCGGCATCACCAAGGGCCGCAGCGACTCCTTCCTGGTCGACATCTGGGAGATGTTCGGCAACGTTTCGCAGACCCACCTGCCGACGCTGGCCATGTCGGTGTTCGCGCTGGTGCTGATGCTGGTGTTGAAGAAGGTCAAGCTGTTGTCCAAGCCTTCCGTGCTGATCGCGGTGGTGATCACCACCCTGGTCAGCTACGCGATCGGTTTCGCCCACAAGACCTCGGGCACCGATGCGCACATCGCCGACGCCGCGACGCGCGCGCTGGTGGCCGACTACGTCGTGGCACAGGAGCGGGCCGCGGCCCTGCAGACCGACATCACGGAAAAGGGCGCGCAGCTGCGCCAGATCGAGAAGACGGGCGATGCGTTCGCGGCCACCGAACTGCGCTACCGCATCGACATGATGAAGCTCGAAGCCGGCAAGCTCGAAGCACAGAACAAGCAGAGTCTCGCCCACCTGCGCAAGCTCAATTTCGTGCGCGTGGACGCTCCCGAAACGCAGAGCGCGATGCTCTATCTGGACGGCCAGGTGCCGGCGGGGGTGGCGACCGACGGCAACCAGTGGCACATCAAAAAGATCGAGGACGGCAAGATGAACCTCACCGGCGGCGGCGACGTCGTCGGCAACATCCCGGCTGGCCTGCCGTCCTTCCGTCTACCGACGCTGTCGTTCGACGCCGTGCTGCAGCTGCTGTCGGCGGCGTTCATCATCGCGCTGGTGGCGTTCATGGAGTGCATTTCCATGGCCAAGGCACTCGCCGCGCGAACCAAGCAGCGCCTTGATCCCAACCAGGAACTGATCGGCCAGGGCATCGCCAACATGGGCGGCGCATTCTTCCAGTCCTACCCGGCGACCGGCTCCTTCACAGGGTCGGCGATCAACCTGCAGGCCGGTGCGCAAACCGGTTTCGCCATGGTGTTCAACGGCCTGTTCGTCGGTTTGACGCTACTGTTCCTCACTCCTTACCTTTATCACCTGCCCAAGGCCACCCTGGGGGTCATCATCCTGCTCGCGGTCGCCAGCCTGGTCACCCCGGCGGCGCTGAAGCACACCTGGAAGGCGAACAAGGCCGACGGCGTGGTGGCGGGTGTGACCTTCGCTGTCACGCTGCTGGCCGCCCCGCACCTCGACAAGGGCATCCTCATCGGCGCCGCGCTGGCGCTCGCGCTCTATCTGTACCGCACGATGAAGCCCCGAGTCGCCCAGCTTGGCCGCTATGCCGACGGCACCCTGCGCGACGTCAAGGTCAACCCCGACCTGCCGACCAGCGAACACGTCGTTGCGATGCGCTTCGACGGTCAGCTTTATTTCGCCAACGTCGCCTACTTCGAGGAGACGGTGCTGGAGACCATGGCCGCCCATCCAAAGGCGAAGTATCTCCTGGTGGTCGCCGACGGCATCAACCAGCTCGATGCCACCGGTGAGGAAGCGCTGCGGCAGATCTACGAGCGCCTCCACGAAAATGGCGTGACCCTGGTGTTCTCCGGCCTCAAACGTCAGGTGCTCGACGTGATGCGCAATACCGGCCTGCTCACTGAGATAGGCGAGAAGCACGTCTTCCCGAACGAAGATTTCGCGCTGGCCGCGATCTACGAGTGGCTGGGCGATGCCGGCAAGGGCGACCTATTCTGCCCGGTGAAGCCGGCAGACCGCACGGCGGCCGGCGGCTCGGGCGAGCCGGCGCTGGCGGTCAAGGCGTAGCGTGGCCTTGACGGACACGCACGCGCGGCGTGAAGGCCTGGCTGGCCTGTGCCAGAATGAACGGTCCTGACGTACTGATGCGGAGGTATCCATGCCTGAGCTCCAGCCCTACCGACGGATACTTGCTCTCATCCGCTTTGACGCGACCGATGGCGTCACCGCCGAGAAGGCCTTGCTGCTGGCGCGTCTGAACCGGGCCGAGCTGGATTTTCTTCACCTCATCGAACCCGACGGCGCGCTCGACGGCGGCTACACCCGTAGCGGGACCGAGGACGCTGCGCGCGCACTCGAAACCGCTTCATTGCGGCGGCTGAATTTTCTTGCGGCGCAGCTCGGCGCCGGCGAAGCGCGCTGCAACGCTGTGTACGGACCACCCAGACAGGCCTTCCGGCGTCATGTCGCGGCGCGGCACCCCGATCTCGTCGTGGTCGGCGAACCGTCCGACTATGTCGATGGCCCGCACGACGTGCTGGTGCTCTCGGCGCCCCGGCAGCCGCGCGGCGGGCGTCTGCGGGACGTGCTGACGTGGCTGTTCGGTGCGCGCCCCCTGCTGCGGGCGCACACCATGTTCTGGCGGGGCTAGGAGGCACGGACCGGGATTTCCGTCTTGACGTTTTCTTGACGGAAGATGCCCTACACTGACGGCGGAATAACGATTCTTTGCCGCTGCCATGACCTCGCAAGGCCCTCTGCACATTCTGGTCATCGAGGACAATCCCGACCTCGCCGCCAACGTCTGCGACTTTCTCGAGGCCAAGGGGCATATCGCCGATGTCGCGGGCGACGGCGTCACGGGCCTCCACCTCGCGGTGACCCAAGACTACGACGCCATCGTGCTCGACATCGTGCTGCCGGGCATGGATGGCTTCACGCTGTGCCGCAAGTATCGGGAGGAGGCGCGACGCAGCACGCCGGTGCTCATGCTCACCGCCCGCGATGCGCTCGACGACCGCGTGGCCGGTCTCGAATGCGGGGCCGACGATTATGTGTTGAAGCCCTTTGCGTTGCGCGAACTGGAAGCGCGCCTGCTGGCGCTGGTGCGCCGCGCGAAAAGTGCGGTGACGCCGTCCGTGCTGCGGGTGGGCGACCTGGAATTCGATCCTGCGCTGGTGCGCGCGCGCCGCGGCGCGCGCGTCATCGCGCTGTCGCCCACGCCGCTCAGGCTGCTGGAAACCCTGATGCGCGCGTCGCCACGCGTGGTCCGGCGCGAGGAACTGGAACGCGCCGTATGGGGTGAGACGCCGCCCGATTCCGACGCGCTGCGCTCGCACATGCACACACTGCGTGCGGCGGTCGACGGCGCGGATGAGGTGCCCCTGATCCACACCGTCCGCGGCATCGGTTACCGCATCGCTGCACCCGATGCGCTTTAGCCGCAGCCTGCGTTTTCGCGTCGCCACCGCGTTTGCCGTCACCGGCGGCATCATCAGTCTGGTTGCGGCTTTCGGCCTCTATCTCGGCGTGCGCGACGCGGGCGAACGCCTGATCGACGAAACGCTGAAAGCGGAAATCCAGGATTATCTCGCGCGGCGCAGCCGCAACCCGGATTCGCACCCACCGTCGACCGCCACGCTGCTCGGCTATGCGCTACCGGGGCGAACGGGCGAAGCGCCGCCTCCGGACGCCATCGCCCGGCTATCGTCCGGAATGCACGAGATCCGTCTCGACGACGTGTTTTACCGTGTCGCCATTGCCGAACGCGACGGCAGCCGCTATTTCCTGCTCTACAACGAAACTTATTTTCGCAAGAAACAGGCCGGTCTCATCCTCTATCTCGCCGTCTTCGTCACGCTGATGGCGCTGCTTTCGGGGGCGTTGGCACTGTGGCTTGCCGAGCGCGTGATCGAGCCGGTGAAGGAGCTGGCGCGGCGAGTGCGTAATGTACGGCCAGACGCACATCCCGAGCCGCTCACCGAGGATTTTCCCCATGACGAAGTGGGTGAACTGGCGCATGCCTTCGAACAGGCCTTCGAGCGTCTGGCAAGCTTCATCGACCGCGAGCGTGCCTTCACCGCCGACGTTTCGCATGAGCTGCGCACACCGATCGCGGTGATTCGCGGTGCTGCGGAGGTGCTGCTCGCCGACGCGACGCGCCCGCAGAAGGACCGCCAGCGCATCGAACGCATCGAGCGCGGCGCGGCCGACATGGCCGACCTGTCGACCGCGCTGCTGGCGATGGCGCGCGAGCGCGACGACGAACGGCGCGAACCGGTCGATCTGGCCACTCTCGTCGAGCAATCGGTCGACAAGCACCGGCATCTGCTGGGCGCACGGCCGGTGGAAGTGATCCTGGAATTCGACGCGCAGCCGCGCGTTGCCGCCGACGCGAACCTGCTCGCCATCGTCGTCGCCAACCTGCTGCGCAACAGCTTCACCTATACCGAGCACGGCAGCGTGAAGATCCGCCTTGCCGCCGGCACCCTTGTCATCGAGGACACCGGTCTCGGCATCCCGCGCGAGGCGCTTGGCAAGGTGTTTCAGCGTCTTTACAAGGGCGCGCACAGCGAGGGTGCGGGAATCGGACTGTCGCTGGTGCGCAAGATCTGCGACCGTTACGGCTGGTCGGTCACGCTCGACAGCACGGAGGGGCAGGGCACGCGCGCGGTACTGAAATTTGACGGCATTTGACGTTTTCATGACGTGTGCCTGACGTGCCGGTCACGGGAGTCGGGATATATATGCGAGAGTCTTTCGCACCTGCCCGATCCCAGATGTCGCTTCCCGCTTCCGCCCACCTGCCTGCCTGGCTCAGACCGTTCACCGCCTTTCTCCTGTGGTGGCCGCGGGTCAATCGCGACACCCTGCGCATCGACGCCATGGCCGGCTTCACCGGTGCCCTGGTCGCGCTGCCGCAGGGCGTGGCGTTTGCCACCATCGCCGGCATGCCGGCCGAGTACGGGCTCTACGCCGGCATGATCCCGGCGGTCATTGCCGCGTTGTTCGGTTCCAGCTGGCATCTCGTGTCCGGGCCGACCACTGCGGCGTCGATCGTGCTGTTTTCCGTGCTCTCGCCGCACGCCGAACCGGGCAGTGTGGAGTACGTGCGACTCGCGCTGACGCTGACCTTCCTGGTCGGCGTGGTTCAGATCGTCATGGGACTCGCCAAGCTCGGCACCCTGGTGAATTTCATCTCGCATTCGGTGGTGACGGGCTTCACCGCGGGTGCGGCCATCCTCATCGCCACCAACCAGGTCAGGCATTTCACTGGCCAGACGATCCCGCGCGGCGCCTCGTTTGCCGACACCTGGACGTACGCTTTCACGCGCATGGATGAAATCAATGTCGCGATCGTCGCCACCGGGCTCCTTACGCTGCTGCTCGGCATCGCGGTCAAGCGCTGGCTTCCGAAGCTGCCCTACATGATCGTCGCCATGCTCGGCGGCGCGATCGGCGGCGCCGTGCTCGCCGCCTGGCTGGGTGCCGATCTGCCGACCGTCGGCGCATTGCCCGCGAGCCTGCCGCCGCTGTCGATGCCGGCACTCGACGCGCAAAGCATACGTGCGGTGGCGTCCGGCGTGATTGCCGTCACCCTGCTGGCGCTGACCGAGGCGGTTTCCATCGCGCGGGCGCTTGCCGCGCGCTCGGGGCAGCACGTCGACGGTAACCAGGAATTCGTCGGCCAGGGTCTGTCCAATCTCGCCGGCGCGTTCTTCTCCGGTTACGTCGCCACCGGCTCGTTCAATCGCAGCGGCGTCAACTATGCCGCTGGCGCAAAGACGCCGATGGCGGCCATGCTGGCCGGGGTGTTTCTGCTGGTGCTGGTACTGTTCGTCGCCCCTTGGGCGCAGTACCTGCCCAACGCCGCGATGGCGGGTATTCTGTTTCTGGTGGCGTGGGGGCTGATCGACTTCGACGAGATCGCCCACACCATCCGGAGCAGCCGCCAGGAAACCGCGATCATGGCCGCCACGTTCGCGGCGACGCTCTTCCTCACCCTGGAGGAAGCCATCATCATCGGCGTGCTGGCCTCGCTGGCGATCTACCTGTCGCGCACGTCCAAACCACAGGTGCGGGTGCGTGCGCCCGACCCGCACCACATCAAGCGTCATTTCACCGATGCGCAGAACGTGCCCCAGTGCCCGCAGCTGCGCTTCGTGCGCATCGACGGCTCGCTGTTCTTCGGCGCCACCTCGCACATCCGTGAAACACTCGCGCAGCAGGACCGGACTGCGCCCGGCCAGAAACACGTCGCCGTGGTCGCGCACGCCATCAATTTCGTCGATCTCGCCGGTGCCCACTACCTTGCCGAGGAGGCCGACCGGCGGCGCAGCGAGGGCGGCGGCCTGTATTTCATCCGGATGAAGGACGCGGTGCAGGAACAGCTTGCAGAAAGCGGCGCGCTGAAACACATCGGCGACGGCAGCGTTTTCGATTCCAAGACCGAGGCGATTGCCGCGATTCACAAGCGGCTCGACCCGGCCGTCTGCCGCACCTGTCAGGCGCGCATCTTCCGCGAATGCCAGGGCGCCGCCGCGCCCCAGCCTCCTGTCTCCGACGTTCTGCTCAGACCCCTGCTCCATGCCTGAACTGCACCCCTACCGCCGCATCCTTGCCCTGGTGCGTCTCGATGCGAGCGATGACGTAATCGTCGGGAAAGCCCTCCTGCTCGCACGCCTGAACCGCGCGCATCTCGATCTTCTCCACGTCGTCGAACTCGATGGCGCGCTGGATGGCGGCTACCCGCGCGGCAGCCAGCGTGCGACGGTGCGCGCGCTGGAAGCCGCCGCGCTGCGCCGCCTGGAGTTTCTCGCTGCCAGCATGGGGGCAAGCGAAGCGTGCTGCCACGCCCGCTACGGCCAGCGCAGACAGGTTCTCGAACGACTCATTCGCCAGACTCCACCCGATCTCGTCGTGACCGGCGAGGCGTCGGCCTGCGTGGACGGCGCGTACGACACGCTGGTGCTGTCGGCAGGACGGCGTCACGGTGGACGCGGATTGTCCGCGTGGTTGGCAGGAGTGCTCCGTTTGCTGACGGGGCGCGGTATCGGCGTGTCCACAGGACGTGTCTGACGATACCCCGGTGTGTCCGGGCAATCTTTTGGAACATCGACTGTGATAAGTCAGCGGGGGCTCGTATCCCTATCGCGCACCGCCCTACGGAGGCGGCATGCGGCTCCGCAAATCGAGCACGTCTGCCGGGGCGCCAGGTTTCAGACGCCGATCGATCAGCCGCAAGGCCTTGAGAAGCTCGCCCGGCAGGCGCTGCATGGTTTCCTCCGCCCGTGGCAGGTAGTGCACCACTTCGAAGGGCACGGCATCGTCGAGCGCGCCGCGTACCTGCGGATGGAAATTTTGCCAGGCAAGCTCGACCCATGCGCGATGCTGGCTGTCGACAAAGATGAATTCCTCGGCATCGAGCACCGCCATGTACTGCATGCTGCGGATCGGCACGAACAGGCATGCGCCGGCGTGAAGCCGCAGCCTGTGCGCGAGGTTGTAGGTGGTTGCGGGCAGCGTGGCCGGCAGCCGCGCAATCGCGTGTTCACGGTAGAAACGTTCTTCCATGATTCAAACTTAGCAGCCGCACCCGCTGCAGGCCAGTTTTTTCGCGCTTGAGGCACAATAAGGGGTGTTCTGCTGTCGTCTTTCTTGCCATGCTCCTGCCGCACTCTGCATCCGATCCTGTTTTCGACACCCACCTCGAGCACTTCGACCGCGACGTCATCGAAGCTTCGCGCACGCAACCGATCCTGGTGGACTTCTGGGCCGACTGGTGTCCGCCGTGCAAGGCGCTGACGCCGGTGCTCGAGCGCGTCATCGCACACCATGCGGGCCGTATCCGCATGGCCAAGGTCGAGGTCGACGAGGGCGCCAACATGAAGCTGGCGGGACGCTACGGCCTGCGCGGCTTCCCCACCGTCCTGCTGTTCGTCGACGGCGAGATCGTCGGCCGCTTCGCCAGCGCCAAGCCGGAACACTGGGTGCGCGAGTTCATCGCCGAGCATACGAGTATTGAGTAAACCGGTCTGGGTGCTCGACACCAACGTCGTCCTCGACCTGCTCCATTTCGCCGATCCGCTGGCGCTGCCGATCCTGCACGCGCTGGAGGCGGAGCGCATCGAATGCCGCGCGAGTGCGGCGACGCTGGCGGAACTGCAGCGTGTGCTCGTCTACCCCGAATTCACCCTCGACGCACAGGGGCGGCAGGATGTCCTGGCGTGCTACCAGGCGCTGGCTTCCCGTATCGAAGCGCCGCCGGTCGCGAACCTGCCGCGCTGCCGCGACACCGACGACCAGAAGTTCCTCGATCTGGCGGTCGCCGCCGGTGCGCGCGTGCTGGTGAGCAAGGATCGCGCGCTGCTGAAGCTTGCCGGGCGTGGCCGCCTGCCATTCCGCATCCTGTCTCCGCAACAGGTCACTGCCGAACTGGCCCGCGCCGGCGTACTGAGTCCCTGAAACTGACCGTTGCGTCCGCTCAGCTTGCCGTGGGCCGGCGCCCGAACAGCGTCAGCCGTGCCGCTTCGCTGATCGCCAGCACGGCCGGATGGCGCAGACGGCGTTCCACCGAAATAGCGAAGAAGCGCTCGCGCAGCTCCTGCGTCTCGCCCAGCAGCGACAGCCCGGGCGGCAGCGACGCCGCCACTTCGTGCGTCATCGGCACGGGAAACACACCGGCCCCTGCGGCGCCAAACGCGTGCATCAGGGCGCTGTCGTCGAACTCGCCGACCACGGTCGGGCTGACACCCTGGCGTTCCAGCCAGCGCAGCAAGGGTGCGCGCAGCGCACTTTCCTCGCCCGGCAGCAGGAGCGGCGCTGTGTGCAGGCAGCGTGGAAAGACCCCCTGCCACTGCGCGGCAAGCGCGGGCGCCGCGAAGAAACCGACGCCGCACTCGCCGAGCAGATGGCTGTAGCCGCGCACGTCGGTGTTGGGCGGCAACGGCCGGTCGGCCAGCACCATGTCGAGACGGTGGATCGCCAGCTCGGCGACCAGGCGCTCCAGACGGTTTTCCCTGCACACCAGGCGAATCGGCTCGTCGAGCGCGAGCCCCGGCGCGATCAGCTGATGGGCGATGCTTTTCGGCACGGCGTCGGCAACGCCGACGCGAAACGGTGCGCGCAACGTGCCGGCGCGGTTGGCGAGCGCGTCCTCGAGCTCGGCGCCGACCTGGAAGATCTCGTCGGCGTAGGCGAGCGCCGTGCGGCCGGCGTCGGTCAGTTCCAGCCGGCGTCCGCTGCGGCGGAACAGCGGCGTGCCCAAGCGCGCCTCGAAGGCACTGATCTGCCCGGACAGGGTCTGTGGCGTCAGATGCAGTTTTTCCGCGGCGCGGTTGACGGCGCCGGTCTTTGCGACGGTACGGAAATAAAGCAGATGCTTGAAGTTGAGCATGGCCGCACAAAGATTCGAAAAACTCGAATCATATTCGCATAAAATTCGAATTTTGTCGGGATAGTTTCGGGCGTATCCTGTGTCTATCGCGACGTCGTTCGTCCAAGGAGTTTTTTCATGAAACGCATCGTTCTGTTTCTCGCCACCAACCTGGCCATCGTGCTGGTGCTCTCGGTCACCATGCGCCTGCTCGGTGTCGAGCCCTACCTGACCGCCAACGGTCTTAATCTCGGCTCGCTGCTGATTTTTGCCGCCGTGATGGGCTTTGGCGGCTCGCTGATTTCTCTGGCGATCTCGAAGTGGATGGCCAAGAAATCAATGGGCGTGCAGGTGATCGAAACGCCGTCCAGTTCGACCGAGGTATGGCTGGTCGACACCGTACGCAAGTACGCGACCGAAGCCGGCATCGGCATGCCCGAGGTCGGCATCTTCCCCTCGCCCGAGGTCAACGCCTTCGCCACCGGCGCCAACCGGAACAACGCACTGGTCGCGGTGTCGGCTGGTCTTTTGAACAGCATGACGCGCGAGGAGGCCGAGGCAGTGATCGGCCATGAAATCGCGCACGTCGCCAACGGCGACATGGTCACCCTGGCGCTCATCCAGGGCGTGGTCAACACCTTCGTCATGTTCCTGTCGCGCGTCATCGGCCACACCGTCGACCGCGTGGTGTTCAAGAACGAGGAGGGACACGGCCCGGCGTTCTTCGTCACCATGATCGTCGCCGAGCTGGTGCTCGGCATCCTCGCCTCGATCATCGTCATGTGGTTCTCGCGCCAGCGCGAATTCCGCGCCGATCGCGGCGGCGCCTCGCTCGCCGGCAAAGGTGCGATGATCGCCGCGCTGGAGCGTCTGGCGAGCGTGCACGGGCAGCCGCTGCCCGACAAGATGGCGGCCTTCGGTATCGCCGGCGGCAGCCCGCAGGGCTGGAAACGCCTGTTCATGACCCATCCGCCGCTGGCCGAGCGCATCGCCGCCCTGCGTGCGGTGCGGTGAGAGGGCATGATGCCGCGCGTCGAACGTTTCCTGGAACGCTTCATCTTTACCAGCCGCTGGCTGCTGGCGCCGTTCTATGTCGGGTTGGTGCTGGCCATCGGGCTGCTGCTGGTGAAGTTCGTGAAGGAATTTTTCATGTTGCTCCCGGTGGTGGTGAGCGGAAGCGGCGGCGACGTGATGGTCGGCGTGCTGACGCTGGTGGACGTGGCCCTGGTGGCGAACCTGCTGCTCATCATCGTGTTCGCAGGCTATGAGAATTTCGTCTCCAAGATCAATACCGGCGGTTCGGAAGATCGCCCCGACTGGATGGGCCATGTGAGTTTCTCCGACCTGAAAATCAAGGTCATCGGCTCCATCGTCGCGATTTCCGGCATCGAACTGCTCAAGGCCTTCGTCAACGTCGATGCCTACACGACCGAACAGCTGTCCTGGAAGGTCGGCCTGCATCTGACATTCGTGGTTTCGGGCGTGTTGTTCGCGGTCATGGATCGGCTGTCGACCAAGCATCACTGACGCGTCCTGCATCGTCTCGTGTCGCACTGACCCGAAAAGCCAGCCATGAATCAAGCGATCAGCGTCGGCGAACCCTGGATGTGGGCGGCTTTCGCCGGCTTCGTGCTGGCGATGCTGGCCGTCGATCTTTTCCTCGCCGGGGGCAACAAGGCGCACAAGGTCGGATTCCGGGAGGCGGCGGCGTGGTCCGCGGTCTGGTTCACGCTCGCCATGCTGTTCAATCTCGGTTTGTGGTGGTATCTCGAGGGCGCCTATGGCCGCGCGGTCGCCGACGACAAGGCGATGGAGTTTCTCACCGGCTATCTCATCGAGAAGTCGCTCGCGGTCGACAACATCTTTGTCTTCCTGATGATCTTCGGCTTCTTCGCCGTGCCGGCGGAGTATCAGCGCCGCGTGCTGATCTACGGGGTGATCGGCGCCGTCGTCATGCGCGCGGCGATGATCCTGGCGGGCGCGTGGCTGGTGCGGGAATTCCACTGGGTTCTCTATCTCTTCGGCGCCTTCCTGGTCTTCACCGGCGTGAAGATGCTGATGCTTGCCGAGGTCGAGCCGGACCTGAACGAGAATCGGCTGCTCAACTGGATCAAGCGCCACATGCGGCTGACGGCGGATTACCGCGGCGAGAAATTCTGGGTGATCGAGAACGGCGTGCGCGTGTTCACGCCGCTGTTTCTGGTGCTGGTGATGATCGAGGCGTCCGATCTGATTTTCGCGGTCGACTCGATCCCGGCGATCTTCGCCATTACCACCGATCCCTTCATCGTGTTCACCTCGAACATCTTCGCCATCCTCGGCCTGCGCGCGATGTATTTCCTGCTCGCCGGCGTGGCCGACCGCTTCCATCTGCTGAAATACGGGCTGGCGATGGTGCTGGTGTTCGTCGGTGTCAAGATGCTCATCGTCGATTTCTACAAGATTCCGATCGGGCTCTCGCTCGGCATCGTCGGTCTCATCATTGCCAGCTTCATGTTCGCGAGCCTGTGGGCGACGCGCGCACGGCGGGGATAGTCCCATCGCCGGCACGGGTGGGGGATAATGACGGTTTGTCGCCGGCCCACCCGTCATGGACCTGACCCCCGCCCTGCTGCAGTCCACCACCCAGGCGCTCGATCTCGTGCTCGATTTCAAGCGCCCGGCCGACGCGGTGCTGTCCGCCTTCTTCCGGGAACACAAGAAGCTCGGTGCGCGCGACCGCACCTTCGTCGCCGAGGCGGTGTTCGGCGTGTTGCGGCGGCAGCGTTATCTGGCAGCGCTGGTGCCGGCGGCCAATGCGCGCACGCTCGTCGTTGCCTGGCTGGTCAAGGTACGAGGCATGAGCGGCGCGGCACTGGAAAAATTCGCCCGGCCCGAGCTGATCCAGCACATTCGCGAAGCGACGACCGACGGTCTGTCGCTCGGCGTCGCGGCCGAGCTGCCCGACTGGGTGGTGGAGAAGCTCCAGGTCACGATGAGCGATGCCGACATCCTGGCACTCGGACGTGCACTGCAGCAGCCGGCGCCGCTCGACCTCAGGGTGAACATGTTCAAGACGGACCGGGACAGCGTGCTGGCGCGCCTGGCCGCCGATGGCATGGCGGGTGAACCGACCCCCTGGTCGCCGTGGGGCATTCGCCTCAAGGGCCATCCGGCAATCAACCGCCACCCGTTGTTTCTCGACGGCAGCGTCGAGGTCCAGGACGAGGGCAGCCAGCTGCTCGCGCTGCTCGTCGGTGCGCGGCGTGGCGAAATGGTGTGCGATTTCTGCGCCGGCGCGGGGGGCAAGACCCTGGCCATCGGCGCAACGATGGCCTCGACCGGGCGCTTGTACGCCTTCGACGTCGCCGAAAAGCGCCTGGCGAACCTGAAGCCGCGGCTGGCGCGTTCCGGCCTGTCGAACGTGATGCCGCAGCGCATCGCCTCGGAAACCGACACGCGCGTGAAGCGTCTTGCGGGCAAGCTCGATCGTGTGCTGGTCGATGCGCCGTGCTCCGGGCTCGGCACCCTGCGCCGCAACCCCGATCTGAAGTTCCGTCAGACCCCCGACAGCGTGACGGAATTGGCGCACAAGCAGGCGGCCATCCTGCGCGCCGCCGCCAAGCTGGTGAAGCCGGGCGGGCGATTGGTATACGCCACCTGCAGCCTGCTGACCGAGGAAAACGAGGCCATTGTCGAGGATTTCCTCGCCGAAGGCGGTTTCGATCTGTCGCCCGCGAACGCCCTGCTGTCGCAGCAGGGCATTGCCCTCGACACGGGCGATCTGCTCCGCCTGTCGCCCGCCGAACATGGCACCGACGGCTTTTTCGCCGCCGTGCTGACACGTCGCGACGCTTGACCCATGGGGGCTTTGCAGCTATCAATGCGGCGTTTCCCTGAAGCTTGCCCGAGATGACCGACCAGCCGTTCCATCCCGACCGACTCGTCACCTTGTCCGGCCTGTTCCAGGCACGCGTTGCCGCGACGCCCGGCCAGATCGCCTACCGGCAGTTCGACGAGGCGCAGGGTGCATGGGTGGCGTTCACCTGGGCCGACGTCGCAGCGCAGGTGGTGCGCTGGCAGGCGGCGTTCGTGAAGGAAGGACTGGCTCCCGGCGACCGTGTCGCGGTAATGCTGAAGAACTGCGTGGAGTGGGTGATCTTCGACCAGGCCGCGCTCGGCCTGGGGCTGGTTACCGTGCCGCTGTATCTGGACGACCGTCCCGAGAACGCCGCCTACGTGCTCGACCATTCCGACGCCCGGCTGCTCGTCGTCGAAGGCAGGTTCCAGCTGAAGAAACTCGCCGAAATTGCCGGCTCGGTGAAAAACCTGCAGCGCATCGTCAGCCTGGTGGCGCCGGAAAACGGTCTGGCCGAATGGAGTTCGCGCTTCGTCGTTGCCGCCGACTGGCTCGATGCCGCCGCCGGTACGCCGCTGCCGCAGCGCCACCTGAGTGCCGACCTGCTGGTCAGCCTGGTCTACACGTCCGGTACCACGGGGCGCCCCAAAGGGGTGATGCTGACCCACGACAACATGTTGTGGAACGCGTTCTACGCCGCGCAGTGCGCGGACTTCGGCGCGCATGAAACCTTCCTCTCCTTTCTGCCGCTGTCGCACACGCTGGAGCGCACCGCCGGCTACTACCTGGCGATACTGATCGGCGCCGAAGTCGCCTATGCACGTTCGATCGCCCAGCTTGCCAAGGACTTGCAGGACATCCGCCCCACCGTGCTGGTGTCGGTGCCGCGCATCTACGAGCGCGTGCATGCGCGCATCCAGGATGGTCTGGAGAAAAAGGGCGCGGTGGCGCGCGGCGTGTTCCGTCTCGCCGTGTGGGTCGGCTGGCGCCGTTTCCAGCGCGGCCAGGGACACGCGGCGTGGACGCCGGAGCAGCTCTTGTGGCCGCTGCTGCACAGACTGGTTGCCAGCAACGTCACAGAAAAGCTTGGCGGACGTCTGAAGCTCGCCATCTCCGGCGGTGCCGCGCTGTGTCCCCAGATCGCCCGCGTGTTCATCGGCCTGGGTGTGCCCATCTTCCAGGGCTACGGCCTCACCGAATCGAGCCCGGTGGTCACGGTGAACCGCCCGGATTCAAACGTGCCCGCCAGCATCGGCCAGGCCCTGCCCGGCATCGAGGTAAGGATCGGCGACAACGACGAGCTGCTCACGCGCAGCCGCTGCGTGATGCGCGGCTACTGGAAGAACGAGGAAGCCACCCGCGTCATGATCGACGATGCGGGCTGGCTGCACACCGGCGACCAGGCGCGCGTCGATGCCGACGGCCACTACACCCTCATCGGCCGTATCAAGGACATCATCGTATTGAACAACGGCGAGAAAGTGCCGCCCACCGACATGGAGTCGGCCATCCTGCTCGACCCGCTGTTCGAACAGGTGATGGTGGTCGGCGAGGGCAAGCCGTATCTGGCTGCGCTCACCGTGCTCAACCAGGAACACTGGGAAGCCTTTGCCGCCAGCCATCACGTCGATCCGGCGCAGCCGGCCTCACTCAGAAATCCCAAGGTCATGAAAGCGCTGATGCACCGCATCGCCCATCACCTGAAGCATTTTCCTGGTTACGCCCAGGTGCGCCGGCTGCATCCCGAGCTCACGCCGTGGACCGTCGACGACGGCCTGCTCACGCCCACCCTCAAACTCAGGCGCAACCAGGTGCACGACCGCCACCGCGCCGCGATCGAGGCGATGTACGCCGACTTCGCGCGCTCATGATTTCGAGTGCCGCAATCACTATCCAGGGAGAACAATCCATGCCTTTCCGTCTCACCCATCTTGCCGCCGGGCTCGTGCTTGCCGGCGCCACCTCGCTTGCGCATGCGGCGGGATTCGCGCTCATCGAACAGAACGCCAGTGGGCTGGGCAATGCCTATGCCGGCCAGGCCGCCGCCGCGACCGACGCCAGCACGATTTTCTTCAATCCGGCCGGCATGACCATGCTGCCGGATCGGCAGCTCGTCCTGGCCGGCAACCTGATCAAGCCACAGGCGGAATTCTCGGGTACGTCCCTGATCGGCGGC
Source organism: Thiobacillus sp. (assembly GCA_024709165.1). GTDB lineage: Bacteria > Pseudomonadota > Gammaproteobacteria > Burkholderiales > Thiobacillaceae > Thiobacillus. Next base: position 4,367 of record JANJXF010000096.1, on the reverse strand, counting down.
GGTGATGGCGGCGACGCCGGCAGCTTGGCGTTGGTGCCAAACGCCTATTTTGCGTTCCGTCTGACACCCGATGTTCATCTGGGCGTGGGGCTGAATGCCCCCTTCGGATTGAAGACCGAATACGATGCCGGCTGGGCTGGCCGTACCCAGGCGCTTGAGTCCGAAGTCCGGACGATCGTCGTCAACCCCTCGATCGCGTGGAAGGCGAGTGATTCGCTTTCGCTGGGGGCGGGGCTCAGCCTGCAATACATCGAGGCGACGCTCACCAACGCCACCGGTGCGGCGCCCGGCGCTCCGGTGGGTGCGGTCGAGGGCGACGATTATGGATGGGGATTCAATCTCGGTGTGTTGTGGCAGCCGAGCGAGGCGACCCGCCTCGGCCTCGCCTACCGTTCCGAGATCGACAATACGCTGGAAGGCACGCTCAAGGTGAACGGGATCACGGCCGCGTCTCCGGTGTTTGCCGACGTGACCTTGCCCGATTCGGCCTCGCTGAGCGTATTTCACAAGATGAACGCGCGCTGGGAACTTCTGGCCGATGTGACCTGGACAGGCTGGAGCGATTTCGACGAACTGAGGATCGTGAATGGCGCCGGTGCGCCGGTGACGCCTCCCACGACCGAAAACTGGGAAGACAACTTCCGCTATTCGCTGGGTGCCAATTATCACTACAACGACCGCCTGATCCTGCGCGGCGGCCTGGCCTACGACGAGACGCCCGTACGGGACGCTCATCGCACCGCGCGCATCCCGGACGAAAGCCGGACCTGGATCGCGATCGGAGCACAATACCGGTTGTCACCTCGCAGTACGCTCGATTTTGGCTACGCGCACCTGTTCGTCAAGGATGCGAGCATCGATGAAGGCGCCGTAAAACTGAAGGGTACGTACGACAACGCCGTCGACATTTTGTCCGCGCAACTCACGCTGAATTTCTGACCTTGGCCAAGCCCGTCCCCTTCGACAATCTCCTGACTCGTCTCATCGCCGAGAGTCAGGACGTCGTCCTGCTGTGGCAGCTGGGCGTGCTGGCAGCGGCAGTGCTGGCAGCGTGGGGGGCGATGCGGCTGGCGAAGCCCTATCTCGACCGCCCGGACACCCTGTGGTCGGCCGGTCGCGCGGGCATCCGCCGGGTGGGGTTCCCTCTGGTCATGTTGCTGGCAGTCGTGGCGGGACGCGACATCGCCGAAATCTGGCTGGCCAGCACGCATCTGCTGAATCTCGCGGTGCCGCTCCTGCTGTCGCTCGCCGGCGTGCGGCTGGTGGTGTATGCGCTGCGCTACGTGTTCGAGCCGCGGGAGTCGCTCAGAGCATGGGAACGCGGCGCGGCGTGGCTGATCTGGGGCGCATTCGCGTTGCACATCACGGGGCTCCTGCCACGCATCCACGCGGCAATGGAAGCGCTGTCGTTCCAGTCGGGCAGCCATCGGTTCTCCTTGTGGCTGCTGTTCCAGGCAGCGGCGGTGATCGTGGCGGCGGTGATCGCCGCGCTCATGCTGGCGCGTCTGATCGAAAGCCGGCTGATGGGCGTAACGCAAATGAATCTGTCGCTGCGCATGGCCTTGTCGAAAGCCGTGCGCACCGTGCTCCTGATCGTGGCGGTGCTGGTCGCGCTGCCGGCGGTCGGCATCGACCTCACGGTGCTGTCGGTGTTCGGCGGCGCGCTTGGCGTCGGTATCGGCTTCGGCCTGCAGAAGATCGCCAGCAACTACATTTCCGGTTTCATCATCCTGCTCGACCGTTCGGTGCGCATCGGCGACGTCGTCACCGTCGACAACAAGTACGGCGAGGTCAGCCAGATCAACACACGCTATACGCTGCTGCGTTCGGGCGATGGCACGGAGAGCATCGTGCCGAACGAGATGCTGATCACCCAGACCGTGATCAATCATTCGCTGTCCAGGCCCGATGTCCGCATCGTGCTGCCGGTGCAGGTGTCGTACGACACCGATCTGGAGCGCGCCGAGGCCCTGATGCTCGAGGCCGCGCACGGTCAGAGCCGGGTGATCCTGGACGCGCCGGACAACCCGCCGCGCGTGTTCCTCAAGGAATTCGGCGACAACGGCATCGTGCTGGAACTGGCGGTTTGGATCCGCGACGCCCGCGAGGGACAGGCGAGCCTGCGCTCGGACATCAACTGGGCGATCTGGCGCCGTTTCAAGGCGGCCGGCATCGACATCCCTTTCCCGCAGCGGGTGGTGCACATGGTTGCGCCCACGGCCGCCTGAGCCGTTTCGCAGGCGACAAAAAACCCGCCGGGCCGGGCGGGTTCTTCGTCGGGTGGGGGGGCGCAAGACCCGCCCGCAACGCGGGTTTATTTCAGCTTGGTTTCCTTGTACATCACATGCTTGCGAGCCTTGGGATCGAACTTGCTGATCTCCATTTTCTCGGGCATGGTCTTCTTGTTCTTGGTGGTGGTGTAGAAGTGGCCGGTGCCCGCAGTGGACTCCAGCTTGATCTTTTCGCGTCCGCCTTTAGCCATGGTTCAGTTCCTTAGACCGCTTCGTTGGATTAAACGGCTTCGCCGCGGGCGCGCAGGTCGGCCAGCACGGAATCGATGCCGTTCTTGTCGATGGTGCGCAGCGCTGCATTGGACAGGCGCAGACGCACCCAGCGGTTTTCGCTTTCGACCCAGAACCGGCGATATTGCAGGTTCGGCAGGAAACGGCGCTTGGTTTTGTTGTTGGCGTGGGAAACGTTGTTCCCGACCATGGGCTTCTTGCCCGTGACGACGCATACGCGAGCCATGATGCTGCTCCAGAATTGTTGGGATAACCGGAAAACCAGTATTTATACCATACCCGTGACGAGCGAGGCAAGTCACATGTGCCCCGCCTCGCGGAACGACAGCGCCGACGGGCCGGCGACGATGAAATGGTCGAGCACGCGCACGTCGACCAGGGCCAGGGCGTCCGCCAGCTGGCGCGTGAGCTGGCGGTCGGCGGCGCTGGGCTCGGCCACCCCGCTGGGGTGGTTGTGCGCGAGAATCAGCGCGGCGGCGTTGTGGGCGAGCGCGCGCCGCACGATCTCGCGCGGGTAGACGCTGGTCTGGGTGAGGGTACCGCGGAACAGCTCCTCGGTCGCGATGACGCGGTGCTGCGCGTCGAGAAAGACGCAGCAGAACACTTCGTATTCCAGACTGCGCAGGGTGAGTCGCAGGTAGTCGCGCACGGCGTCCGGCGAGCCAAGCGCGTCGCCCCGCCGCATGGTTTCGTCGAGCGTGCGGCGGGCCATTTCCAGCACCGCGGCGAGGAGGGCATACTTGGCTTCGCCCACGCCGGGTGCGGCGCAGGCGGCCTTGCGGTCAGCGCGACACAGGCCAGCCAGACCGCCGAAGCGTTCGATGAGCTCGCGTCCGAGATCGACCGCGCTCTTGCCGCGCACGCCGGTGCGCAGAAACACCGCCACCAGCTCCGCGTCGCTGAGCGCGCCAGCACCCTGTCGCAGAAGTTTCTCCCGGGGACGCGCGTCCTCGGGCCAGTCGCAAATCGCCATCCGTGGTTTTCCTCCCTTAGAATGGGGATTTTCCCGGAAATCGGGCAGGGAATCGAGGGCGTGTCGCTGACAGACAGGAACATTCTCCTTGGCGTGACCGGCGGCATCGCCGCTTACAAAGCAGCCGAGCTGTGCCGGCTGCTGGTCAGGGTCGGCGCGCGGGTGCAGGTGGCGATGACCGAGGCGGCGACGCGCTTTGTCGGCCCGCTCACCTTTCAGGCGCTGTCGGGGAGACCCGTGCTCACCGGCCTGTGGCACACGGACGACGCAGGCATGGGCCATATCCACGGCTCGCGCGGCGCCGATCTCATTCTGGTGGCGCCGGCTTCTGCCGATTTCCTGGCGAAGCTCGCGCAGGGGCGCGCCGACGATCTCCTGAGCACGCTGTGCCTGGCGCGTGCCTGCCCGCTGGCGGTGGCCCCGGCGATGAACCGCGAGATGTGGGCCTCCCCAGCCACGCAGCGCAATCTGGCGCAACTGCGCGCCGACGGCGTCCAGGTGCTGGGCCCGGCCGAGGGCGAACAGGCGTGCGGCGAAACCGGGCCCGGGCGCATGCTGGAGCCGGCGGAACTGATGGCGGCGCTGCCTGCGCTCCTGGGCGCGGGGCCGCTTGCCGGTGCGCGGGTGGTGGTGACCGCCGGGCCGACCTTCGAGCCGATCGATCCGGTGCGCGGGCTGACCACCCTCTGTTCGGGGTGGTTGGGCTCGGGGGGGGCGCCGGCGGCGGCCGCGGCCGGCGCCACGGTCTGCCTGGTGTCGGGCCCGACCTGCCTGCCGACGCCGCCCGGCGTGCGCCGCGTCGACGTGCGCACGGCTGCCGAGATGCGTGCAGCGGTGCTGGCCGAACTGCCGCACGAGGTGTTCATCGCGGT
>JANJXF010000061.1 GCA_024709165.1 Thiobacillus sp. | reverse complement strand
TCCGTCGCTGCCCTACAAGTTCAAGTTCAAGTTCTCCGGCTGCCCGAACGACTGCGTCAACTCGATCCAGCGCGCGGACATGGCGGTGATCGGCACCTGGCGCGACAACATCCGCGTCAACGAAGCGCAGGTCCAGGACTACTACAAGGCCCATGGCATGTCGGACCTCGTCAACGACGTGGTCAGCAAGTGTCCGACCAAGGCCATCACCCTGGTTCCGACCGACAAGGTGCAGGCCAGCGCCACCACCTCCGTGGCGGCGCTCGGCGACGGCAACTCGCTGTGCATCGACAACAAGAACTGCGTGCGCTGCATGCACTGCCTGAACGTCATCCCCGGCGGTCTGCTGCCCGGTAACGACAAGGGCGTGACCATCCTGGTCGGCGGCAAGCGCACCCTGAAGATCGGCGACCTGATGGGCACCGTGGTCGTGCCGTTCATGAAGCTCGAATCCGACGACGACTTCGAGAAGCTGAACGATCTGGGCCGCACCATCATCGATTTCTTTGCCGAGAACGCCCTCGAGCACGAGCGCACCGGTGAAATGATCGAGCGTATCGGCCTGATGAACTTCCTGGAAGGCATCGGCATCGATGTCGATCCCAACATGATCAGCCACCCGCGTACCAATCCCTACATCCGTACCGATGATTGGGACGAGGAAGCGGCCAAGTGGAACGAGCGCAAGCAATCCGCCGCCTGACGCGCTGAGTACGCAGTGCCGACACCCTTCACGGTGTCGGCCATTAAATGAGATTTTCCGATCCTACTAAGTTGGAGAAAAGCATGGCTGAAAGAACATGGGAAACCATCGAGTCCGGCACCCCGGACCCGATGCCGTTCATGCACCCCGTGATGAAGAAGAACTATGGCAAGTGGGTGTTCCACAACCATCCGAAACCCGGTGTGCTCTACCATCGTGCCGAGAACGGCGACGAAATCTGGACCGTCAAGGCCGGCACCCAGCGTCAGATGGACCACTACACCATCCGCAAGCTGGCTGACATCGCCGACCAGTTCGCCGACGGCTTCGTGCGCTTCACCACTCGTTCCAACATCGAGTACATGGTGTCCGACAAGAACAAGGTCGAGCCGCTGATCAAGACCCTGAGCGACAACGGCTTCCCGGTCGGCGGCACCGCCAACTCGGTGTCGATGATCGCCCACACCCAGGGTTGGCTGCACTGCGACATTCCCGGTACCGATGCCTCCGGCGCCGTGAAGGCGCTGATGGACGAGCTCTATCACGAGTTCACCCACTGCGAGATGCCCAACCGCGTCAAGATGTCGACATCCTGCTGCGAGATCAACTGCGGCGGCCAGGCGGACATTGCCATCGTCATCCAGCACACCAAGCCGCCGAAGATCAACCACGATCTGGTCGCCAACGTGTGTGAGCGTCCGTCCGTCGTGGCGCGCTGCCCGGTCGCGGCGATCCGTCCCGCGCTGGTCAACGGCAAGCCCTCGCTGGAGGTCGACGAGAAGAAATGCATCTGCTGTGGCGCCTGTTTCCCGCCCTGCCCGCCGATGCAGATCAACGACCCCGAGCATTCCAAGTTCGCCATCTGGGTGGGCGGCAAGAACGCCAACGCCCGCAGCAAGCCGACCTTCCACAAGCTGGTCGCGGCCGGCATCCCGAACAACCCGCCGCGCTGGCCGGAAGTCTCGGAAGTCGTGAAGAACATCCTCTTCACCTACAAGGAAGATGCCCGTCCGTGGGAGCGTCTGTCCGACTGGGTGGAGCGCATCGGCTGGCCCGCCTTCTTCGAGAAGACCGGTCTGCCCTTCACCAAGTATCACATCGACAACTGGCGCGGCAGTCGCGCCACGCTGAACGCTTCGACGCACATCCGCTTCTGATTGCGCCGGAACCGCCGCTGCGCCTTGGGCGTGGCGGCGGACGATGTGGTAACGACAAAGACTGGTTTTTTTCGGAGTTCAACAAGCCATGCAATTCGGCATTCTGATAAACGAAGGGCCTTACAACCATCAGGCCAGCGACACGGCCTACCTCTTCGCGCGCGCCGCGATCGAGAAGGGCCACACGATTCCGCGCGTGTTCTTCTACCACGACGGCGTGAACAACTCGACCCGCATGGGCGAACCGCCGCAGGATGACCGCAACGTCACCACACGCTGGTCGAAACTCGCCGAAGAGCACGGCATCGATCTCGTCGTGTGCGTGGCGGCTGCGCTGCGCCGCGGCATCAAGGACGAGCTTCTGGCGCCGGGTTTCCGTATTTCCGGCCTCGGGCAACTGGTTGAAATGGGTATTCAGTACGATCGTCTCGTGACGTTCGGTGATTGAGGATTAGCGAGATGAGCGATATGGATATGGAAGACGACGGCTCCGGCATCGTCAAGAAATTCATGTTCCTGAACCGCAAGGCGCCGCACGGTACCGTGTATGCGCTGGAAGGTCTGGAGGTGGTGCTGATCACGGCCGCCTTCGATCAGGACGTGAGCCTGGTGTTCACCGACGATGGCGTCTATCAGCTGATGAAGGGTATCGACACCAAGGGTATCGAGGTCAAGGACTTCTCCAAGACCTACCGCGCCCTGGACGGCTACGACATCGAGAAATTGTATGTCGATCAGACGTCCCTCGATGCGCGTGGCCTGACCGAGGACGACCTGATCGTGGACGTGAGCGTGCTCTCCGACGACGAGATGAAGAATCTCATGGACGAGCAAGACGTCGTGATCAGCTTCTAAGGGGACAGACATGCTGCATATCGTGAACAAATCGGCCACCGAGCGTAGCTCGCTTGACAGCTGCCTGAGGCTGGCCACCAAAGGTTCTGCCGTATTGCTGATCGAGGACGCGGTGTATGCCGCGACCAAGGGCAGTTCGGCAGCGGCGAAAATCCAGGCGGCGGCGGCTGGCCTCAAGATTTACGCTCTCGGGCCGGATCTTGCGGCGCGCGGCATGGCCGGGCGTGTGCTGGACGGCGTCAATGTCGTGGATTACGGCGGTTTCGTGGAGCTGGTCGCAGAGCACCGCAACTGTCAGTCTTGGCTGTAACTTTCAATCAAAAGGAGTATTGCTATGCCCATGGTGAACATCGCCGGTAAGGAAGTCGAAGTCGACGAGGAAGGCTATCTGATCGACCTGTCGCAATGGAACGAGGACATCGCCAAGTACATGGCCGTCGAAGAGAAGGTCGAGATGACCGACAACCACTGGGAGGTGGTCAACTTCCTGCGTGAGTACTACGACGAATACCAGATCGCACCCGCGGTCCGCGTGCTGACCAAGGCCATCGGCAAGAAGCTCGGTCCCGATAAGGGCAACAACAAGTACCTGTACGAGCTGTTCCCCTACGGTCCGGCCAAGCAGGCGTGCAAGATCGCCGGCCTGCCCAAGCCGACCGGCTGTATCTGAGCGACCGCTCTCGTGCCCCCGGCCCTGAGCCGGGGTGCCGCGGTCACGGTGGACCGTTTTCCGATCGCATGCGTGGCGTGCGATGCGAAAACAGACACGTTGTTGGGGGATAGGTTTTGTCTACGTTGACGATGATTTATGCCGGGCTGTTCTACGTCGCCACCTTCGTGCTGGTGGCGGGCCTGGCTTACAAGATTTTCGACTACGGCCGCACACCCGCGCCGCTGAAGATCCCCACCACGCCGGCGCCGACGACCCAATCCGGCGTTGTCTATCGCATGGGCAAGGAAGTGATCCTGTTCGAGTCTCTGTTCAAATCCAACAAATGGATCTGGCTGTTCGGCTGGCTGTTCCACATGGGCCTGTTTCTCGTGCTCGCGCGTCACCTGCGCTATTTCACCGAACCGGTGTGGTTCTGGGTCGATATCGTCCAGCCCTTCGGCAAGTACGCCAGCATCATGATGGTGACGGGTCTCGCCGGTCTGTTCGCGCGCCGCTTCCTGGTCGACCGCGTGCGTTACATCTCCACGCCATCCGACTATCTGATGCTGTTGCTGCTCATCGGCATCGGCCTGTCCGGCATGATGATGACCTTCGTCGTCCATACCGACATCGTCGCGCTGAAGGCGTTCTTCATGGGGCTGATTTACCTCGACACGCAACCGCTGCCGCAGGATCCGATCCTGCTGGTGCATCTTGCGCTGGTGGCGCTGCTCATGGTGATCTTCCCGATCAGCAAACTGCTGCATGCGCCGGGGGTGTTCTTCAGCCCCACCCGCAACCAGGTGGACAATCCGCGTGAAAGCCGCCATGTCGCGGCGTGGGCGGCGCGGCTCGACCAGAACAACTGATCGCCGTCGCAGACCGACGGAAACAACAGGTACGGAAAAAGGACTCGCACGTGGCAGCACCTGAATTCGACATCCCGGAAATCAAGGACGACATCGAGGTTCCCAAGCTGCGGGAAGGCGTGATGTCGCACGTGAAGTCCTTCCCGGCCGCAAAGCCGATCCAGGAGTTCCTCGGTTATCCGGGCGAGATCGGCGACGACTGGAAGGAGCGCGCGCTGGCGAAGATGGGCGATCTGCTGGGCAAGTACCGCTCACTGAAGGTGTTTCTCGATGCCTGCGTGCATTGCGGCGCGTGCACCGACAAGTGTCACTACTATCTGGGCACGTCCGATCCCAAAAACATGCCGGTTGCGCGCCAGGAGCTGATGCGCCAGGTGTACCGCCGTTACTTTACCGTGGCGGGCAAGGTCTTCCCTGGCCTGGTCGGCGCCAAGGAACTCACCCGCGAAACGCTCGACGACTGGTACAACTACTACTACCAGTGCTCGGAATGTCGCCGCTGCTCGGTGTTCTGCCCCTACGGCATCGACACTGCCGAGATCACCATGGCCGGTCGCGAGATTCTCAATCACGTCGGCATCGGGCAGAAGTACACCAACGAGATTCTCGGCAAGGTCATCAGGATCGGCAACAACCTCGGCCTGCCCGGCCCTGCGCTGGAAGATACGCTCACGGGCCTGGAGGAGGACATGGAAGCCGACACCGGCGTGCCGGTGAAGATGCCGATCGATGTGAAGGGCGCCGAGGTGCTGCTGATCACGCCGTCGGCCGACTTTTTCTCCGAGCCGCACGTCGAGTCGCTCATCGGCTACGCCAAGGTGTTCCACGCCGCAGGCATCAGCTGGACGCTCTCTTCGTTGGCCTCGGAAGCGGGCAATTTCGGTCTGTTCGAAGCCAACTACGAAATGATGCGCAAGGTGGCGATGCGCATCCGCGACGCCGCGCTCGAACTGGGCGTCAAGCGCATCGTCGTCGGCGAATGCGGACACGCCTGG
>JANJXF010000023.1 GCA_024709165.1 Thiobacillus sp. | reverse complement strand
CGCGGCGGCCCTGTTTCTTCAGCAGGGTGTCGATGCCGAACAATAGCTCGAACATCGGCCCGCCGCGCATCGCGCCCTGTTCCTTGGGGTTGGTGCCGAAGCCGAACGCGATCGTGCCGCCATCCATATTGGCGAGACGCTCGCGGATCGCGTCGGCGGGCGCGGCGCCTTCGCAGATGGTCAACGCGTGCTCGATACCGGGCAGGCCCTTGAGAAAACGCCCGCCGCTGGCGATCAGCAGCGCATCGTTGGCGATGGCGCCGTTATCGGTGAGCACACTGCGCCCGCCTTCGGCGAGGCCGGTGACGCGCCCCGCGTGGAAGCGGACGTCGTGGCGGGCGAGAAAGCCCGAGACGTCGACGGCGAGATCGGCGCTGCGGCGCAGGCCGGCCGGCACCCAGATCAGGCTGGGGTAATACATCAACTCCGCGCGCGGCGCGACGAGCGTGATGCGGACCGTGCGGTCGCGCTTGCGCAGTTCGCGCACGGCGGTCAGTGCGGCGAACCCCGATCCGATGATGACGATGTGGGCTTGGGACATATCAGCTCCTATGCGGGAACGGGAGGTGGCTCGACGCCGTTTCGCTGCGTCGTGAATCCAGCGGCAGGACCTCGGTCAGGGGGCCCAGGTCGTCGGGCCCCAGGCCGTGGCGCGTGTTCAGCCGACCAGCTGGCCGAGCACGAAGGGCAGGATGCCGCCCTGGTTGTAGTACTCGACCTCGATCGGCGTGTCGATGCGCAGCTTGAGAGCGATGCGCTCGACGGCACCGTCGGCGCGATGGATCACCAAGGTGACATCCTGCTGCGGGACGATGCCGGTCTCGATGCCTTCAAGGTCGAACGTCTCCGAGCCGTCGAGCCTGAGCGTGGTGGCGTCGACGCCGTCCTTGAACTGGCAGGGCAGCACGCCCATGCCGGCGAGGTTGGCACGATGGATGCGTTCGAAGCTCTTTGCCACCACGGCTTTCACGCCGAGCAGGTTGGTGCCCTTGGCGGCCCAGTCGCGCGACGACCCGGTGCCGTATTCTTCGCCGGCAAAGATCATCAGCGGTGTGTCTTGCTTCCGGTATTGCATCGCGGCGTCGTAGATCGGCATCTCCTTGTCGTCCTTCAGCGTGACCCCCCCCTCGCTGCCAGGGATCATCAGGTTCTTGATGCGCACGTTGGCGAAGGTGCCGCGCATCATCACTTCATGGTTGCCGCGCCGTGCGCCGTAACTGTTGAAGTCCGCCTTCTGCACGCCGTGTTCGGTGAGGTAGAGGCCAGCGGGCGAGGTTGGCTTGATGCCTCCGGCGGGGCTGATGTGGTCGGTGGTGACCGAGTCACCGAAGATCGCGAGAGCGCGCGCACCCTGGATCGACGCGCTTGCTACCGTATCACCGACGAAGAACGGAGGCTCCTGGATGTAGGTCGAATCGCCGTCCCATTCATAGACTGCGCCGGTGGGTGCGGGCACGCCGTCCCACAGCGGATTGCCGGCGCCGACGTGGGCGTAGCTGCGGTAGGCGCCGGTGTCGGTGGAATGGTGCAGCAACGCCGCCACGTCCTCGTTGCTCGGCCAGATGTCCTTGAGGTACACAGGCCCGTTGGTGCCGGCGCCGATCGGCTCGCTTTCCACGTTGAACGGCACGCGGCCGGCGAGTGCGAATGCAACCACCAGCGGCGGTGACATGAGAAAGTTGGCTTTCACGTTCTGGTGCACGCGCGCCTCGAAGTTGCGGTTGCCGGAGAGCACCGAGCAGGCGACGAGATCGTTGTCGAGGATGGATTTTTCGATCGCTTCAGGAAGCGGGCCGGAGTTGCCGATGCAGGTCGTGCAGCCGTAGCCCACTACCGAGAAGCCGAGTTTTTCCAGATAGGGCAGGAGTCCCGCCGCGTTCAGGTATTCGGTGACCGCGCGCGAGCCGGGGCCAAGGCTGGTCTTGACGTGCGACGGGGTGTAGAGGCCGAGTTCGACCGCCTTCTTCGCCAGCAGGCCGGCGGCGATCATGACGCCGGGGTTGGAGGTGTTGGTGCACGAGGTGATCGCCGCGATGACGACGTGGCCGTGGCGCAGTTCATGTCCGCCCTCGACATTGAAGGTGCGGCGCAGATCCTCGGCGGTCTTGCCGTAGCCGCCTTCTTCGCGCGGTCTCTGCATCAGCGCATCGAAGGTCTGCGCGATTGCGTTCAGCGGAATGCGGTCCTGCGGACGCTTGGGGCCGGCGACGCTCGGCTCTACCGTGGCGAGGTCGAGTTCGAGTACCTGCGAGTAATCGATAGCGCCCGCCGGCGGGATGCCGAACAGGCCCTGCGCCTGGTAGTAGGCGCGGATGAGGTCGACCTGCTCGGGCGAGCGTCCGGTGGCGGAAAAATACTGGCAGGTGGCCTCATCGACCGGGAAGAAGCCCATGGTCGCGCCGTATTCCGGCGCCATGTTGGCGATCGTCGCGCGGTCGGTCACCGGAAGCGCCGCGGCACCCTCGCCGAAGAACTCGACAAATTTGCCGACCACCTTGGCGCGGCGCAGCATTTCGGTGATGGTCAGCACGATGTCGGTGGCGGTGATGCCCGGTCTGGCGCATCCCGTGAGGTTCACGCCGACCACGTCCGGCGTAAGGAAATACACCGGCTGCCCGAGCATGGCCGCTTCCGCCTCGATGCCGCCCACGCCCCAGGCGACCACTCCGAGGCCGTTGATCATGGTGGTGTGCGAATCCGTGCCGACCAGCGTGTCGGGGTAGGCCATGCCGTCCTTTTTCATCACGCCGCGCGCCAGATACTCCATGTTGACCTGGTGCACGATGCCGACGCCGGGCGGCACCACCTTGAAGGTGTCGAACGCCTGCATGCCCCACTTGAGGAACTGGTAGCGTTCCAGATTGCGCTCGAACTCGATCTTCATGTTGAGATCGAGTGCGTCGGGCGTGCCGGATTTGTCGACCTGGATGGAATGGTCGACCACCATGTCGACCGGCACCAGCGGTTCGATCTTCTTCGGATCCTTGCCGGCCTTCGCGGCAGCCGAGCGCATCGCGGCGAGGTCGGCGAGCAGCGGCACGCCGGTGAAGTCCTGCAGGATCACGCGCGCCACGGTGAAGGGGATTTCCTCGGTACGCCCGGCATCGGGTTTCCAGGCCGCCAATTGCTTCACGTGCTCGGGGGTGACTTTCACGCCGTCGCAGTTTCTCAGCACGGATTCGAGCACGATGCGGATCGACACCGGCAGGCGTGCCAGCGACACGCCCAGTGCCGATTCGAGTTTTTTCAGCGACGCGAAACGGTGCTTGCCGCTGCCGGTCGAGAAGGTGTCGTGGGTGTTGAAGGCGTCGGTCATGATGCGAACTCTGAAGAAAGCGAAAGGCGGGATTTTACCGGAAGCCGGCCTCAGCCTTCGCGCCTCATGTGCGGGAACAGAATGACGTCGCGGATGCTCGGCGAGTCGGTCAAGAGCATCACCAGCCGGTCGATGCCGATGCCGCAGCCGCCGGTGGGCGGCAGGCCGTGCTCCAGCGCGCGGATGAAGTCGGCGTCGTAGTGCATGGCCTCCTCGTCGCCGGCTTCCTTCAGCCGCACTTGCTCCATGAAGCGCTCGGCCTGGTCTTCGGCGTCGTTGAGCTCGGAGAAGCCGTTGGCCATCTCGCGTCCGGTGATGAAGAGCTCGAAGCGCTCGGTGATGTCGGGCTGGCTGTCGGAACGGCGGGCCAGCGGCGACACCTCGGCCGGGTAGTCGATGATGAAGGTCGGCTGGATCAAGAGCGCCTCGGTGGTCTCCTCGAAGAAGGTCAGCTGCAGGCCGCCCAGCCCATCGTGCTCGCGATACTTCGCCTTCATCGCGGCGAACTGGGCGACCAGCCAGGCGCGGTCGTTGAGCTGCTCGACGGTGTAGTGCGGGTGGTACTTGCGGATCGCGTCGACGATGGTGAGGCGGTCGAAGGGCTTGCCGAGTTCGATGGTGCGACCCTGGTACGTCACGGTGGTCGAACCGCTCGCGGCAACCGCGACATGGCGGATCAGCGCCTCGGTGAAATCCATCAGGTAACGGTATTCGCGGTAGGCCTCGTAGAACTCCATCATGGTGAACTCGGGGTTGTGCCGCGTGGAAATGCCTTCGTTACGGAAACTGCGGTTGATCTCGAACACCTTTTCGAGGCCGCCGACGACGAGACGTTTCAGATAAAGCTCCGGCGCGATGCGCAGGAACAGACTCATGTCCAGCGCGTTGTGGTGCGTGACAAAGGGCTTCGCCGCGGCGCCACCGGGAATCGGATGCATCATAGGCGTTTCGACTTCGAGGAAGCCATGGCCGGTCATGTATTCGCGGATCGCCTGGATGATCTTCGAGCGGCGCATGAAAGTCTCGCGCGCGGTGTCGCTGGTGATGAGATCGAGGTAGCGCTGGCGGTACTTCTGCTCCTGGTCGGCAAGGCCATGGAATTTCTCCGGCAGCGGGCGCAGCGCCTTGGAGAGCAGGCGGATCGATTTCGCCTGGATGGTGAGCTCGCCCTTGTTGGTCTTGAACAGGGTGCCGGTGACACCGAGGAAGTCGCCGAGATCCCAGTGCTTGAACGCCTCGTGCGCATCAAGCCCGGTGAGGTCGTTGGAGACGTAGACCTGGATGCGCCCGCTCATGTCCTGCAGGGTGGCGAAGCTGGCCTTGCCCATTACGCGCTTGAGCATCATGCGGCCCGCGAGCTGTACCTGCACGCCCTCGGCTTCCAGCGTTTCCTTGGGCTTGTCGCCGTGTTCGCTCGCCAGCTTGCCGGCATAGTCGCGGCGCTCGAAGTCGTTGGGGAAGGCGATGCCCGCCTCGCGGATCGCGGCGAGCTTGGCGCGGCGCTCGGCGATGATCTGGTTCTCGTCGAGTGTCGGGTTGGCGTTTTCTGTAGTCATGATGAGCGGGGGATCAATCGCCGAAATAGGCGACGTCGAGTTGGAGTTGTTGGGCGGCGCGCCGCATCACATCGTCGGCGGTGGCGATGCGTGCGAGTCCGGCATTGCGTGCTGCAGTGAGATGAAGGGTATCCAGCGTGCGCAGGGGAATCGGATTGGTACTGTCGAGCACGCGCAGGGCGTCGCTCAGCAGGGGATCGTCATACGGCACGATGCGGAAGTATCCCTCGGCCAGATGGCGGGTGAACTCCGTGCGCGCGAGGTTCATGTAGTCCTGGGTGATCTGTCCGGTGCGCAGGCGACGCGCCATGGCGCAATGCCATTCCAGCATCCCCAGACGGTTGATGACGATGCCGTCTGCCTCGGCGACGAGGATTTCCACTTCGGTGGAGCGTGCCTCCGCCACATACAGCTTGATGAGAACGCTGGTGTCGAGGTAAATCTCGGCCATGCCGGCTCAGCCTCTCGCGTCCCGGTCTTCGCGGATCAGCACTTCGCTGGGAATCTCCTGAACCGGCAATTGGTCGCGCAGCCATTTCAGAGAAGGGAGCTTGCGCGCCGGCGCGGCGGGCGCCACCGGCAGGATGCGTGCCACCGGCTCGCCATGCTTCACCACCAGCACTTCGTCGGCGTCGGCGAACATCTGGTCGGGGTGCGATAGGCCTTCGCGGGCTTCGCGGATGGTCAGGGTCTTCATGGCAAGCCTCCGAAGGGGCAAAACGTGACACAATTATAGCCAATGTGACACATTCCATGCCAGACGTATTTTTCATGTCCGATGCTCCCTTGAACCTGCTCAACCGCGTCTTCGGCTACCCGGCGTTCCGCGGCGAGCAGGCAGCCATAATCGACACGGTCGCGGCGGGTGGCGACGCCCTGGTGCTGATGCCGACCGGCGGTGGCAAGTCGCTGTGCTACCAGATTCCGGCCCTGTTGCGCGAGGGCTGCGCGGTGGTGGTGTCGCCGCTGATCGCACTGATGCACGACCAGGTCGCGGCGCTGCGGGAGCTGGGTATTGCCGCCGCGTTCCTCAATTCCAGCCTCGACACCGCGACGGCGATGCGGGTCGAACGCGATTTTGCGACGGGGAAACTGAAGCTGCTGTACGTCGCGCCCGAGCGGCTGCTGACGCAGCGCTTCCAGGGCCTGCTCGAACAAACCCGCATTGCGCTGTTCGCCATCGACGAGGCGCACTGCGTGTCGCAATGGGGGCACGATTTTCGCCCGGAGTATCTCGGCCTGTCGGCACTGCACGAGCGATTCCCCGCGGTGCCGCGCATCGCACTCACCGCCACGGCCGACGCCGCGACGCGCGCCGAAATCCTCGATCGGCTCGACCTGCACGCTGCGCGCGTGTTCGTCTCCAGCTTCGATCGCCCCAACATTCGCTACCGCATCGCCGAGAAAATCGACCCGCGCCGCCAGCTGCTCGATTTTCTCGGCGAGCACAAAGGCGAAGCCGGCATCGTCTACTGCAGCACGCGCAAGAAAGTCGAAGAGACCGCCGATGCGCTCACGCAGACCGGCCTCACCGCGCTGGCGTATCACGGTGGCATGGACACCGAGACGCGCCGCCGCCATCAGGAAAGATTCCTGCGCGAGGACGGCGTGATCATGGTTGCCACGTTGGCGTTCGGCATGGGCATCGACAAGCCCGACGTGCGCTTTGTCGCCCATCTCGACCTGCCGCGCTCGGTCGAGGGCTACTACCAGGAAACCGGCCGCGCCGGCCGCGACGGCGAGCCCGCCGAGGCGTGGATGGCGTGGGGCCTGCAGGACGTCGTCACCCAGCGCCGCTTTATCGACGAGGGCGAGGCCGAGGACGCGCACAAGCGCATCGGCCACGCCAAGCTCGACGCCCTGGTCGGCCTGTGCGAAGCCGCCAGCTGCCGTCGCGTCGCGCTCTTGAGCTACTTCGGCGAAGCCAGCCAGCCCTGCGGCAACTGCGATGTTTGTCTCAACCCGCCCACGCTGTGGGACGGCACCGAAGCCGCGCAGAAGCTGTTGAGCACGGTCTACCGCACCGGCCAGCGCTTCGGCGCCGGCCACGTCATCGACGTGCTGCTCGGCAAGACCACCGAGAAAATCGACCGCTTCGGCCACAACCAGTTGAGCGTGTTCGGCATCGGCGCCAGCCAGAGCGACAAGGTCTGGCGTGCCGTGCTGCGCCAGCTCGTGGTGCGCGGGCTGCTGGAGGTGGACCACGCCGCCTACGGCGCGCTCAAGCTCACCCAGGCCGCGAAGCCTGTGTTGAAAGGCGAGGAAACCGTGATGCTGCGCGCCATCGAAGTCCGCCCCGCGCGCAAGAAATCGCGCCTCGCCCCCAGTTCCGGCGCGGGTGTCCACGACGACGAAGATCCGCTGTTCCTCTCCCTGCGCGCCTGGCGCCGCGAAACCGCCAACGAAAAGGGTGTGCCCGCCTACGTCATCCTGCACGACGCCACCCTGCGCGAGATCGCCGCGCGCCGGCCCGCCACGCTGGCGGAGCTGGGCGAGATATCGGGGCTGGGGACGAAGAAGCTGGAGGCCTACGGCGAGGACGTGCTGGCGGTGGTGGCGGAGGGGTAAGCAGGTCCTTCCGTTTATCCCCCTCGGCCACCATAAACATATTGTTTATGGTGGCCGTGTGATTCAAACTTTCGCCAACCCGGAAACCGAGCAATTCTTTGCATCCGGCAAGTCTCGTCGGTTGCCGACAGAAAGCTGCAGCTTTGTTCGTGATGCTTCTTCCACACGCTCAACCTGACTCCCGCCCGCCACGCGGAAGCGCTGGACGTCGAGCCCTGTCGCGCAGTATGCTGCACAGAATTCTGTCATCCCCTTAAGGAGTCGGCCATGGGCTTTTCCACCGGCGATGTCGTGCCATTCACCCAGGCGCGCGCCAACCTCTCCGAACTGGCCGACCAAGCCAAGGCCGGCGCCGAAAAAATCATCACCAAGAACGGCGAGAGCTACGTCGCCCTGATCGACGCCGACCGGCTGGATTACTACCACCGGCTGGAACGCGAGCGCATCCATCTGCTGCTGATCGACGACGCCCGTCGGGGGCTGGCCGACATCGCTGCCGGACGGACTTTCGAGGCCGACGGCGCCGTCGCGCAACTGCAGCAACGCCGGGCAGCGAGCAGCCACGGCAAATCGTCGACAGCAGGCAAGCCCGCCCGCAAGCGTGGCTGAGTGCCCGTATCGGGTCGAACTGACCGCCAGCTTTCTCGAATGCCTTGACGCCGCCGAAGCCTTCCTGCTGGAAGCCGAGGCGGCCTTTGCCTTCGATACGCTGCTGGCCGAGTTGCGCGCCGCGGTCGTTCCCAACCTGAGCCGCTTTCCCCGCATCGGCCGCCGCTACCTGGACAATCCCCCGCAGTCGGCCGAGGCGCTGGCCCAGCTTGCCGCACTGCCGGCCGGTGCGGCCCAGGCCCTGCGCGAATACCTGCATGGTGACTGCCTGATGCTGTACGTCGCTTCGGAGCCCGACACCACGGTTTATCTGCTGTCTATCCGGCATCACCGCCAGCTTTCGTTCGATTTCGCGCGCCTGTGGCCCAGAGCGTGAATGGCTCGGTCCCATCCCCGGTGGCCTGTTGCTTGACTTCACTTGGGTTGTTGTCAAAAATGCCAACATGAAGGCCGAATTGCTCAAGCAGCATCGTCAGCGCCTGCCCAACGGCGGACTGATCGAGATGAAAATCTGGAAGTTGCCTTGCCCGGTGCCACCTTGCGAGCATGCCTTCAAGTGTCGCCTCGTCTATATCCTGGACGGCAAACGGCTCGTCGGCTTCGACAACGAGCGCGGCAAGGGCGACCACAAGCATCTGGATGGAAAAGCGTCCGTCTACCGATTTGTTTCCGTCGACCGGCTGCTGGAGGATTTCCTGGCCGAAGTGGAAAGGAGCGTTGAATGAAGACCGCCGTCATCGAAATCAATCCAGACTGGAAAGCCGCGCTCAGGGCTGGTGCCAAGGGCGTGCGTCAGGCTGCCAAATCCGGACGCGCCCAGCAGTTCACCTTCAGCTACGCCAGCCCCGAACTGCTGTTCTCAGAAATCAGCCCCAAGCGCTGGGGCGTGCTGGAAGCCATGAGCGGCGCCGGCGAAATGAGCCTGCGCGAACTGGCCCGCAGGCTGGCGCGTGACGTCAAATCCGTGCATCGCGACGTGCATGCCCTGCTGGAAACGGGACTGCTGGAAAAAACCGAGAGCGGAAAGATCGTGTGCCCGTTCGACAGGGTGCGGGTGGATTTCACGCTGGCGCAGGCGGCGTAACAGGTGGTGCCGGTGGTTATGGTGTCTGACCCCATTTGTTATTTGTTTGCCATGGTGTCTGACCCCATTTGTTTGCCATTTGTTACGTTAGAGCGAACACCGCTCGCTTCGCTCCCGGCTTACGCCCCTTCGGGGTGTCGCTCAACTCGCACGTTAGGGAGACGCTGATTTATTCACAATTTCCGACACCGAGCACAAGCCCGAACGTTCGCTTCGTCAGATTTTTCATGATTTGCAGCGTGCACCACAGATTTTTGCTGTTTTTGGCCATTTCCCGGGGATTTTCCCCCGTTTT
>JANJXF010000183.1 GCA_024709165.1 Thiobacillus sp. | reverse complement strand
TCAACGTCAGCCGCAAGGACGTGCTGGAGATGGAAACCCGCCTGACGGGGCACGACATCTCGCTCGACCCGACGGTGGACGACGGCGAGGAGGGCTACAGCCCGGCGGCGTATCTGGCGAGCCCGGACGAGAATCCGGCGCAGAAGCTGGAGCGCGAGCAGACCGAACGCCTGCGCCATACGGGGCTCGCGACGGCGCTGGAAAATCTCGACGAACGCAGCCGCCGCATCATCCAGGCACGCTGGCTGACCGAGGACGAGGCGGCGACGCTGCACCAGCTTGCCGCCGAATACGGTGTGTCGGCAGAACGTATCCGCCAAATCGAGGCGCGCGCGCTGAAGAAGATGCGCGAGCTGATTCCGGCCTGATCACTGCAACACGCTCATGAACAGCCCCGCCGCGCGCGGGGCTGTTTCATTTCGCGGTGTATCCCGCGTGCAGACGGGATCGCGTCAGAACAGCTTGGCGGCAATGACTGACAGGATGCTGAACCAGGACCACACGATCAAGGCGATGACGACGACCATGGGGAAGCCCTGGAAAGTGAGAAGGTGTTTCATTGCGTGTGCTCCGTCGGGGGTGTGGGAATGGTAGGTGAATCGGGGGCCGCATTCAAGCGTGGTGTGGGAAGCTGCGGGTCGTCGTCGTCCATGAGGATGCGCGCGGCGGGCCCTTCGAGATCGTCGAACTGACCGCTGCGGATCGACCAGAGGACGCCGGCGACGATGAGGAGGACGAACAGCCCAGACAGCAGCAGCAGGAAGACGAGGATGCCGCTCACCGGACGATGAGTTCGCGTGTGTCGCGGTAGCGCTCGGCGCCGTCGCGCTTCAGGTGCAGTTCGGCAAGCCAGCGGCCCACGGCGGGAAGTTCGAGGACGGCACGGTATTCGCCGGGACTGCTCGCGTGAAACCCCAGGGTCTCAACGGGCTGGGCAGCACCCGGTCGCAACAGGTGCAGCTCGGCCTCGACGCGCTCGACGGGCAGACCGGTGCGGTCGCGCACGCGCACCGTCAGGGCGCGCGAGGGACCGTCGCTGTCGAGCCCTTCGAGTTCTATCCGCCAGCCGAGAACGGATTCGCGGTGCGCCTGCGAGAGTTCGGCAGAGACGCCCTTGGCGGCATCCTGGCCATGCGCGACAACGCCGGAAAAGCCGCTGCGGACGGTGTCGTCGCCGAGCCACCAGCGTGCAAGGGGGGCGGGCAGGCCGCGCGTGGAAACGTACAGCAATCCCGCGTTGACGACGACGACGCCGACGAGAAACGCGACCAGCAGAACGGGCACCCAGTGCACGCGGCCGCCGCGTCGACGCGCGCCGGTCATGGCGTTGAGCGCATACGCGGCGGCGACGAATACGGAGATGTGGATGGCCAGCACGTCGAGCCCCGGCCAGCGGGTCGCGGCGTGGACGAAATACGCGAGGAGCGGGACGAGCGCGGCGACGCCGGCGCGCAGGCGCGGCGACAGGCCGGGGACGGCCATGCCGGCAAGGGCATACAGAAACAGAACGCCAGCGAGCCCGCCGAACAGCGTGACCAGCGTGTTCACGGACGTCCGCCCGGCACGTCGAAGTGGACACCGACCGTGCGCGCCTCGTCGGGATGCGCTCGCGGCGAGATGACGAACTCGACACGCGCCGTGCGCGCAGCCAGCGCAGGGTCGAGCCGCACGCTGGCCTGTACCACTCCGCTGTGTCCGGCGCGCACCGCGATTTCGCGGAAATTGCCGAGATCGACCGCGCTGTCCGGAATGCCGCGCACGCCGATGGTGAAGGTTTCCGCGCCGTCACCCTTGTGGGTGATGCGGATCTGGTAGCGATTGCGGATGTCCCCGTTCGAGAGCACGACGAAGAGCGGCTGGCGCACCTGGCTGACGACGACGTCGAAACTGCCACGGGTGACGATGCTCCACACCAGGAAGCCGCTCATCAGCACGAGCGCGGCGCCATAACCGATCACGGAAAGGCGCTTCCAGTGCAGGCGTGGGCGGGCGGGCGCCGCGCTGGCAAGGTTTCCTTCCGAATCGTAGCGGATGA
>JANJXF010000174.1 GCA_024709165.1 Thiobacillus sp. | reverse complement strand
GTGGATGTGGGGCAGCCAGCCCGAGTACCGCGTCCTGTTTTCCAACTTCAGCGACCGCGACGGCGGCGCCATCGTGGCCGAGCTGGAGAAGATGGGCGTCCCCTACAAGTATGCGGAGGGCGGCGGCGCGGTGCTGGTGCCCGCGAACAAGGTGCACGATGCGCGCCTCAAGCTCGCCTCACAAGGGCTGCCCAAGGGCGGCAATGTCGGTTTCGAGCTGATGGAAAACCAGAAGCTCGGTGCCTCGCAGTTCGTCGAGCAGATCAATTTCCAGCGCGCCATGGAAGGCGAGCTCGCCCGTTCGATCGAGTCGGTGTCGGCGGTGCAGGCGGCACGTGTGCATCTGGCGATTCCCAAGTCGTCGATCTTCGTCTCGGAACAGAAGACGCCGACCGCGTCTGTCCTGCTGAACCTGCATCCCGGGCGCACGCTCGATCCTCAGCAGGTGAGCGCGATCGTCCATCTGGTGGCGAGCAGCGTGCCGGAACTGTCGACCAAGAGCGTGACAGTGATCGACCAGAACGGCAACCTGCTGTCGGATGCCGGTCGGCCCTCATCCCCCGCAGGACTGGACGCCACCCAGATCAAGTACGTGCAGGAACTGCAGCAGAGCGTCGCGCGGCGCATCGAATCCATCATCAGCCCGATCGTCGGATCGGGCAACGTGCGTGCCGAGGCGACGGCGGACGTCGACTTCTCGCGCAGCGAGCAGGCGGTGGAGTCGTACAAGCCCAACCAGACGCCGGACGCGATGGCGATCCGCAGCCAGCAGACCAGCGAAGCCATGAACGGTTCCGCCACAACAGGTGGTGTGCCGGGTGCGTTGTCGAACCAGCCACCGGCGCCGGCGACCGCTCCGCTCAATGCGCAGCCGCAGCAGCCGCCACCAGCGAATGCAACGGCCGCTGCGACGCCGTCCGCCAATACGCGCAAGGACGCCACGGTCAATTACGAGGTCGACAAGACCATCCAGTACGTGCAGCAGGGCATGGGTGGCCTGAAGCGGCTGAACGTCGCCGTGGTGGTCAACCACCGCCGGAACGTCGACAAGGACGGCAAGGTGACGATGCAGCCGCTCGCCGAAGCCGAGATGACCCAGATCACGAACCTGGTGAAGGAGGCGATGGGATTCAACGCCGAGCGCGGCGACTCGCTCAACGTGGTGAACACGCCCTTCGCCTCGCCCGAGGTCGAGAAGATTCCCGAAACGCCGCTGTGGAAGCAGCCGACGACCCTGCAGATGGGCAAGGATGCGGGACGCTATCTGCTGATCGGCCTGGCCCTGCTGTTCATCTACCTGCGCGTGCTGAAACCGATGATGAAGAAAATTTCGGAACTGCCGGCGCCTGCGCCCGCGGCACAGGGTGCGCTGCCGGGAGGCGCGGACATGATGGCGCTGCCACAGGGCCAGCGCAACTATCAGGACAATCTTTCGCGTGCGCAGAAACTCGCCAACGAGGATCCGCGCGTCGTCGCCAACATCGTGAAGACCTGGGTGGACAAGAATGACTGACGGCGTGACCAAGGGCGCCATCCTGATGCTGGCGCTGGGCGAGGAAGGCGCGGCCGAGGTGATGAAATTCCTTGGGCCGCGCGACGTGCAGAAGCTCGGCGAGGCAATGACCGCCATGAAGGCCGTGCCGCAGCAGACGGTGGAAGCAGTGCTCAACGATTTCAGCGAGATCGTCGAGCGAAATTCCACACTGGGGCTGGATTCCGACGAATACATCCGCAGCGTGCTGAAGAAGGCACTGGGCGACGACAAGGCGAACTCCCTGCTCACACGCATCCTTGGCGGCGGCGGCGACGCCAGCGGCATCGAGAGTCTGAAGTGGATGGACTCCGATTCGGTGGCCGATCTTATCCGCAACGAACATCCGCAGACCATCGCCACGATCCTCGTCCACCTGGAACGCGACCAGTCGTGCGAGGTGCTGCGCTGTTTCACCGAGCGGCTGCGCAACGACGTCCTGCTGCGCATCGCCACCTTGTCAGGGGTGCAGCCGACCGCCTTGCGCGAACTCAACGACGTGCTGTCGAAGCTGCTTTCCGGCAGCGACGTGATGAAGAAACAGGCAATGGGCGGCACGCGTGTCGCGGCCGACATCCTCAACTTCATGACCGGCGAGCAGGAGGCGTCGGCCATGGAATACCTGAAGAATTACGACCCGGACATGGCGCAGAAGATCATGGACGAGATGTTCGTGTTCGAGAACATCCTCGACATCGAGGACCGCAGCGTGCAGCTGCTGCTGCGCGAAGTGCAGTCCGAATCGCTCATCATCGCGCTGAAGGGCGCCTCGCAGGATATGCGCGAGAAGATCTTCAAGAACATGTCGCAGCGCGCAGCCGAGACGATGCGCGAAGACCTCGATTCGAAGGGACCGGTACGACTGTCCGAAGTGGAAGCGCAGCAGAAGGAGATCCTGATGATCGTCCGCCGCCTCGCCGACGAAGGCCAGATCATGCTCGGCCCGAAGGGAGAGGAGACGTATGTCTAGTTACGTCATCTCCGCCGCCGCCGAGATATCCTGCGAACCCTGGGAGCCGGCCAGCTTCGACCCGGACGGCCGCATCCAGGCCAGAACGACTGCAGGTGCGGTGGCGTTGCCCACTGTCGAACAGATTGCACGGATCGAGGAGCAAGCCCGCCAGGAGGGCTTTGCGGCAGGTCACGCGGAAGGCCGCGCCGCAGGGCTGCGCGAATCCGCTACCGAGGCTGCCCACCTGCGCGCACTCGCCGACGCCTTCCGCGCCGCGCTCGGCCAGGCGGATGAAGACATCTCCCACCAGATCCTCGATCTTTCGCTCGATCTCGCACGCGCGATGCTGAAATCCGCTCTTGCGGTACACCCGGAACTGGTGTTGCCGCTGGTGCGTGAAGCGGTGCGCTATCTTCCGGCGATGCAGCAGCCCGCCCTGGTCTGTCTGCATCCGGACGATGCGGCCCTGGTGCAGCAACACATGGGCGACGAGCTCGCCCGCACCGGCTGGCAACTGACCAGCGACCCGTTGCTGGAGCGCGGCGGCTGTCGTGTCGAGACGCCCGGCAGCCAGATCGACGCCACGTTGCCGACCCGCTGGCAGCGCCTCGCCACGGCGCTCGGCGAAACGTCCGACTGGCTGGCCTGAGGCCGACGCGCCATGACGGCTCTCGCCCACACTGAACGCTGGCAGTCCTTCCTCACCGACTGCAGCGAACTCGTGGCGATTGCCGAGCCGATGCAGGCAACCGGACGCATCACGCGGGTCGCGGGGCTGGTCATGGAGGCAGTCGGACTCAACCTGCCGGTCGGCAGCGCCTGCCACGTGCCGCTGCCCAACGGCAGCCAGATCGACGCGGAAGTGGTCGGTTTCGATGGCACCCGGCTGTTCCTCATGCCGCAAAGCGAGGTCGAGGGTATCGTGCCGGGCGCGCGGGTGTTTCCGGCGGAAATCATCCCCACCCTGCCCGGCCCGGGCCAGGTCAATCACCCGCGCCGCCGCCCGAGCGACCGCACGCGTCATCTGCCGGTCGGCGGCGCCCTGCTGGGACGCGTGGTCGACAGCAACGGTCGCCCGCTGGATGGCCACGGACCGCTCGCCACCGGCGCCACCGCGCCGCTCAGCCGGCGCAGCACCAACCCGCTCGCGCGCGCGCCGATCCGCGACATTCTCGATGTCGGGGTACGTGCGATCAACAGCATGCTGACGGTGGGCCGCGGCCAGCGCATGGGCCTGTTCGCCGGCTCGGGCGTGGGCAAGAGCGTGCTGCTCGGCATGATGGCACGCTACACCGGCGCCGACGTGATCGTGGTTGGCCTGATCGGCGAGCGCGGCCGCGAAGTGAAGGAATTCATCGAGCAGATTCTCGGCGAAGAAGGTCTGGCGCGTGCCGTCGTCGTCGCGGCCCCGGCCGACACCCCGCCTCTGATGCGCATGCAGGGCGCGGCCTACGCCACCGCCATCGCCGAACATTTCCGCGATCAGGGCAAGGACGTGCTGCTGATCATGGATTCTCTCACCCGCTACGCGATGGCACAGCGCGAGATCGCGCTCGCCATCGGCGAACCCCCCGCGACCAAGGGTTATCCGCCATCGGTGTTCGCCAAGCTCCCCGCGCTGGTGGAGCGCGCCGGCAACGGCAAGCCGGGTGGCGGCTCGATCACCGCCTTCTACACCGTGCTCACCGAAGGCGACGACCAGCAGGATCCGATCGCCGATGCCGCGCGGGCGATTCTCGATGGCCACGTGGTGCTTTCGCGGACCCTGGCGGAAAGCGGTCACTACCCCGCCATCGACATCGAACAGTCGATCAGCCGTGCCATGCACACGCTCACCTCACCGGCGCACCAGGAACTCGCCCGCCGGGTGAAGAAACTCTATTCGCGTTACGCGCGCAGCCGCGACCTGATCAACGTCGGCGCCTACGCCGCCGGCAGCGATCCGGTGCTCGACGAAGCGATCCGCCTGAACGGCGCCATCGAGAGCTTTCTCCAGCAGGATATCGCGCAGCGCGCCGGCGTGCAGGACAGCCTCGACGCGCTGGCCACGCTCTTTCAATGACACCACCCGATACAGGAACTTGCTGAATGGCCGCTCCCTCCGCACTCGACACCCTGATCGACCTGGCTCACCGTGAAACCGACGACGCCGCAATACGCCTGGGCAACGCGCTGCGCGCGGGTGAGGAGGCCAGGCAGAAGCTCGACCTCCTGCAACAGTATCGCGACGACTATACCGACCGCTGCCAGGCCAGCCTCACGCAGGGCATCAGCGCGACGCATTTCATGAATTTCCAGGCCTTCATGCAGAAACTCGACTGCGCCGTCGCCGGCCAGCGGAAAGTCGTTGACGACACCCAGCAGCGCATCGCCGACGCCCGTGCCGCATGGCAGCGCTGCGAACAGAAGAAGATGTCTTTCGTTACCCTAGCCGAACGTGCCGGCCAGGCTGCCGTACACCGGGAACTGCGGCGCGAACAGAAGCAGAACGACGAATTCGCCGCACGCCGGGCTCTGTACAAACCCACCTCCTCCTGACAGGACGCGCCACATGAACGCCACCCCCATGACTCCGTCCACCGCGACCGCATTGCAGGGTACACCGTCCTCGCGGAAAGGCGATCCCGCGGACCCCGGCACGCCGTTCAGCCAGATCCTGTCCGGCGAAATCGCCTTGCTGATCGCCGCCGCGACGTGCGAGCCACCGTGCGGCAAGACGCTTGCCGACAGGCTGGCGGAGCAGCTGGACAATCCCGCCGATCCCCTTGCGGCGGCGGACCCGTCGCTGGCTCTCCAGGCGTCCGCCGACACGACTGTTCCGCCGCCCACCGCCGAAACGCTGGCTGCGTTGGGATTGCCCTTCACCCCGCCCACGGGGCAGGCCACGACGGCCCCGAACGACACACAGGCCGATGCAACACCGGGCTCCGACATCCCCATGCAACGCGCTCTGCCTGCCAGCACCACTCTGTCTGTCCCCACGCCCCCGACCGCCAGCACAGCCCTGCGCGGCGTGACGGAGCCGGGTGCAGCCGTGGGTCCGAGTGCGGACGCGAGCGCGAGCGCGAACGCAACCGCACCCGCGCACGACAGCGAGGCATTCAGCGGGCTTTTTGCCGCCCGTCTTGCCGTCGACGGCACGCGGGGGATGGAGCCTTCCGCCGATCTTGTCAGTCCCGCCGCCCTGCGCCCGGCCGTATCCCCCGGCGCGGCCGACACCGGTCCCGCCCCCACGCTCGCGGCTGCCCCGCGCCTCGCCCCCGAGGTGGGCAACTCCGCATGGGGCCAGGCACTGGGCGAGAAAATCGTATGGATGGTGTCCGGCAAGCAGCAGAGCGCCTCGCTCACCCTCAACCCGCCGAACCTGGGACCGCTGCACATCGTGCTGAACGTCTCCAGCGACCAGGCCACCGCGAACTTCTTCGCCGCACAGCCCGAGGTGCGCCAGGCCATCGAGGCCGCACTGCCGCGGCTGCGCGAGATGATGGGCGAGGCGGGCATTCAGCTGGGGCAGGCGAACGTCAGCGCGGACACGCCGAGCCAGAATCAGGCGTCCGGACAGGAGTCTTCGCGTACCGCGTCGCATTCCGGCGCACGCGCCGACGCGGAAGAGCCGGCGGCTGTGACGTTGGCACCGCGCATGGGACGCGGCCTGGTCGACACTTTTGCGTGAAACGCCTTTGTGCGAGATAGCGGCCTTTTTCCCCCTTGTTCCGCGCTTAGGTGGCGGCGAACCGTTCCGATAATGCAATACAAGCGAACCCGATATTCATTCCCCGCCAGGAACCGTACTCATGACTGAAGAGAACGAAGCCGCCGAAGCCGCACCTGCGCCCCGGTCGAAGAAGAAGCTGTTCATCATCATCGGCGTGCTGGTGGTCCTCCTTGCCACCAGTGGCGCTGCTGCATGGTTTTTCATGGGGAGCGACAGCGAGACGGCCGAACAGGTCGAGGAAACACCCGCCAAACCGCCGGTTTACCTGCCGCTTGAAACCTTCACCGTCAATCTGCATGACAGCGAACAGTTCCTGCAGGTCGATCTCACTCTGGAGGCCACCGAACAGGCGGAAATCGATGCGATCAAGCTGCACATGCCGCGTATCCGCAGCCGCCTGCTGACGCTGCTGGCGAGCAAGGATGCCGAAGAACTGCTTGGCCCCGAAGGCAAGGACAAACTGGCGAAGGAAATTCTTGCCGAGATCAACAAGCCGTTCGATCCCAAGGGCAAGCCGCAAAACATTGTCGATGTCTTGTTCACCTCCTTCGTGATCCAGTGACGCCATGGCCGACGCCTTTCTTTCCCAGGACGAGGTCGATGCGCTGCTCAAGGGCGTCACCGGCGAGACCGACGAAGGACCGGCGGAGGTCGTCGACCCGTCCGGAGTACGCCCCTACAACCTGGCGACGCAGGAACGTATCGTGCGCGGCCGCATGCCGACGCTCGAAATCATCAACGAACGCCTCGCGCGCCAGTTGCGTATCGGCCTGTACAACTTCCTGCGCCGCCAGGTCGAGATTTCGGTCGGCCCGGTGCGCGTATCCAAGTACAGCGAATTCGTGCGCAACCTGGTGGTGCCGACCAACCTCAACCTGGTGCATTTCACGCCGTTGCGCGGCACCGGTCTGATCATCTTCAATCCCGACCTGGTGTTCCTCATCGTCGACAACCTGTTCGGCGGTGACGGACGTTTTCACACGCGCGTCGAAGGGCGCGATTTCACTCAGACCGAGCAGCGCATCATCCAGCGTGTGCTCAACATCGTGTTCGAGTGCTACGGAAAATCGTGGGAGCCGGTATACCCCATCGAATTCGAATACGTGCGCTCGGAGATGAACACCCAGTTTGCCAACATCGCCACGCCCAATGAAGTCGTGGTGGCGTTCACCTTCGCCATCGAACTCGGCCAGGTCAGCGGCGAGATGCACGTATGCATGCCGTACTCGATGATCGAACCGATCCGCGACCTGCTGACAAGCAGCCTGCAGGCGGAGAACCTAGAGGTCGACAAACGCTGGATCCGCATGATGCGCCAGCAGATCCAGCTCGCCGAGGTCGAGCTCGTCGCCGACATCGGCACCGCACAGCTGAGCCTGCGCGATCTGGTCAATCTGAAGGTCGGCGACATCGTGCCCATCGACATCGAGGAAACCGTCGAAGCCAAGGTCGACGGCGTGCCGGTCATGGCATGTGCCTACGGCAAGTTCAACGGCCAGTACACGCTGCGTGTCGAGCGCATGATTTCACTGAGCCCGATCGAGGCGAAAAAAGGAGAAAAGCATGTCTGAAGATCTCACCCAGACCATCGCGGAAGACGATTGGGCCGCCGCCATGGCCGAACAGTCGTCAGTTACAAACGCGCCCGTCGTGGCGGCGCAAGGCGCCGACATTTTCAAGGACCTCGCAGCGCCTCCGGTTGCCAGCGGCACCGCCAACGACATCGATTTCATCCTGGACATCCCGGTGCTGCTCACCGTGGAGCTGGGCCGCACCAAGATCGCCATCAAGAACCTGCTGCAGCTCGCCCAGGGCTCGGTGGTCGAACTCGACGGGCTGGCCGGCGAGCCGATGGACGTGCTGGTCAATGGCTGCCTGATCGCGCAGGGCGAAGTGGTCGTGGTCAACGACAAGTTCGGCGTGCGCCTGACCGACATCATCACCCCCGCCGAGCGCATCCGGAAACTCAACAAATGAGCTTTGCCCGTCACGGCATTACCGGTTTGCTGACGAGCGCACCCGCCCCGGTGCTCGCCCAGGTCGCCGAAGGTCCCTCGGCCGCCGGCAGCCTGTTGCAGGTTTTCGTCGGACTCGTCGCCGTCCTGGCCCTGATCGTCGCGACAGCGTGGATCGCCAAGCGTTTCGGCGTCATGCGCGGCGGAAGCTCCGGGGTGCTCCAGGTGGTGAGCAGCACCGCAGTCGGCACGCGCGAGCGTGTGGTCGTCGTCGAAGTTGGCGAATCCTGGCTGGTCGTCGGCGTCGCACCCGGCAGCGTCAACGCACTGATGACCCTGCCTCGCGGCACCGCTCCGGCGACCCCCGCCGCCATCGTCCCCGGAAGCTTCGCCGCCCGCCTGCAGCAGCTGATCGAAAAGCGCCGTGAGAAATAGACTTTACGCACTGCTCGCGCTTACCGCATTCGCGCTGCCCTCGCTCGCCCTGGCGCAGAGCGCCGGTCTGCCCGCCTTCACCAGCACACCATCGGCCGGTGGCGGACAGACTTATACGCTCAGCCTGCAGACGTTGCTGCTGCTCACCTCGCTGTCCTTCCTGCCGGCGATGCTGCTGATGATGACGAGCTTCACCCGCATCATCATCGTGCTGTCCCTGCTGCGCATGGCGCTCGGCACGCAGTCCACCCCACCGAACCAGGTCCTGATCGGATTGGCGCTGTTCCTCACTTTCTTCGTGATGAGTCCGACGCTCGACAAGATTTATACGGAAGCCTACCAGCCGCTGTCGGAGAACCGCATCCAGCTGCAGGACGCGCTCGGCAAGGGCGCGGTGCCGCTGCGGGCATTCATGCTGAAGCAGACGCGTGAAACAGACCTCGCGCTGTTCGCGCGCATGTCGGGCACCAATGGCCTGAAATCGCCGGATGACGTGCCGATGCGCATCCTCATTCCCGCCTTCATCACCAGCGAGCTGAAAACCGCATTTCAGATCGGTTTCGCCGTCTTCATCCCCTTTCTCATCATCGACATGGTGGTCGCCAGCGTCCTGATGGCGATGGGCATGATGATGGTCTCGCCGATGCTCGTCGCGCTGCCGTTCAAGATCATCCTCTTCGTACTCGTCGACGGATGGAACCTGCTGCTCGGTTCGCTGGCGCAGAGTTTTTACTGACCCCTGGAGTTCTTCATGACCCCTGAAAGTGTAATGTCCATGGGGCGCACCGCACTGGAAATGACCTTCCTGGTGGCATCGCCCGTGCTGCTGGTGACCCTGGTCGTCGGCCTCGTCATCAGCGTTTTCCAGGCCGCGACCCAGATCAACGACGCCAGCCTGTCCTTCATCCCCAAGGTGCTCGCCGTGCTGGCGACCTTCGCCATCGCCGGACCGTGGATGCTCACGCTCATGACCGACTACATGCGTCGCGTGCTCACGGGCTTGCCCGGCCTCGTCGGATAGCCGTGCTCAGTTTCACCGACGCGCAGATCAATACGTGGCTGAGCGCGTTCCTCTGGCCTCTGGTTCGCATTCTCGGCGTGTTGATGGCAGCACCGGTGTTCGGCCACCGCGCCACACCGACACGTGTGAAGATCGGCCTCGGCGTCTTCATCGCCCTCGTTCTCGTCCCCACCCTGCCTCCACCACCCGATATCGCCCTGGGCTCCTGGCAGGGCCTGCTGGTGCTCGTTCGGCAGCTTCTGATCGGCATTGCGATCGGCTTCGTGATCCGTATCGCGTTCGCAGCTGTCGATGCTGCCGGTGAAATCATCGGGCTGCAGATGGGTCTGGGCTTTGCCACCTTTTTCGATCCACAGAGCGCCGGCCAGTCGCTGGTTCTCGCACGTTTCTTCAACATGCTGGCCGTGCTGCTGTTTCTCGCCGTCGACGGCCACCTCCTGCTGCTCGACGTCCTTGCCAGGAGTTTCCAGGCTCTGCCGGTTGGCGCGGCACCGCTCGGCGCTGCAGGTTTCCGCAGCGTCACCGCATTCGGCAGCATCATATTCGCCATCGGCCTGCAGCTTGCCCTGCCCTTGATCGCGATCATGCTCATGACCAACCTCGCGCTGGGCATCCTCACGCGCGCCGCGCCGCAGCTCAATATCTTCGCGATCGGCTTTCCCATCACGCTGAGCGTCGGGCTGGTTGCCCTCAGTCTGAGTCTGCCCTACTTCACCGTGCAGTTCGGACGCATCGTCCAGAGCAGCCTCGAAGCCGCCACGACGGTAGTGAAAACTCTCGGGCTGTGAAACGCGCCCCGCCTGGCACGACGAGGGCCTGCGCCCTCGACCCTCAAAACCCCAGGCTATCCAGCAGATCGTCGACCTGGCTCTGATTCGCCACCACGTCTGGCACCGCGCCCGGATTGATCTGCGGCCCGTTGAGCAGCGAATTGCCGGTATCGCGCTTCACTTCTTCGGGAGCGTAGTCGATCAGGAGCTGGACGAGCTGCTGCTCCAGGGTGTGTGCCAGGTCGGTTACCTTGCGGATCACCTGACCGGTGAGATCCTGGAAATCCTGCGCCATCATGATTTCGAGCAACTGCTGCTTGGTAGCGTTGGTGTCGTTGCGCATGTCGGCCAGGCACTGCATGGTCAGCGTCGCCATGTCGCGATAGTTCGACTCGGAAAACGGCGCCTTCAGCGTCGCGTGCCAGCCATTGAATATTTCATCTGCACCTGCCGAGACACGCTCCTGCATGGGAATGGCGGCATCGGTGGCATTCAGCACGCGCTGCGCCGCCTGCTCGGTCATGCGCACGACGTAGCTCAGGCGCTCCCGCACATCCGGAATTTCGTGCGTCACCCGCTCCAGCGCCTTGTCGAGGCCCAGCTGGCGCAGACTGTCGTGCAGGCTGCGGGTGATCTGACCGACCCGCGCGAGCATCTCGTCATGATCGGATACGCGCGGCTCGACACCAGACGATACCGCCGCTGCATTGGCAAAATAGGCGTCCATGTCAGCCCCCCGCTTTTTCCATTTTTTCGAAGATCTTGCTGAGCTTCTCGTCCAGGGTGGCAGCGGTGAAGGGCTTGACGACGTAGCCGCTGGCGCCCGCCTGCGCCGCGGCAATGATGTTTTCCTTTTTCGCCTCGGCGGTGACCATCAACACGGGAATCTTGGACAGCGCGGCGTCGGCACGGATGGTTTGCAGCATGGTGAGCCCGTCCATGTTCGGCATGTTCCAGTCCGACACGACGAAATCGAACTTGTTCGCGCGCAGCTTGGCCAGCCCGTCGACGCCGTCCTCGGCCTCTTCGACGTTGGAATAGCCCAGCTCCTTCAGCAGGTTGCGCACGATGCGTCGCATCGTGGAAAAATCGTCGACCACGAGAAATTTCATGTTCGGATCAGGCATGCGTCACTCCAATGAAGCGGTTTGTCATTAAGCTTAATCATCGGCACGCGGCAGGCAAACTTGACCCCGGTTCCCTGCTTCACACCCGCATGGCATGGCTGCCCTGCGACGCGAAGTGCGCCATGACCCGCGCCGGCAGATCCTGAAGCGGTGCGACTTCGTGGGTCGCGCCCAGCGCGATGGCTTCCTTGGGCATGCCAAATACTACGCAGGTCGTTTCGTCCTGCGCGAGGTTGTAGGCGCCCGCCTGCTTCATCGCGAGCATGCCGGCGGCGCCGTCCTTGCCCATGCGGGTGAGGATGACGCCGACGGCGTTCTTGCCGGCCGCGGCCGCGACAGAATTGAACAGAACATCGACCGAAGGCCGGTGGCGGTTGACGGGTGGCCCCTGGTCGAGGCGGGTGACGTAGTTGGCGCCGCTGCGCACCAACAGCAGGTGCGAATGCCCGGGGGCGAGAAAGGCATGGCCGGGCAGCACGCGTTCACCACCTTCGGCCTCCTTGACTGCAATGCGGCACAGTTTGTCGAGCCGATTGGCGAACGAGCGGGTGAATCCCTCGGGCATGTGCTGCGTGATGAGCACGCCGGGGCTGTCCGGCGGCAACTGGACGAGAAACTCCTTGATCGCCTCGGTGCCGCCGGTGGAAGCGCCGATGATGATGAGCTTCTCGCTGCTGACAAGCGGGTTGCGCAGCGACGCGAGCTGCGTCGGCCGGCTGGCGACATGCGCCTGGATGCGCGCCCGCGCGGCCGTGCGAATTTTGTCCGTGATGAGCTCGGCATAGTCGTGCATGCCGCTCTGGATGGAGACTTTCGGCTTGGTAACGAAATCCACCGCCCCCAGTTCCAGGGCGCGCATGGTGATTTCCGAACCACGTTCGGTCAGCGACGAAACCATGACGACGGGCATTGGACGCAGACGCATCAGGCGTTCGAGAAAATCCAGGCCGTCCATTTTCGGCATCTCGACGTCCAGCGTCAGCACGTCGGGGTTGGTCTGCTTGATGAGATCGCGCGCCACCAGCGGATCGGGGGCCGCACCGACGGTTTCCATATCCGGCTGGCTGTTGATGATTTCCTTCATGATGCCGCGGATCAACGCCGAGTCGTCCACGATCAGAACCTTGATCTTGCTCATGTTGGCCTCAGAACAGGTCGACCGCGCCGGACACCGAATTCGTGCGCAGGCGATGCGCATAATCCTGCTCGCGCTTCACCAGGGTGTAGTTGTTGAGCTGCCGCAATTTTTTCACCAGCACCTTGCCGGTCGCCGGGAAGAAATACACCTTGCGCGGGTGGATGTCGTTGAGATCCCGGGCGACGACACGTATCTTCTCGGCTTCGAGGAAATCCAGCACGAAGCGCGCGTTGCGCTCGCCCACGTTCATCGCGGTGAAGCCGCGCAGCACGTTGCCGCCCCCGAACACCTTGGCTTCGAGATTCTCCCGACGCGCGCCGGCCTTCAGCAACTGGTTGATCAGCACTTCCATGGCATACGCACCATAGCGCATGGAGGCGGACGCCGGGCTCGCGCCGTCTCCGCCGCCGTCGGGCAGCATGAAATGATTCATACCGCCGATGCCCGTGGTGCGGTCGCGCACGCAAGCGGCCACGCACGAGCCCAGCACGGTGACGATGAGCATGGGTTTGCGGGTGAAGTAGTACTCCCCCGGAAGAATCTTCGCTGCCTCGCAGTCGAAGTTGCGGTCGTAATAGAGATTGGTGGCGAGCTGCTCTTCGATGGCCGTATTCATGCGTGGTTCCTGCTGCCGCTCATGCGGTGACGCGCGTCAAGTTCGTACACGGTCTTGCCGCGCAGCCTGAGCGCATTGGAAGCATACATGAAATTTTCCGAGTGGCCGGCGAACAGCAGCCCATCGGGCTTCATCAGGGGCACGAAGCGCGACAGGATGCGGCCCTGCGTCGGCTTATCGAAATAGATCATCACGTTGCGGCAGAAAATCGCATCGAACGGACCGCTGACCGCCCAGCTCGGTGCCAGCAGGTTGAGCGGCCTGAAGCTGATCATCTGTCTCAGCTCGGGCCGCACCCGCACCAGTCCGGTCCGGTCACCCTTGCCGCGCAGAAAGAAGCGCTTGAGGCGTTCGCTCGACATCTTCTCGACACGCTCGACAGGATAGACGCCATCCTGCGCGGTGCGGAGCACGTTCGTGTCGATGTCGGTGGCGACGATGCTGACGGGTGGCGCGAGCGTATCGAATGCCTCGCACAGCGTCATCGCGATCGAATAAGGTTCCTCGCCGGTCGAGCTCGCCGAGCACCAGACGGCGAGCGTGCCCGTCGCTTGCAGCATGTGCTCGGCGAGCAGGGGGAAATGATGCGCCTCGCGAAAAAATGCGGTGAGGTTGGTGGTCAGCGCATTGGTGAACGCCTCCCACTCGGCATCGTCGGCACCGCTTTCCAGGGTGTCGAGATAGGCAGCGAAGCTGGTCAGCCCCTTGGCGCGCAGGCGACGCGCCAGGCGGCTGTAAACCATCTCCCGCTTCGCCTCGCTGAGCGAGATGCCGGCGCGCCGGTAGATCAGCTCACGCACCCGCGCAAAATCGTGCGGTGTGAACTCGAAGCACTTGGCGTTGGGCGGAAGAATGGGCTGGAGGTTCATGCCATGCGCAAGAAGCGCCGACGCGAACCGCAGCGGGCGGTCCGCGCGGCCGCGATCAGAACGTTTCCCAGTCCTCGCCCCCCGCCGCTCGCTTCGGCGCCGGCAGGGGCGTCCGGCGTACTGCGGCGTGGCCGTGCTCCGACACGGGCTTGGGGCGGTTGGGCTTGCTGGACACGGTGCCGCGTGGAGACGTGCCTTCGATCAGCTTGAAATTATCGACCAGGTTCGCCAGCCTGGCAGCCTGCGTCTGCATGCTTTCGGACGCCGCCGCCGCTTCCTCGACCAGTGCGGCATTCTGCTGGGTGATCTCGTCCATCTGCCCCACCGCCTGGTTGACCTGTTCGATGCCGGCGCTCTGTTCGCGGCTCGCCTCGGAAATGCCGTTGACGATCTCGGC
>JANJXF010000178.1 GCA_024709165.1 Thiobacillus sp. | reverse complement strand
TCGTGCTGCTGCGGCGCGTTGCGTGCCAGTGCGCGCGGCAGCGCGGAATGGGCGTCGTCGGGCGGAATCGCCAGCACGGTGAGCCCGGCCGCGGCCGGTGTCAGGGGCGAGATGCGCAACAGCCCGTCGCCGCCCGGGACGAACAGGCAGGCGCGCTCGATGCCGAACAGGGCATGCAGCGCCTCGCCCAGGCGAACGACTCCCTGCGCCGCATCGCCCGCGTTGCGGAAGTGGCTGTGCAGCGCCGCCTGCGCCGCCTGCCCCGCGTAGAGGCGGGCCAGGCGGTCGAAGCCCTGGCTGCCGGACGCCGCCAGGGTATCGGCCATGCCGTAGCGCTGTGCCAGCAGCCGCGTCTGTCCCTGACTGTCGGCGAGCAGCTGCGCGGCATCGCCCGCTCCCAGCTGCAGGGCGGCCAACGCGGCACGCACATCGACGCTGTCGACCGCGTCCGCACGCGTGACCAGAAGGAAGGCAAGTTGCACCACGCGTACCAGGGGATGCGCCGCCCGCCCGCGCGGCAGCGGTTGCGCGTGATAGCGCACGGCGTCGGCCGTCCAGCCGTCGGGATCGAGCGTGTCGAGCCAGTGCGCCACCTGCGCCGTGTCGGCCGCGCCGGTGGCGAGGTAATCGCCCAGATTGTGCCCGAGTCCGGCGGCCCAGGCGGCTTCGCTGTCCGCCGTGCCGGAACGTACCGCGAGCCCCTGCGCCAGATGTGCCACGGTGATCGACTGCCGCCAGTGCTGCACATAAACCGCCTGCGCGGCACCGGATGCGACGGGCGCCGCAAGCAGCAGCGCGTGCAGCAGGTCGCGGCGGGCGGCATCGAATTCGCCGGCAAAGGGGCGGATACGCAGTGACAACACCGGATCATGGCGCACGCAGGCCGCGAAGGCCGGCGCCGCCGCCTCGC
Source organism: Thiobacillus sp. (assembly GCA_024709165.1). GTDB lineage: Bacteria > Pseudomonadota > Gammaproteobacteria > Burkholderiales > Thiobacillaceae > Thiobacillus. Next base: position 3,652 of record JANJXF010000178.1, on the reverse strand, counting down.
CCTGCATCAGATGCTCCAGCGCCGCGGCCACCACCCCGGGGGCACACAGGCATGCCGTTAGCTCCGATATTTTCAGTAAATTATCCGGAAGTCCTTGCATGTTATTGCTATATAAAATTAAATTTGCTACACCGTCAACCAGGGACAGGTAATATCGCGGTTCATGAACCCGCACTGTTGTTTTCAAGTTTTTCGCGTCGTGTCCGTATTTCGCATATGTCGTTGCGTTCGAGCCCTTCATCCTGCAAGCTTATGAACATGAAAGCCTTGGTCACCGGACTGCTTCTACTGGGCGCCCACACCGGCGCCGCCGCGCTCGACACCCGTGCGTCGCTGCAATGGAGCGAACAGCTCGGCGCCGCGCCTGCGGGAGAAATCGTGGCGCCGTCCACCGCGCAACCAGAGCTCAGCGCCCTCTCGGTGCTGGTGTACGACCAGGCGACGGGCCAGCCGCTGCTGGCGAAGAACGCCTCGCTGCAGACGCCGATCGCCTCCATCACCAAGCTGATGACGGCGATGCTGGTGCTCGATGCCGGGCTGCCGCTCGACGAGCCGATCGCCATTACCGAAGAAGACCGCGACACCCTCAAGGGCACCGGATCGCGGCTCGCCATCGGTGCGCGCTACACGCGCGGCCAATTGCTGCATCTGGCGCTGATCGCATCCGACAACCGCGCCGCGCACGCGCTCGGCCGCACCTATCCAGGCGGCATGGAGCGCTTCGTCGCCATCATGAACCGCATGGCGCGCACCCTCGGCATGCACGACACCGTCTACGTCGAGCCCACCGGGCTGTCCAGCGGCAACCGCTCGACCGCGCTCGACCTCGCGCACCTGGCCGACCACGCTTACCAGAACTATCCGGAAATCCGCCAGATCAGCTCGTCAGGCCACTACACCCTTGGCACCCAGCGCGTGGTGGTGAAGAAGAAGCGCCGCGCCGCGCGCGTGTACTACCGCACGGTCGCGTTCAACAACACCAACCGTTTCACCCGTGCCGACGACTGGGATATCGGCCTGTCCAAGACCGGTTTCATCAACGAAGCCGGTTATTGCCTGGTGATGCAGGCCCAGGTCGCACAACGCAACGTCATCATCGTGCTGCTCGACGCGCAGGGAAAGAACAGCCGCGCGGGCGATGCCAACCGCATCAAGGACTGGCTGGAGACCAACGGCGGCACGGCGCGTCACGCCGGAGGCTACACCTCCGCCTCGCGCACCTGAACGACAAACCCTTCGCCGAATCCTGCGAACAGAACCGCGAGCCCATACTCGCGGTGCTGCGCGAGGTCTTCGCCGACCGTCGCCGCGTGCTCGAAATCGGCAGCGGCACTGGCCAGCACGCCGTCCATTTCGCTGCCGCCCTGCCTCATCTCGTGTGGCAGACGGCGGACCTGGCGGTGCATCACACCGGCATGCGCATGTGGCTCGACGAGGCGGCGCTGCCCAACGTGCTGCCGCCGCTCGCGCTCGACGTACGCAGCGACGACTGGCATGGCGGGCGCTACGATGCCGTGTTTTCCGCCAACACGCTGCACATCATGGGCTGGCCCGAGGTCGAAGGCTTCTTCCGCGGTGTCGGCGCGGTGCTAAAACCCGGCGGCGTGCTGGCGGTGTACGGTCCGTTCAATTACGGCGGGACGTTCACTTCGGAGAGCAACGCCCGCTTCGATGCCTGGCTGAAGGCCCGCGACCCAGCCGCCGGCGTGCGCGACTTCGAGGCCGTCGACGCGCTGGCGCGTGCCACGGGTCTGGCGCTGGTCGACGACATCGCGATGCCGGCCAACAACCGTACCCTGGTGTGGCGTCGTCGCGGCTGATTTGTGCTTTGCCTCGCGCAGGCTTTTGCTATAACGGGACGATCGAAGTACTGGGGAACCCGCAATGCGTATTGCCGAACTGATCCAACGCTGGAGACAGGCCAGCCCGGCCAGTGCCGTGGCCCGTCCCTATGCCGTCGACCTTCCGCTGCGCGACGCCGCGCGAGTCGAGGCCTTGCACCTCATGTATCCGGCACGCACCGATTCCCAGCTGATGGCGGATCTCATCCGTGCGGCGCTCGACGAACTGGAGGTGGCGATGCCTTATGTGCCGGGCAAGCGCGTCATCGCCGAGGATGACTACGGCGACCCCATCTACGAGGATCTCGGGCCGACACCGCGTTTTTACTCGCTGTCCCACGAAATCCTGCGCCGGCTGGCGGCACCGCAGCAGGGCAAGTAGCCCTTTTGCTGTCGGCACGCTTTACACGCGAGCTCGCCCGCGACGCATCGCGCGCCTTCATCCGGTTGTTTTTGCATGATCTTTTGCTGATGGCACGCTGCATGCTTGAGTTTGCTCGTCACGAGCCATCCGCAGAAATCATGTATCTGGTTCCGGCTTTTCTCTTTGCGGCATTTGCCAGCCTGTTCTACGTCCCGGGCTTCCTGGACATTCCGCTGGGTCTGCTCACGCCCCGCCTGCTGGTTTCGCAGGCGCTGTTCGCCGTGTTCGCGCTGATCGCGCTGGCCGCCCTCGCGCGTTCGATCGAACTCGACCCGGTGTGGCCGTGGCGCCCGGGATTCCGTCGCGCGCTGGACCGTCTGCGTCGCCGCGCACCATAGGCGGGCGGCGCGCGGACGGCATAAAATAGCGGCTTTCCATTCCGGCCTGCCGCCATGCCCGTCAACCTCGCCGCTCCCGATCCTGCCTCCCTGCTGCCCGTTGCCGGTGTCCACCTCGGCATCGCCTCCGCCGGCATCAAGAAGCCCGGCCGTCGCGACATCACGCTGATCGAACTGGCCGCGGGTTCGCGTGTCGCCGGTGTGTTCACGCAGAACCGTTTCTGCGCCGCCCCGGTAGCCGTGTGCAAGCAGCATCTCGCGCACGCCGGCATTCGTGCGCTGCTGATCAACACCGGCAACGCCAACGCCGGCACCGGCGAGGAAGGTCTCGCGCGTGCGCGCCGCACCTGCGAGGCGGTGGCCGAACTGTTTGGGGTCAAGGCGGAAAACGTGCTGCCGTTTTCCACCGGAGTGATCCTCGAACCGCTGCCGGTCGACAAGATCCTGCCTGCGCTGCCCGCTGCTTTGGCCGACCTTGCGCCCGTACACTGGAGCGAGGCCGCCCACGCCATCATGACCACCGACCTCGTCGCCAAGGGCGCGTCGCGCCAGGCCAAAGTCGGCGGCAGGACGGTGACGGTGACCGGTATCGCCAAGGGTTCCGGCATGATCCATCCCAACATGGCGACCATGCTGGGCTTCGTCGCCACCGATGCTGCCGTCGCCCCGGCGCTGATGCAGCAGATGGTGAAGGAGGTCGCCGACGTGTCGTTCAACTGCGTTACCGTCGACGGCGACACCTCGACCAACGACAGCTTCATCCTCATCGCCACCGGTCAGGCCGCGAACACCGAAATCACCGACGCCACGGGCGCCGACTACGCCGCGCTGAAGGCCGCCTTGAGCGAAGTCGCGGTCGAACTCGCCCAGGCGATGGCGCGCGACGGCGAAGGCGCGACGAAATTCATGACCATCGCAGTCGAAGGCGGGCGCGACCGTGCCGAATGCAAGCAGATCGCCTACGCCATCGCGCGCTCACCGCTGGTGAAAACCGCGTTCTTTGCTTCCGACCCCAACCTCGGCCGCATCCTTGCCGCCATCGGTTATGC
>JANJXF010000046.1 GCA_024709165.1 Thiobacillus sp. | reverse complement strand
AGCGGCTACCAGGGCATTCTCGGCATCAATATCGGCAAGAACAAGGACACCCCAAACGAGCACGCGGTCGACGACTACCTCGCCTGCCTCGACAAGGTGTACGCGCACGCAAGCTATGTGACGGTGAACATCTCCTCGCCCAACACGCAGAACCTGCGCGAGTTGCAGAAGGACGAGGCGCTCGACGCCCTGCTCTCGGCGATCAAGCTGCGGCAGTCCGAGCTCGCACAGCGGCACGGCCGGTACGTGCCCATCGCACTGAAGATCGCACCCGACCTCGACGATGCGCAGATCGCTGCAATTGCCGCACTCCTGATGGTGCACCGCATCGACGCTGTGATCGCCACCAACACCACCATCGCACGCGACGCCGTCGCCGGGCTGCCGAACGCCACGGAGACCGGCGGGCTGTCCGGTGCGCCGGTGCGCGCGGCATCCACCCGCGTGGTACGCGAGCTCGCGCACCACCTGCGGAACGAGGTCCCGGTCATCGGCGTCGGCGGCGTTCTCTGCGGCGAGGACGCGCGCGAGAAGATCGACGCCGGTGCCACGCTGGTGCAGCTCTACTCCGGGCTCATCTACCGTGGCCCTGAACTGGTGCGCGAATGCGTGGAGCGACTCGCGTGAGGTGGCGCCGGCTCGTTGCGCTCGCGACGAGCGTGCTGCTGCACGCCGCCCACGCGGCGCCGCAGCAGGCGGTCGTGACGGAGTTTCCGCAACCCGCACTCCGCGCCGAAGACCTCGGCGTGATCGTCAACGACGACGATCCGGACAGCGTGGAACTCGCCACGTACTACATGGAAAAACGCGGGATCCCCGCCGTGAATCTCATCCACGTGCGTTTCCAGCCTGGGCGCCCCGCGCTGACGCGCGAACAGTTCGTCGCTCTCAAGCGTCGCCTCGACCGCATGACGCCCAGGCACATCCAGGCCTATGTGCTGACCTGGGTACGGCCCTGGCGCGTCGATTGCATGTCGATCACCACGGCGTTTGCCTTCGGTTTCGATTCCGCATTCTGCGCGAAGGATTGCAAGCCAACGCGCGAGAGCCCCTATTTCAACAGCAGCACGCCACGGCCATTCGACACCTACCACATCCGCCCAACCATGAGTCTCGCCGCGACAAGCCTGGACGCGGCGAAGCACATGATCGATCGCGGCGTGGCCAGCGACGGCAGCAATCCGGATGGCAGCGCGTATCTCGTCAGCACCCCGGACAAGGCGCGCAACGTCCGCGCCGCCACCTTCCATGCATTGCAGATGCAGCTCGGCAAGGCATTCGCGACCGAAATCGTCGAGGCCGACCGTATCGAGAACAAGTCCGACGTCGTGTTCTATTTCACCGGACTGCCGCGCGTTCCCGCGATCGAGCGCAACACTTACCTGCCTGGCGCCATCGCTGACCACCTCACCTCCTACGGTGGCGAGCTTCTGGGCACTGGCCAGATGAGCAGCCTCGCCTGGATCGACGCCGGCGCCACCGGCAGCTACGGCACGGTGGCCGAGCCGTGCAACTTTCCGGCCAAGTTCCCTCAGCCCGGCATCGCCATGGCGCACTACCTGCAGGGCGAAACGCTCATTGAGGCCTACTGGAAAAGCGTACAGATGCCCGGGCAGGGAATCTTCATCGGCGAACCGCTGGCGCGTCCATTCGCCGGCGTCACGCATCATGCCGAAGACGGCGGCCTCGCCGTGTCGGCGCGCCTGTTCGCACCGGGCCTCTATGACGTGCGCGCTGCACCGTCGATGATGGGTCCCTACCAGCGCGTCGGCCGCATTCCCGTCGCTCCCGGCACACGCGAAATCCGCCTGCGGCAGGTGCCGCCAGCGTACTACCGTTTCGAGCGGCAGGAGCCGCCAGGTGGCAGACGTATTTCGGTCCAATGACGTTCCGATGCGGCCAGCCGCACGACGCGTCGGCATCGGTCAATGCCGAGCGCCGGAAATATTTGCGAATCGGCTGACCAGAAGAAGGGCCGGGACAACGTTCTCCACCGTAACGCCCCCCATGTCCCCGGCCGTCGGCTCAGGCGCCGGACACCATCATCCTGCCGCCGAACACCAGGACGATCGTCAGCACGCCGAGAATGAGGTTGATGCCGATGAGTTGCCGAATCTGGCCGAGTGCCGCACCGCCCGCTTTCCAGTTCTGCTCGGCGACCGCGCGCTTGAGCTTCGCGTAGGGCGCAAAGAACACCACGATATAAATCAGCATCATGAGAAGACCGGCCGCCAGCATGGCGAGGACATAAAGCGGCGCCGCAATCCAGCCCATCAACGCCAGCATGTGCAGGCCGGTGAGCAGAATCAGCAGCACGGACAGCCACACCCACGGAAAGAACTTGCCGAACACCCCGGCCCACAAGGCGAGGCGCTGTGGCGGTTCCAGTACGTCGGCGGCCACCGGACGCAGCGCCATGTAGGCGAAGAACATGCCGCCGACCCAGACGACGACGCCCAGCACATGCAACAACAATGACACGACCATGGTTTTTCCTTTCAAAACAAAGCGGTTTGTGCGATCACCAGTTTAACCGGTGCGAAGCTCGTGCGGTGCTGTGGACACGCACCGTGGGCCTTCAGCGCGTCGAGGTGCGCGGCGGTGCCATAGCCCATGTGGCGCGCGAAACCGTAGGCGGGATAGCTTTCGTCCAGGCGACGCATGAAACGGTCGCGCTCGGTCTTGGCAAGAATGGAAGCCGCCGCGATGGCGGCCACCTTGTCGTCGCCCTTCACCACCGTCTGCGAACGCCACGGCCAGGCCGGGCAGCGGTTGCCGTCGACCCACACATCGTCGGGCGCACGCGTCAGTCCTTCGACGGCGCGGCGCATCGCCAGCAGCGTCGCGTTGAGAATGTTGAGCGCATCGATTTCTTCGACGCTCGCTTCGGCGACGCACCAGGCGAGCGCGTCGCGGCGGATGACGCCGGCAAGACGCTCGCGCGCGGCAGCGGAGAGTTTCTTGGAGTCACGCAGGCCGTCGATGCGACGCCCGGGATCGAGCATCACCGCGGCGGCGACGACGGGACCGGCAAGCGGTCCGCGGCCAGCTTCGTCGACGCCGCACAGCCCCACCGGCCCCCAGTGCAGGCTCATGCATCTGCCTCCAGGTAAGGCGCCACCGCCTCGGCGATGCGCGCACCGGCATTGCACCGCAACGTCTCGTGCATGGTGCGAAACCGCTCGATCACAGCCTCCCGGCGCGGCGCATCGTTCAGCCAGGCAAGTGCGTCCGCCGCCAGGTGCTCAGGCGTGGCGGCTTCCTGCACGCGCTCCGGAACGATCCAGTCGCGAGCCAGAATGTTTGGCAGCCCGATCCATGGCAGCAGCGCCTTGTTCCGCATCAGGCGCGCGGTGAGCGCCGGCACGCGATAGGCAATCACCATCGGTTTTTTGAACAGCGCCGTCTCGAGCGTAGCCGTGCCGGAGGCAACCAGCGCAACATCGCAGGCCGCCAGGGCCGCGTGCGACCGTCCGTCGAGCACGCGCACGGGCAGATCCGACCCATGCAGCGCCGCGCGCACGATGCCTGCCGCTGCGGGGTTCGCAGCAGGCAGGACGAACTGCGCATCGCCGTGACGCTGGCGCACGAGGCGTGCGGCGTCAAGCATCAACTGCGCGTGCCGTTTCACTTCGGACAACCGGCTGCCAGGCAGCAGCGCCAGGACCGGCCCACCGTGCAAACCGAGCGCGGCGCGGGCGGCCGCGGTATCCGGATCGAGTGGAATGACGTCGGCAAGCGGATGGCCGACGTAGCTCACCGGGATGTCCGCATCGCGATAAATGGCTTCCTCGAACGGGAACACGACCAGCATGCGCGACACCGCCTGCTTGATGCGATGGATGCGCTCCGGTCGCCACGCCCAGATCGACGGGCTGACGAAATGCACGGTGGGAATGCCCGCCGCCTTCAGCCGCGTTTCCAGCGTGAAGTTGAAGTCCGGCGCGTCGATGCCGACGAACACCCGCGGGCGCTGCTGCAGGAAATAGCGGGTCGTGCGCGCGCGAATCCACAACAGTTCCGGCAGATGACGGAGCACCTCGACATAACCGTTGACCGCGAGCCTGTCGCTGGAATAGACGGCCTTAACGCCGGCCTCGACGAGGCGCGGCCCGGCAATGCCGGTGGCGGTGAGGCGGGGATGGGTTTGCCTGAGGGCGGCGACGAAATGGGCGCCAAGGAGATCGCCGGACGCCTCGCCAGCGACGACTCCCAGATCGATCACCGGATGATGCCGCGCTCGGCACGCGCGAGGAAATCGAGAAGCTGGCGAATTTCGGAATGCGCGGCCGCCAGCGGTTCGAGCCTGGCCTGCGCCTCGGCAACGGTGTTGCCCTCGCGGTAGAGAATCTTGTAGGCGCGCTTCAAGGCCGCCAGCGATTCGGCCGAAAAACCGCGCCGCTTGAGACCTTCGCTGTTGAGCCCGTGCGGCGCGGCGGGCTGGCCGGACGCCATGAGGAAGGGTGGAACGTCCTTGAATACCACGCTGGAAATGCCGGTCATGACGTGTGCACCGACTTTGCAGAACTGATGCACACCGGTAAAGCCGCCGAGAATCGCCCAGTCGCCGACTTCGGCATGTCCCGCCAGCGAAGCGTTGTTGGCGAAGATGGCATGGTCGCCCACCACGCAGTCGTGCGCGATGTGAACGTAGGCCATGATCCAGTTATGGCTACCGAGCGTGGTGACGCCGCGGTCCTGCACGGTGCCGATGTTGAAGGTGCAGAATTCGCGGATGACGTTGTCGTCGCCGATTTCCAGGCGCGTCGGCTCACCGGCGTACTTCTTGTCCTGCGGCGCTTCGCCCAGCGAGACGAAATGGAAAATGCGGTTGCGCGCGCCGATGCGGGTGTGGCCGGTGATGACCGCATGCGCACCGACCGTGGTGCCAGCACCGATCTCGACGTGTTCACCGACGATCGTGTAGGGTCCGATCTCGACATCGTCGGCAAGCTGCGCACCCGGTGCCACCAGTGCTGTACTGTGGATCGACGCCATGACTCAGGTCTTCGGCTTGTCACGCAAGGTTGCCATGAGCTCGGCCTCGGCCGCCAGTGCGCCGTCGACTTCGGCACGGCCGGTGTACTTCCAGATGCCGCGCATCTCGCGCACGATCTCGATCTTCAGCACCAGCTGATCGCCGGGCTTGACCGGTTTCTTGAAACGCGCGCCATCGATGCCGGCAAAGTACACGACGCCGATGTCTTCCGGCGCGTAGTTCTTGGTCTTGAACGACAGGATCGCCGCCGCCTGCGCCATCGCCTCGAGAATCAGCACGCCCGGCATCACCGGCGCACCAGGGAAATGGCCGGGGAAAAACGGCTCGTTGATGGTGACGTTCTTGATCGCGGTGACCGATCTGCCGAGTTCCATCTCGACGATGCGGTCGACCAGCAGGAAGGGGTAGCGATGCGGGAGGTACTGCATCACCTCCTCGATTTCCATGATCATTGGGCTTCCAGTTCCTTGAGTTTCTTTTCCAGTTCCTTGACGCGCTTCACCAGCTTGTCGAGATTTCGCATGTGCACGGCGTTCTTCTGCCATACGTCGTGTTCGGAAAACGGCAATGCCGAAGTGTAGGTGCCCGCCCTGGGCAGTGACTTGGTGATGAGTGTGTTGGTCGAGATGCGCGTACCATCGGCGATTTCGATGTGGCCGAAGATCATCGCCGCACCGCCGATAGTGCAATGGCGCCCGATCTTCGCGCTGCCGGCGATCCCGGTGCACGCAGCGATCGCGCTGTGCGCGCCGATCGTGACGTTGTGCGCGACCTGAATCAGGTTGTCGAGCTTGACGCCGTCCTCGATCACCGTGTCTTCCAGTGCGCCGCGGTCGATGGTGGTGCAGGCGCCGATCTCGACGTCGTCGCCGATCAGGACCCGCCCGATCTGCGGGATCTTTTCCCATTGCCCTTCGTTCGGTGCAAAACCGAAGCCGTCGGAGCCGATGACGCAACCAGAGTGGAGAATCACGCGATCGCCGATTTCGCAGCCGTGATACACCGTGACGTTGGCATGCAACAGGCAGTCCACGCCGATCACCGTCCTGTCGCCCAGCACGCAATTCGGGCTGATCACGCTGCGCGCGCCGACACGGGCGCCTGCGCCGATCACCGCGCCGGGACCGACGCTGGCATCCGCGGCAACCTGCGCATCCGGCGCCACCGTTGCCGCAGCATGGACGCCGGCCGGCGGGCGCGGCGGCGGGTTCAGCAGCGCGGAAACGCGGGCGAAGTACAGATAGGGGTTTGGCGTGAGGATGCGTGGCAGTTCACACGCGTCGCGCGCATCCGGCGGAAGGATGACCGCACCGGCGCCGGTGTCCGCGAGCTGCGCGAGATATTTCGCCTGCGCGACAAAACCGATCTCGTCCGCCGTGGCGCGATCGAGCGGCGCGATCTGACGGATGGTGCGTGTGCCGTCGCCGAGCAGTTCGCCACCCAGACGTTCGACGAGTTCGGCAAGCGTGATGGCCATCGCCGCTGCGTGCTCCGGGGCGCGCCTGGACGCAGCGCCTTACTTGCCGCCGAGCGCCTTCATCACGCGATCGGTGATGTCGGTCCTGGCATCGACGTAGACGGCCTGCTCGACGATGATGTCGAATTTCTCCGCCTTGGCGATTTCCTGGATCGCCTTGCGTGCGCGTTCCTGGATCTGTCCCAGCTCCTCGTTGCGCCGCAAATTGAGGTCCTCGCGGAATTCACGGCTCTGGCGCTGCAGGTCGCGGTTGAGATTGCCCAGATCGCGCTCCTTGTTGCGGCGCTCGGTTTCCGACATGGTCACCCCGTCCTTGTCGAGTTGCGCCTGCAGGTCACGCGCCTGCTTGGCGAGTTTCTGCAGTTCCTGGTCGCGCGCAGCGAACTCCCGCTCCAGTTTCTTCTGCGCGGCGACCGACAGCGGTGCCTCGCGCAGCAGGCGTTCGGTATTGACGAAGCCAATCTTCGTGTCGGCCCACGCCGGCGCGGCGGTGGCCAGGGACGCCAGCATCAGGGGGATACAAAAAAACTTGAATTTCATTTGCTTTCACTCCGCATCACAGCACCCTCAGAACACGTTGCCGAGGGTGAATTGGAATACTTCCGTCTCGTCGCCGGATTTCTTCGAAATCGGCTGCGCCACGCTGAATTTCAGCGGCCCCATCGGGGAGACCCACAGCACGGCCAGACCCGCAGAATAGCGCAGATCATCGAAAGCGAATTTCTCGTACAGTCCCCTGTAGGGATTCGACACGTCGCCGTCCGACGGGCCGAACGCCGCGCCGGCATCGATGAACGCCGACATGCGCAGCGACTGGTCGCTCTTCATGCCAGGCAGGGGGAAAAACAGTTCCGCATTGCCGATCACGCGCGTGTCGCCACCGAGCGCGTCGCCCGCAGCATCCTTTGGGCCAAGCGTGCCATTGGAGAACCCCCGCACCGAACTTGTGCCGCCGGCATAGAAGTTTTTGAAGAAGGGCAGCGGCTTGCCCGACAACCCACCGCCAAGTCCAAGCTCGCCGTTCAACATGAGGACAAAGCTGCGGCCCAGGTCGAAATACTGCTGGTGCTGGAGCGACACCTTGTAGTACTGCAGGCTGCCCAGTGGCGTGCCAACTTCGGCACCCACGCGCTGGTACAGGCCCCTGCTCGGAAACAGATAGCTGTTGCGCGTATCGCGTGCCCAGCTGGTATCGAGGCGCAGCGTATCATTGTCGCTGCCGAACACGTTGACAAAATCCTGATAGCGCGTGGAGGGATCCGTGCCGAGCGTCAGCGACGTCTGCTCGTAGGTCAGGCCGAAAGAAATGGAGTCCCGCTCGTTGATCGGCAGGCCAAAGCGCGCACCCACGCCATAGGTCGACGTCTCGTAATCGCCCACGCCGTCGATCTCGGTCGCGTCGACGTCGCGCCGGTAGATGTCGTAGCCAAGGCTGATGCCGTCGATCGTGTAATAGGGGTTGGTGAATGACAGCGAATACACGGTGTTGACGCTGCCGGAGTTGAGCTGCGCCGTGACACGGTTGCCAGTGCCGAACACATTCGCCTGCGACACCGAGCCTGACAGCACGATCCCCTCAGAGGACGAAAAACCGGCGCCCAGCATGATGTTGCCGGTCGATCTCTCGGTGACGCTGACGTTGACATCGACCTGATCGGTCGTGCCGGACACGCTCGGTGTCTCGATGTTGACCTCGTTGAAGAAGCCGAGCCGGTTCAGGCGGTCGCGCGAGCGGTTGATTTTCTCGGCGTCGTAATACCCGCCCTCCATCTGACGGATCTCGCGACGCACCACCTCGTCGCGCGTGCGCGTGTTGCCAGCGACGTTGATGCGGTTGACGTACACACGGCGACCCGGATCGACGAACAGGGTGAAGGCGACGCTGCCTTTTTCCTTGTTGAGTTCAGGAACGGCGTTGACGTTGGCGAAGGCGTAGCCTTCGTTGCCGAGGCGGTCGCTGATCTTCTTGGTGCTCTCGGTGAGACGGTCACGCGCGAACACCTCGCCCGGCTGCACCGTGACCAGTTTCTTCAACTCCGCCTCCGGCACCAGCATCTGTCCGGCCAGTTTGACGTCGGACACCCGGTATTGCGGCCCCTCGGTCACGTTGAGGGTGATGTAGATGCCCTGCTTGTCCGGGGAGATCGACACCTGGGTGGAATCGACATTGAATTCGAGATGGCCGCGATTGAGATAGAACGAGCGCAACGCCTCGATATCGCCCGCCAGGCGCGATTTGGAGTACTGATCGTTCTTGGTGTACCAGGTGAGCCAGCCCGGCGTGGTCGAGGTCAGCTCTTTGAGCAGTTCCTTCTCCTTGAATACCTTGTTGCCGACGATGTTGATCTGGCGAATCTTCGCGCTCTCTCCCTCGACCACATCGAACTGCACCGCGACGCGGTTGCGTTCCAGCGGGGTCAGGGTCGACTTGATCTCCACCGCATATTTGCCGCGGTTGAAATACTGCCGCTGCATTTCCTGTTCGGCCTTGTCGAGCAGCGCACGGTCGAGCACGCGCCCTTCGGCGAGACCTGTCTGCTTGAGGCCGCTCTTCAGGTCGTCTGCGGAAAATTCCTTGATGCCGTTGAGCGTAATGGTGGCGATCGAGGGACGTTCCTCGACGGTGACAATCAGCACGCCGTCGCGCACTTCCAGACGCACGTCCTTGAAGAAACCGGTGGCGTACAGCGCCTTCACGGCCGCCGTGGTCTTCTCGTCGGTCATCGTTTCGCCGACCTTGACCGGCAGATAGCTGAACACGGTGCCCGCTTCGGTACGCTGGATGCCCTCGACCCGGATATCCTTGACGACGAATGGCGCGTCGGCCCATGCAGCGGGCAGGGCCAATGCAGCAGCGAGCGCAAGCGTCAAACGGTTCAGGGTCATGGTTCTTATCCGCCCAAGAGGCGTTGCAAATCGTTGAACAGGGCAAACGACATCAGCAGCAACAGAAGCGCCGTGCCGATCCGGCCTCCAATCTCCATGGTGCGTTCCGACACCGGGCGGCCGGTAAAAACTTCCGCAAGATAATACATGAGGTGTCCTCCGTCCAGTAACGGGATCGGCAGAAGATTGAGTACGCCCAGACTCACGCTCACCAACGCGAGAAAGCCAAAGAAACTGATCCAGCCCAGACTCGCACTCTGTCCTGCATAATCGGCGATGGTGAGCGGGCCGGACAGATTCTTCCATGACACCTGGCCGATCACCATGCGTCCCATCATTTCCACGGTGAACACGCTCATTTCCCAGGTCTTCGCAATGCCCTGCCACAGGGCGGCGAGCGGGGAATACCGCAGCTCGGTCATGAGGGTGGCGCGTAGCGATGCGTCGATCTTGGGACCCGCGCCGATACGGCCGATGCGCTCGCCGTCCGCTTCCACCGTGTCCGGCACCAACGTCAGTTCGGCATGGCGGCCCTGCCGTGCGTATTCCACGCGCAGCGGGCGCGATGGATGCGCCCGCACCGTCTCGACCCACGCCTGCCAGCTGGCCACCGGCACACCGCCAGCCGCGATCAGGCGGTCGCCAGGTTGCAGACCCGCGGTCGCCGCGGCACCGTCCGCCAGCACCTCACCGATCACCGGCGTCAGCGGCGGGTCGTAGCGGACGATGCCGAGCGGACGCAGGGTGTCGCGCTCCAGGTTTTCCGTTTCCGCTGGCGGCATGTCGAGCTGCACGATACGCCCGCCGGCAAGCGTCAGTTCGACGGGCCCACCGGCAACGCCTGCGCGCAACAGCGCGAGGCGAAGATCCTGGAAGGACGCCGTCGCCACGCCATCGACGGCGACGATCTCGTCGCCTGCGGCGAGCCCCGCCCACGCCGCGGGGGTGCCCGCAGGTGGCTCGCCGATCAAAGGCTTCAGCGCAGGCAGACCATGCAGGAACAGCGCCCAGTAGAACACCACGGCCAGCAGAAAGTTGGCGGCCGGCCCGGCGGCAACGATGCCGATGCGGCGCCACACCGTGGCGCGGTTGAAGCTGCGGTACGCTTCCGCCGGCGGCACCGGACCCTCACGCTCGTCGAGCATCTTCACGTAGCCGCCGAACGGCAGCGCGGCGAGCGTCCATTCGGTGCCGTCGCGGCCGATGCGGCGATTGACGAGCGGCTTGCCGAAGCCGACCGAGAAGCGCAGCACCTTGACCCCGGCCAGCCGCGCGGCCAGGTAGTGGCCGAACTCGTGCACCACCACCAGCACGCCAATGGCGACAAGAAACCACAGCAGGGTGTGCAGCACGCTCACACGTGTACGGCTCCAATGAAGGCATCGGCAACACAGCGCGCTGCACGGTCGGATTCGAGCAGATCGTCCAGTGTGCCGGCCGGACCGCCCGCAAGTTTGTCGAGCGCATGCGCGATGCTGGCGGCGATGGCGCCGAACGAGGCCGCGCCATCGAGGAAGCGCGCCACCGCGACCTCATTGGCCGCGTTCAGCACGGCAGCGGCATTGCCGCCTGCCGCGAGCGCGTCGAATGCCAGCTGGAGGCACGGAAAACGCTGGAGATCCGGCGCCTCGAAAGTGAGCTGCCGCCCCATCAGTTCCAGCATTGGCACACCGGCATCGATGCGTTCCGGAAAGCCCAGCGCATAGGCAATCGGCGTACGCATATCGGGCGTCCCCATCTGCGCAATTACCGAGCCATCGACGTATTCGACCATCGAATGCACGATGCTTTGGGGATGCACCAGCACCTTGATCTGC
>JANJXF010000040.1 GCA_024709165.1 Thiobacillus sp. | reverse complement strand
GCCGAGCGGTGCACGATGGTGCCGAGCTCCTCCGCCGTATAGAACTCCAGGCGCGCGACGATGCCGAAGCGGTCGCGCAGCGGGTTGGTAAGCATGCCGGCACGCGTGGTGGCGCCAACCAGGGTGAACGGCGGCAGGTCGAGCTTGACCGAGCGCGCCGCCGGACCTTCGCCGATCATGATGTCGATCTGAAAATCCTCCAGCGCCGGATACAGCACTTCCTCGACCACCGGCGAGAGACGATGGATCTCGTCGATGAACAGCACGTCGTGCGGTTCGAGGTTGGTGAGCAGCGCGGCAAGATCGCCGGCGCGCTCCAGCACCGGTCCCGAGGTCTGACGGAGGTTGACGCCCATCTCGCGCGCGATGATGTGCGCAAGCGTGGTCTTGCCGAGCCCGGGCGGCCCGAACAGCAGCACGTGGTCGAGCGCCTCGCTGCGTTTTTTCGCGGCGTGGATGAAAATCTCGAGCTGCTCGCGCGCCTTGGCCTGGCCGATGTATTCGGCGAGCGAGCGCGGGCGCAGCGCGCGTTCGATCTGCTCTTCCTGCGGGCTGGCGGGGGCGGGGGCGATGAGGCGGTCGGTTTCGATCATGGCGACAACGGGATTCAGGCCGGATTCTACTCCGTGGCTGTCCGGGTTTCCTGCACCAGGCACCCGCGCCCGCGCGCCTTTGCCTCGTACAGGGCGCGGTCCGCCCGGCTGAGCGCGCGATTGAGCGAGTCGTCAGCATCTTCGCCAAGCCAGGTCTGTCCCGCACTGAGTCCCGTGTGCAGACCACGATCAAGCGCGCCGAGCTCGGTCTGAAAGTACTCGGACAGGCGGTGGTACCAGGCGGCAACCCCCGCGGCGTGGACATCGGTCAACAGCACGGCAAACTCGTCACCGGCAATGCGCGCCGTGAGATCGGCCTGGCGCGTCAGGGCGCGCAGCGACTGCGCCAGCGCCACCAGCACCTGGTCGCCGACGGCATGTCCGAAGCGGTCGTTGACGCCCTTGAAGTGATCGACGTCGAGCATCACCAGTGCGACGGCATGGCCGCGACCGGCGAGTCCGATCGCCTGCGGAAAATGGGCCTCGAACGCGCGCCGGTTGGGCAGTCCGGTCAGCGGATCGGTGAGGCTCAGATGCGCGAGTTGCGCGCGCTGCTCCTGCAGCTGCAGTGCAATCCGATGGATGTCCGCGGCGGCCGGCTCGAACTCGGTATAATGCGGGGTGATCGATGGCACCGGATCGTCGCGCACGAGTGCCGCCAGCGCATCGCGGATGCCATCGACATCGCGCAAAGTGCTGTGGCGCACGCGCAACATGCTCACACTCAGCAAGACCAGCACGGCGCCCAGCGTCAGCAGGCCGGCCAGTACCTGCATGCCGCCGCCGTGCCCGAAGAATCGTACCGAGGGGGCCTGAACGACGAGGGTCCAGCCCGTGCTCGGAATCGCAGCGCGGATCTCCTGCAACACGCCATCGACGCGCCCGCGCTCGGCAATGACGCCGCCTTCCGCATCGAGCAGCATGATGGCATGCCCGGGGTGAATGGCATCGTCGATCACCTGCTGCAGGCGCTTCAGCCGAAGGCTGACGAAGACGCCACCAAGAATGGTGCTGTCGGGCTCGCGCATTTCCGCAACCAGATCGAAGTGTTCGGCACCGGCGATTTCCCGATGCAGCAGCGGACGCAACTCGGCGAGCGTATCGACACGCTGCATGTCGCGCTCGCACGAGGGGCCGACCCGCAGCGAGCGCGCATCGCCCAGTACTTCGCCGCCCGCCGTGATCAGGGCAAGCCCCAGCACGTCGGGCAGGAGGCCTTGCTGGGTGGCCGCCCAGGCCTGCTGCTCGTCCAGGGTGCCCACACGCATCAGGTCGATGAGCTGTGGCGCACGCGCCAGTTGCACCACGAGCTGCTGGTAGTAATCGAGCACACGCCGGACACCGATCTCCGTTTGCCGCGCTTCCAGTTCAAGCACACGCAGCCGCGCCTTGCGATCCGCCTGCACGCTGAAGGCGATGCTGAGCGCGATGCCCGCCGCGAACAGTCCCGCCACCGCCAGCAGCAGCCAGCCGACGCTGCGGCGCAGCGATACCGACGGGCGCGCGGGCGCGTCCATGTCAGCCCTTCGACAGGCCGCGCAGCGCTTGGCGGATCGCCTCGCCAACCGGTAGATCGGGCGACAACTGACGCAGCGCCTCGGCGGTTTCGCGCTCGTTGTAGCCCAGCGCCAGCAGCGCCTGGCGCACGTCATCGGACACACCGGCCGGCGCGGCACCGGCGATTGCGCCAGCGAACACCGACTTGCCCTTCAGTTCCAGCAGCAGGCGCTCGGCGGTCTTCTTGCCGATGCCGGGGATTTTCACGATGCGCCCGGTTTCCTGTGCGGCGATGGCCGCCGAGAGGTCGTTGACGGAGAGCCCCGACAGCACTGCCAGCGCAGTCTTGGCGCCGATACCCGATACCTTCAGGAGTTCGCGGAATGCCGCGCGCTCGATCTCGCTGCCGAAACCGTACAGCAGGTGCGCATCCTCGCGCACCGCCAGATGGGTGAGCAGGCTGACTTTCTCGCCGACGCCTGGCAGGTTGTAGAAGGTGCTCATCGGCACGTCGATCTCGTAGCCGACGCCGCCAACGTCGATCAGCACCTGCGGGGGATGTTTGGTGGCAAGCGTCCCGGTGATCCTGCCTATCATGCGTGCCCTTTCCTCATACCAGGCGCCCACCCTTGACGCGGTAGCCCGTGGTGGATTGTGCACCGAGCCGGCTGCCGTGCGCGTGCGCGATCGCGCAGGCGAGCGCATCGGCGGCGTCGGCCCTCGGCGCCACGGGCAGCGCGAGCAGGCGCTTGACCATTTCCTGCACCTGTTCCTTGGCGGCCTTGCCGTGACCGACCACCGCCTGCTTGATTTGCAGCGCAGTGTATTCGGCAACCATGAGTTCGTTGGTCACCGCGGCGCAGATCGCCGCACCGCGCGCCTGTCCGAGCAGCAAGGTCGATTGCGGGTTGACGTTGACGAAGACGATCTCCACCGCGCAGGTGTCGGGCCGGTAGGTGGAAATCACCTCGCTCAACCCGGCGAACAGCACGCCGAGCCGCGTCGGCAGTTCGCCGTCGCCGCTCTTGATGACGCCGCTCGCCACGTAGGCGAGCTTCTGCCCGGTCTGCTCGATGACCCCGAAGCCGGTGTGCCTGAGGCCGGGGTCGATGCCGAGGATGCGCAAAGGGTGGCTTACTCCGGCAGCACGGCGTTGGTGTAGACCTCCTGCACGTCGTCGAGGCTCTCGAGCGCATCCAGGATCTTCTGCATCTTCACCGCGTCGTCGCCGGCGAGCTCGGTCTCGACCTCGGCGCGCATGGTGATCTCGGCGACTGCCGGTTTGAAGCCGGCCTTTTCCAGCGTTTCCTTCACCGTCTCGAAGGCCTTGGGATCGGGCGAGGTAAGCACCTCGATCGAACCATCGTCGTTGGGGATGACGTCGTCCGCCCCGGCATCCAGTGCCGCGTCCATCACCGCTTCCTCGGAAGCGCCGGGTTCAAGGATGATCTGGCCGCAATGCTTGAACTGAAACGCCACGCAGCCATCGGTACCCATGTTTCCGCCGTGCTTGGTGAAGGCATGACGCACGTCGGCGACGGTGCGCGTCTTGTTGTCGGTGAGACAGTCGACCATCACCGCCACGCCGCCGATACCGTAGCCCTCATAGCGCACTTCCTCGTAGTTCACGCCTTCGAGCTGGCCGGTACCGCGCTTGATCGCGTTCTCGATATTGTCCTTGGGCAGCGATTCGGCCTTGCCTTTCTCGATCGCCAGACGCAGCCGCGGGTTCATCGCCGGATCGCCGCCGCCCATCTTGGCGGCAACGGTGATTTCCTTGATAAGCTTGGTGAAGATCTTTCCGCGCTTGGCATCCTGGCGACCCTTGCGGTGCTGGATGTTGGCCCATTTCGAATGTCCTGCCATGTTGGTCCCGACGCAAAATACGTAATGCACGATTTTAGCACTGCGCCTGCGACTCGCCGCCCGCCTCCGCTTCGGCTTGGCGTCGATCTCGGCGGCACCAAGATCGAATTGATCGCGCTCGATGCCGAAGGCCACGACATCCTGCGCCGCCGCGTGCCGACGCCGCAGAACGACTATCTCGCAACGATCGCCACGGTTGCCGCGCTGGTGCACGCCGCGGAAGTCGAGCTGGACCGCCAGGGCACGATCGGTGTCGGCACCCCCGGCGCGATTTCACCCGCCACCGGGCGCATGAAAAACTGCAACTCGACCTGCCTCAACGGCCAGCCGCTGCAGGAAGATCTCGAGCGCGCACTGAACCGCGAGGTGCGGCTGGCCAACGACGCCGACTGCTTCGCACTGTCCGAGGCGACAGATGGCGCAGCCGCGGGGGCGGACACCGTGTTCGGCGTGATTCTCGGCACCGGGGTCGGTGGCGGTGTGGTGGTGCGCGGTCAGCTGCTCAGAGGCGCCAACGCCATCGCCGGCGAATGGGGGCACAGTCCTCTGCCCTACTTCCAGTTCGCCCACACGCAGGCCGACCGCGCCGGCACCGGCCAGCACCCCGCCACCGGCGAGGCGATCCTGCACCCGTGGCCGAGCCCGCGCGAACTCGACGCCGCGCCGGCATGCTACTGCGGCAAGAAGGGTTGCATCGAAACCTGGCTCTCCGGCCCGGCGTTCGCCGCCGACCACGTGCGCTACGGCGGCGAAGACCTGCCGGCGCACGAAATCGCGCAACTGGCGAACGCAGGCTACGGCCCGTGCAGCGCGACGCTGGCGCGCTACGAGGAAAGGCTGGCGCGCGCGCTCGCCGGCGTCATCAACCTGATCGATCCGGATGTGATTGTCTTGGGTGGCGGCATGTCCAACATCGAGCGCCTGTACGACACCGTGCCGAGGCTGTGGCCGCGCTATGCGTTCTCCGACCGCGTCGACACCCGGCTCGTGCCACCGAAGCACGGCGACTCCAGCGGGGTACGGGGCGCGGCATGGCTGTGGAACGAAGATGCGACACTGTAAGCAGGGCGCTGCCCCACTTTGTTGCGTCCCAGCTCTCTTGGCGCTGGCCGACCGCTATCCGATCCGCACGCCAACCGAATTCTGGGCGGCGCACGGAGGACTTTGACCTGCCTCGGTGCGCCGCCCATCACGAGCGAACGCCTCTACAGTGACTTCGCCTGCAATCCTTCCAAGTCGCTAGAATCGCAGCATTGCCGTTTCAGGATGCCGCCATGACCGAACCGCTTCTCATCGCCAAAAACGCCACCGCCGAACTCTTCCTGCTGCCGCAGATGGCCAACCGCCACGGCCTCGTCACCGGCGCCACCGGCACCGGCAAGACGGTGACGCTGCAGACGCTGGCCGAGCATTTCTCCAGTATCGGCGTGCCGTGCTTCATGTCGGACGTGAAGGGCGATCTCTCGGGCATCTCGCAGCCGGGGGGCGGCAACGCCAAGGTGGCCGAGCGGGTCGCAATGCTGAAGCTCGACGGATTCGAGCACCAGGGCTATCCGGTCACCCTGTGGGACCCGTTCGGCGAGGCCGGCCACCCGGTGCGCGCGACCGTGTCCGACATGGGGCCGCTGTTGCTGGCGCGCATGCTCGACCTCAACGAGACGCAGAGCGGCGTGCTGAACCTGGTGTTCAAGGTCGCCGACGACAACGGCCTCCTGCTGCTGGACCTGAAGGACCTACGCGCCATGCTCGCCTTCGTCGGCGACAACGCCAGGCAGTTCACCACCGAATACGGCAACGTCTCGTCCGCCTCGATCGGTGCCATCCAGCGCGGCCTGCTGACGCTGGAGTCGCAGGGCGGCGCGGCAATCTTCGGCGAGCCGATGTTGAACATCGCCGACCTCATGCAGACCGACCGCGGCCGCGGCGTCATCAACATTCTCGCCGCCGACCGCCTGATGCAGTCGCCCAAGCTGTACGCGACGCTGCTGCTGTGGCTGCTCGCCGAACTGTTTGAAAACCTCCCCGAAGCGGGCGATCTCGACAAACCCAAGCTGGTGTTCTTCTTCGACGAGGCGCATCTCCTCTTCAACGACGCTCCCGCCGCGCTGGTGGAAAAAATCGAGCAGGTGGTGCGTCTGATCCGCTCCAAGGGAGTCGGCGTCTACTTCGTCACGCAGAACCCGGCCGACGTGCCGGACAAAGTGCTGTCGCAACTCGGCAACCGCGTACAGCACGCGCTGCGCGCCTTCTCCGCGCGCGACCAGAAGGCGGTCAAGGCAGCGGCGGAAACCATGCGCGACAATCCTGCTCTGGACGAAGCGGCCGCCATCACCGAGCTGGGCGTCGGCGAAGCGCTGGTGTCCTTCCTCGACGAAAAAGGCCGCCCCGCCGTGGTCGAACGCGCTTTCATCGTCCCCCCGCGGGGACAGATCGGACCGATCGCCGACCCCCAGCGGCGGCACCTCATCCAGACTTCGCTGGTGGCCGGCGCCTACGACAAGACCGTCGACCGCGAGTCGGCCTACGAAATGCTCAAGGCACGCGCCGAAGCGTCCGCACAGGCAGCCGAAGCCGAGGCAAGGCAGCAGGCGAAGACCGCCGCCCGCACGCCCGCCGCTGACGGCGGCATCCTGGGCGACCTCCTCGGCGGGCGTGGCGGCCGTCGGGAAAACGCGGTCGAGGCGATGGCAAAGTCGGCTGCACGCTCGATCGGCAGTCAGGTTGGCCGCGCCATCATGCGCGGCGTGCTGGGGAGCATCTTCGGCGGCCGGCGGTGACCGGGACCGCACAGTTGAAACCGTCCCTGCTGGCATACAATGCCCGGAATGAGCGCCGGGTTCGTCAGCCACCTTGTCGCCGCCACCCTGCTTCCGCCGCTGGCGCCGATCATCGTGCTTGTCGCGGGGCTTCTGTTCCGTCGCCGCCGCCCGCGTTTCGCCATGTCGCTGATCCTCTCCGCCGCTGCCGCACTGTATGCGCTCTCGACACCCTGGGTCGGCGGCGTGCTGCAGAAAAGTCTTGAAATCAGCGCCCCGCTCCGGCCCGACGCGCTTGCCGGCGCCGACGCCATCGTCGTCCTTTCCGGCGGCAGCTACCACGATGCGCCCGAATACGGCGGCGACACCATCAACGCCTTCAGCCTCGAACGCCTGCGCTATGCCGTGCACCTGCACCGCTCCAGCGGCCTGCCGCTGCTCGTCACCGGCGGTGTCCCGGGTGGCGGCAGCGTGGCCGAAGGACGTCTGTTCGAGCAGGTGCTACGCGCCGATTACGCCATCGCGCCGCGCTGGGTCGAAACCGCCGCGCGGACCACCTGGGAGAACGCCCGGCTGTCCGCCCCCCTGCTCAAACAGGACAACGTGCGCCGCATCGCCTTGGTGAGCCACGCGTGGCACCTGCGCCGCGCCGTTCCGCAATTCGAAGCACAGGGATTTGCCGTCGTCCCCGCGGGCATCCGCTTCGCCAGCACCCGCCTCGACGCCCTGGCCGATGTCGTGCCCACACCCAACGGCCTGCGCGACAGCGCGTATGCCCTCCACGAGTGGCTGGGCATTCTGTGGTACAAACTCCGCACTTTTTTTCTGTATGAGGGAAGCTCATGAAAGCCCGCGTCAAACTCATCGAAGGCGTCAGCTTCGCCGGCCAGAGCGAATCCGGCCACACCGTCGTCATGGACGGTCCGCCCGACGGCGGCGGCAGAAACCTCGGCGTGCGTCCAATGGAAATGCTGCTCCTGGGTCTGGGCGGCTGCTCCGCCTACGACGTCGTACACATCCTGAGGAAGGCCCGTCAGCCCATCACCGACTGCGTCGCCGACATCGACGCCGAACGCGCGCCGGCCGACCCCAAGGTGTTCACGAAAATCCATGTGCGCTTCACCGTCACCGGCAAGGGGCTCGACCCCAAGCGGGTCGAACAGGCGGTGAAACTGTCGGCGGAGAAATACTGCTCGGCGAGCATCATGCTGGCCAAGACGGCCGAGATCACGCATGAATTCGAGGTAGTGGACGGCTGAAGCATGAGCACGGCTCTGACAGGGCGCCTGCCGCTGCACGACGCCATCCCGCAGGCCGGCCGCATCCCGGGCAACAAGGGAATCTGGGTCGGCATCTGCTGCGAACTCGCGGAATTTCTGGTGCTGTTCACCGTGTATTTCGTCGCACGCGCGCATTACCCAGATGAATTCGCCGCGGGCGCCGGTCGGCTGCATCTTTGGTCCGGCATCTGGATCACCGTCGCCATGGTCAGCAGCAGCTTCTGTATCGCCGCTTCGGTCGTCACCCTCCGCAACGGTGGGCGCCGCACTTCGATCGCCTGGCTGATCGCGGGTTTACTGCTCGCCCTCAGCTACCCGGCGGTCAAGATTCATGAAGTCCAATGGAACCTCGCGCACGGCATCGACGGCACCGCCGGCATTTTCTTCACCGTCTACTACTATCTGACGATCAACCACATGGTGCATGCCTTCTGGGGCATACTCGGCATCCTGTGGGTGCTGTTCCGCCACGTCAGCGGGGTCTACACCAGCGCGGAGCACGACGGCCTGGAAGCCCTCGCCTCGTACTGGCACGCCACCGACCTCATCTGGCTGGTCCTGTTCACCTTTTTCTACATCCTGGTGTGACCATGAGCCAGGCATCGCCCGCCCCCCAATCCACCCTGCGCCTGCTGTTTCTCGCCTGGCTGGGGCTTATGCTGCTGACCGTCGCGTCCATCCTCATCGGCCACGAACTGCACGGCAAAGGCGGTCTCCAACCCCTGGTCGCCGGCGTGCTCTGGCTCAAGTCCTGGCTGGTGGTGCGTTATTTTCTCGAAGGACGCGGTATTCATCCTTTCTTCCGCCGCGTGCTCTACATCTTCATCGCCATCACGCCGCTGTGCCTGATCGGTCTCGGGCTCTGGCACGAGGGCGTGCTGCTTGGGCTTCTTCCCTGAGGGTGCTGGCGGGCCGGCATCATGGACCCCGTGCGGGGCTGCACGAGCCTGGCCGCCCGCCACCGGATATCGGGATATCGTGTCTGACCCCATTTCTGTCGGGATATCGTGTCTGACCCCATTTCTGCATTTCTGGGTGACCCCATTTCTGGACCCCATTTCTATCGCATTTCTTTATGGTGATGGCCCCCACGGATTGACGACGGCCACTTCCGTCGGCTTGAAATCGGCCACGTTGCGCGTGACCACCGCCATGCCGTGCACCAGTGCCGTCGCCGCGATGAGTGCGTCACGCTCACCGCGCCGGTCTGGCACATGCAGCCGGGCACAGCGCCGTGCCACAACGGTATCGATAGGCAATATGCGCCCGGAGAACTCGGGTAATACGTGTTGCTCCAGCCACAACCGCAGCGCGGCTCCCTGGGTAGCGTCCTTGCGTTCAATCGACAGAACGCCAAGCTCCAACTCCATGATGGTGATGGCCGATATGAAGAGATCGGCGGCATCCACGCCTTCCGCCCATGCCGCCACATTCGCATCCGCCTTGCCAAACCGTACCTTGCGCAGCTCCGACAGCACGTTGGTATCGAGCACATACATCATGAGAGATCAGCCGGCCGGACTCCAATAGTCACGCGCGGAGGCTCAAACTCGATATCCGCAACACCCGGCATCGCCAGCGCGTCGGCAATATTGCGCCGTTGATTCGTCAGTCGCTGATAGTCCTCGAAGCTCAACAGCACGTGCGCAGGCTTGCCGCGATCCGTGATGAACACCGGACCGCTCCTGGTGGCCTTCTTTGCTCGCGTCACGTTCTGGTTCAGCTCCCGACTGGATAAGGTTGTGATGGTCATAAGGCACCTCCTGCATCGATCACATGTACATATGTTGCTACAATTTCGATCGTGAGACAAGTGACTGATCCAGGGGTGATTCGTCAGCCATGTATCATTTCCTTGCCAAGTCGACGAAAACCGCAGATCGTGCCAGAGAGGGTTGGGCGGATTGAGAGCGTTGAGGGAAAAATCGTGTCTGACCCCATTTTTCTACCCCATTTTTCTTCGTCAATTTAGGGTTAATTGGTTATACTAGACAAACCAATTTATGGGAGCTCATCATGCAAATCGTCAGCCTCTTCAATGCCAAAACCCATTTATCCGGACTGATTGAGCAAATCGTCAGCGGAGTGGAAACGGAGATCACCATTGCCCGTCATGGTCAGCCCGTCGCCCGTCTTGTGCCCATACGCCAAACCGACACAGCCAGCCGCATTGGCATTGCAGCCGGCCTGTTCGATGTGCCAGACGACATCGACGCACACAACACGGTAATTCTCAACCTGATGACGGACGCCTGACGTGCGGCTGCTGCTCGATACCCATGTTGCGCTCTGGGCGATCGTCGATTCGCCGCGTCTGGCGGAGCATGCACGCAGCCTGATTCTCGACCCCGCGAACAGCATCCACGTCAGCACAGCTTCGGTGTGGGAAATCACCATCAAGCACATGCTCGGCAAGGGTGGCATGCCCGTGTCCGGCACGCAGGCGGCCGCCCACTTCCGGGCAGCCGGCTATATCGAACTCCCCATTGTCAATGCCCACATCGCCCTGCTCGAAACCCTGCCGTCACATCACGCGGACCCATTCGACCGCCTGCTGATCGCGCAAGCCTTGGCCGAGCCCCTCCGGCTATTGACCCACGACACCGCGCTCAAACCCTATAGCGACAGCATCATTCTGGTGTGAAACAAACAGGAAATGAGGAAATGGGGTCAGACACGAAAATGAGGAAATGGGGTCAGACACGATATTCGTCTTGCTGCTGTGGGAGCGGCGCCCTCGCCGCGATTTCGGACGTGGGGGCTCACGGCAAGCGGGCCGAGGGTGTCCCTCCTGCTACGGGTGCAAAAATATCGAAAATATCGTGTCTGACCCCATTTTTTTGTTTTTGTCTCTGTGTCTCTGTGATCAACTTACGGGAGGACTTGCACCTCCAAGAGTGCGCCCGTGCCGGGCGCACCAAAAAAAGAGAGGCCGCAAGGCGGCCTCTCTTTCAGCCCGGAATCAGACGACCCCGGAACCGAACACGATGCTTACGGACGGCAAGCAGACGGCAGGTACTTGTTGTCAATGCCGCCACATTGCCAAGTGGCAACCTGGCCGCCAGCAGCGCTCTCGACGGCGGTCAGCGTCATGGTATCGCCACTATGCACTCCTGCATTGAAGGTGACGGAGATCACACCCGCCCCAGTCAGCACAGCGTCGCCCGCCGCAAAATACTTGCCTTCGAGATCCGCCAGCGCAGCATCGATTTCAGCATTGTCGCCCGCGGTCGGCAGAGCGTTGTTTTCCGACAGGTGCACGGCGATGTCGGCACGAATGCCGGCGGTGGACGTCAGCGCTTCGGACGCCTGGGTACGTGCCGTGTAATCCTGGTAAGCCGGCAGTGCGATCGCCGCCAGAATGCCGATGATCGCCACGACGATCATCAGTTCGATCAGGGTGAAACCTTGTTGGACTTTACGCATGTCATATCTCCTTGAAGTTGGGCAGTTTGAACACGTGTTCGCCGTGTCTGGTGCAATTACG
>JANJXF010000168.1 GCA_024709165.1 Thiobacillus sp. | reverse complement strand
TTCTTCCGGCTGATCCTCGAAACCGACCGAGAAGGTCATCAGGTCCGCTACGCCCTGCTCGGCGAGCAAGGCGACCAGCAGGCTGGAATCAAGACCGCCGGAGAGCAGCACGCCGACCTTGACGTCGGCGATCTCGATGCGTTTCTTCACCGCCTGCCTGAGGCTTTCGTGGATCGCCTCGGTCCACTCGGCCGCGGTCTTCGGTGCCGCCGGGCGCTGCGCCTTCAGTGTCCAGTAGGTACGCTGCGCGATCTCGCCGTCAGCGCTCACCGTCATGGTGGTGCCCGGAGCGAGCTTGCGCAGACTCTGGTAGATCGTGCGCGGCGCCGGCACCACTGCGTGCAGCGTGAAAAGATGATGCAGGGCGACAGGGTCGATACGGGTGTCGACGCCACCCGCGGCCAGCAGCGCCTGCGGCGTCGAGGCGAAGCGCAATGCCTGCGGCGTTGCGCTGAAGTAGAGCGGCTTGATGCCCAGACGGTCGCGCGCAAGAAAGAGTTTTTCGCGGTTCCAGATCGCGAAGGCGAACATGCCGTGCAGGCGCTCGACGCAGGCCTCGCCCCATTCCAGCCAGGCGCGCAGGAGGACCTCGGTATCGCCGTCGGAGTGGAAAACGTGGCCGCGTCCGATCAGTTCGACGCGCAGCTCGGGATAGTTGTAGAGGGTGCCGTTGAAGACGAGGGCGGTGCCGGTTGCGGCATCGATCATCGGCTGGGCGGATTTCGCGGACAGGTCGATGATCGCCAGCCGCCGATGTCCCAGGCGCACCGGACCATCGCCGTGCTGCCCCTCGGCGTCGGGCCCGCGCCGCGCCAGCTTCGCCAGCATGCGCGCCATGGTGTCCAGAGCGGGCGCCTGGCCGTCGAAACGAAACTCACCTGCTATGCCGCACATGTCTCTACAAAATCGGTTCTATCGGCGAAGGACACGAAGGGGTGCAAAACGAAGCATCTGGAATTCCCTTCGCGTTGCTTCGCGTCCTTCGTGGACAAGAAAATCAAACCGCCAGCGGCGGCTCGTCCATCAGCGCGATCTGCTCACGCAGTTCGAGGATGCGCGCCTGCCAGTACTGTTGCGTATTGAACCACGGAAACGCCGCGGGGAAAGCGGGATCGTCCCAGCGCCGCGCCAGCCAGGCGGCGTAATGCAGCAGGCGCAGGGTGCGCAGTGCCTCGACCAGATGCAGTTCGCGCGCATCGAACGCCATGAAGTCCTCGTAGCCCGCGAGGATCTCGGCGAGCTGCGCCTGCTGCTGCTCGCGCTCGCCGGACAGCAGCATCCACAGGTCCTGCACCGCCGGGGCCATGCGGCAGTCGTCGAAATCGACGAAGTGCGGCCCGTCCCCGGTCCACAGCACGTTGCCGGCGTGGCAGTCGCCGTGCAGGCGGATCGCGCGCACATCGCCGGCACGCGCGTAGCAGTGCATGACGCTGGCGAGCGCGTGTTCGACCACACTGTCCCAGGCGGCGACAAGGTCGGGCGGCAGCCAGTTGCCGCGTTTCAGGAAATCACGCGAGGCGACGCCGAAGGTTTCCGGATCGAGCGTGGGGCGGTGCACGAAGGGCTCGACCGCGCCGACGGCATGAATGCGCCCAAGAAAACGGCCCATGCGTTCCAGCGTGCCGGCGCGGTCGAATTCGGGCATGCGCCCGCCCTGCTTCGGATACACGGCGAAGCGAAAGCCGGCGTGGGTGTGCAGCGTGGCCCGGTTCAACACGCGCGGCGGCACCGCAGGAATCTCGCGCGCCGCAAGCTCGATCACGAAGGCGTGCTCCTCGAGGATCGCCGCGTCGGACCAGCGCCCGGGACGGTAGAACTTCACCACCACCGGCGCCGCATCCTCGACGCCCATCTGATACACCCGATTCTCGTAGCTGTTCAGCGCCAGCAGGCGACCGTCGGCCTTGAGGCCGGTGCTGTCGAGCGCGTCGAGCGCGTCGAGCGCGACGTCCGGCGTCAGGGCGGCATAGGGATGGGGCGAGGACGTCGTCACGGGTCGGGCGAAGCGGCGATGCGCAAAAAACGGATGAAGCCGCATAATGCCTGAAACGCCCCTGCTCTGGCCGCGCATGACGACGAACGATCCCTTCCGCATGGAGCTGTCCCGCCACATCTGGGAGACGCGCTACCGTGCGCCCGGTGAGGCGAACCTCCGCGCGAGCTGGCAGCGCGTGGCGTACGCGGTCGCCGCGGCGGAAAGTGCCGACCGCGACGCGTGGGCGAAGCGCTTCACCGCGCTGCTGGATGGCTTTCGCTTTCTCCCCGGCGGACGCATCCTCGCCGGCGCCGGTACCGGGTACCGCGTGACGCTGCTCAACTGCTTCGTCATGGGCGACATCGCCGACACCCTGGAAGCCATCTTCGAGGCGCTGAAGGAAGGCGCGCTCACCATGCAGCACGGCGGCGGCATCGGCTACGATTTTTCCACGCTGCGTCCTGCGGGAACGGTGGCGCGCGCGTCCAGCACCATCGCCTCGGGGCCGGTGTCGTTCATGCACATCTGGGACGCGATGTGCGCGACCATGCTGTCCACCGGCGCACGGCGCGGCGCGATGATGGCGACGCTGCGCTGCGATCATCCGGACATCGAACGCTTCGTCGAGGCCAAGCGCGACCCGGCGGCGCTGCGCCACTTCAATCTTTCCGTGCAGGTGAGCGATGCCTTCATGAACGCGGTGGCCAAGGACGCCGACTGGCCGCTGCTGTTTCCGCTGCACGATGACGCGCCCGCCGGCGGCGCGGTGGTCGAGCGCCGCTGGAGCGGCGGCACCGCGCCGGTGCCGTGCCGCGTGGTGCGCATCGTCAAGGCACGCGAGCTGTGGCAGCGCATCCTGTGCGCCGCCTACGACACCGCCGAGCCGGGCGTGCTGTTCGTCGACACCATCAACCGCGACAACACCCTGGCGCACCAGGAGCATCTTGCTGCCACCAACCCATGCGGCGAAATTCCGCTGCCGCCCTACGGCGCCTGCGATCTCGGCTCCCTCAATCTTGCCGCCTTCGTCGCCGCGCCCTTCGAGGCCGATGCGCGGCTCGACCTCGCCGCGCTCGCCGACGCGGCCGCGCAGGCGGTGCGCTTTCTCGACAACGTCATCGACGTGTCGCGCTATCCGCTGCCAGCCCAGGCCGACGAGGCACGGCGCAAGCGCCGCATCGGCCTGGGCATCACCGGGCTCGCCGACGCGCTCATCCTGCTCGGCCTCGCCTACGACAGCGACGCGGCACGCACCCTCGCCGCAGCGGCGATGCGCACCGTGCGCGACGCCGCATACCGCGCCTCGATCGCCCTGGCGCAGGAGAAAGGCGCGTTCCCCGCGTTCGAGCGCGACGCCCATCTCGCCAGCGGCTTCGCCATGCGCCTGCCTGCCGACCTTCGCGACGCCATCGCCACGCACGGCATCCGCAACAGCCACCTGCTGGCGATCGCACCGGCCGGCACCATCAGCCTGCTCGCCAACAACCTGTCGAGCGGCATCGAACCGGTGTTCGCGGCGGAGGCCGAACGCCGCGTGCTGCATGGGGACGGCGGCTACCG
>JANJXF010000162.1 GCA_024709165.1 Thiobacillus sp. | reverse complement strand
GCGATGCCTTCCTGCGAGGCGTCGATCGAACGGGTGAGCGACTCGCGCGCGTTCTCCGGGTTGTGGAAGCCGTCGGAGTTCTCGGCGGTCCACCATTCCCAGTACAGGGTGGCGTCGTACTGCAGGTCATAGGCCTTGTCCATCACGTCCTTCGGCACCGTGCCGGCGGCCTGCGCCTTGCCGATCCAGTCGATCAGGTTGGCGATCCAGAATTCCGCCTTGGCAAGCTTGCCACGGGTGTAGTTCTGGATCGAGTCGATGTGATTAGAGAGCATCCTTCTCGCTCCAGTCCTTGTGGCAGGTAAGGCAGGTTTCCTTGATCTGGTAACGCGGAGACATCTGCTGGTGCGAGGTCAGCGTCTTGCCGTTGGCCAGCACCTTCTTCGGCATATGGCAGTTCTTGCACTCGACCCCGGCCCGCTCGTGCTTCGATCCCCAGGTGGTCTCGAATTCGGGATGCTGGATCTTGGGCAGGTAGGCCCCGGTGCCGGCATGCTTGAAGTCCTTGAACTTGTAATCCTCGACCATGACCTTCTTGTAGCCGAACACGTTGGTCCACGGGAAGATATTGGTGCGCGGGTCCGCCATGCCGACGGGCTTGTGATCCTCCGGGTCGGTGCAGTCGAAGCCGGGGCCGCAGTTGTACTCGACGTGGCACTGGGCGCACATCAGGTTGGAGTCGACCCGGTTGAGCAGACCGATGGCGCGGAAGTCTTGCCCGTTTCGCTTGAAGGTGACCTTGGTCATGGTCGTCTTCTGGCTCTTCTCGGGGTCCATCGGGTAGGTACCTAGTTTGCGATCGACCACGGCGCTGATCAGCGCATCACGCACCACGCGCGGCCCGGTCGAGTGAGGATCGTGGCACATGAAGCAGTTGAGCGGATGCTTCATCGCACGAGCGAACTCTACCGGTTTGGAAGTGCGGTCCCATTTCGCCGCAGGGTCCTTCTCGCCCAGATATTTCCAGTCGAGAATGTGGTCCTGCGTCTTGCAGTTCATGCACACCGGGTTGACCGCGGTGACGGTCTGACGCATGAATTTCTTCTGGTCGGACGTCGCCGGTTCGCGATCGACCAGCACGTTCCACGCGTTGTTCGCCGCCAGTTCCGCCTTGTTGATGTAGGTCCAGTCCTTGAACTGGATACGTCCGCCAAACGCGCGGTCAACCGCCCACTGGTCGACCAGCATGAAGGCGTGCGAACGTGGTTCGCCGTGCTCCTTGGTGAAGCCGTAGCCCTCCATGAGCTTGTCGAACAGCGGCGAGCGGCTCTTGAAGGTGGCCTTTTCCAGACGCGCCGGCGAGTGCAGGTTGGTCTGCACGAAAGAGTTGTACTGATCGACGTGACAGCTCGCGCACGCACGATGATCGGTGATGGTGACCGGCCGCGTCCCCATGCTCTTCGGCTTGGCCGTCTGCATGTGGGCGTCGGCGTTGTCGTGGCAATGCGCGCAGTTGACCGTGGCGTGGCGCCCCTGGGCATGGAAATCCTCGATCTCGACGTGGCACGCAAAGCACTTCTCGGCGTCGACCGGCTTGATCGGCGGTTTCGGCGGCTCCGCTGCCTGCACGGCGCAGCCCAGCCATGCGGCGGCGGCTGCCAACAGCCAGCGCGAATAACGGTTCCCTCTACTCATGGCGTTCTCCCCTGGAAATTGGTCAATACGCACACTCAGGCGAAACAGTCCGCCATGATGTTCTTCAGCCAGCCGACGGCGTATTCCGCCTCCAATTTGCGCAACGTGGTGATCGCCGGCGTGTCGATCACGGAGATGCCGCCGGCTTCCTGCGCATAAATCAGCTTGCCGCCTTCCACCCGGTAGACGTGCACCACGGAGAACCCCCAGTCGGGCGCAGCGATGCTGTAACAGGTGTTGACGAAATACGGCGTTGGCGCGGGCTGTCCCGCCAGCCGCGCAAGGATCGCACCGACAGCCACCTTCGCCTGGGTGACGGCGGCGTGTGCCGATTTCGGCATGGGGTAGACCGGCAGTTCCCCGTGCACACAGGAATCTCCTACTACCCACACGTTCTTCTGCACCGTCGATTCCATGGTCAGCATGTCGACCGGGCACCAGCCCTTTTCGTTGGTGAGTCCCGCCTGCTTGGCAATCGAACCGGCATGGTGCGGCGGAATGACGTTGAGCACGTCGGCCTTGTGTTCGCCGAAGTTGGTGTAGGCAGTCTTCGTCTTGGGATCAATCTTCACCACCTTGCCATCGGAGGCCCCCGGCACCCACTCGATCATGTTGCCGTAGTGGGTTTTCCAGGCCTGTTCGAAGAGACCCTTCTTGGAAAAGGAATCGTTGGCGTCGAGAATCAGCACCTTCGATTTGGTCTTGCCGTGCCCCTTGAGGTAAGCCGCCACCTGCGACGCGCGTTCGTAGGGGCCGGGCGGACAGCGGAAAGGGCCGGGCGGCACGGCGATGACGAAGGTGCCGCCGTCGGGCATCGCCTCCAGCTGTTTCTTCAGCATGAGCGTCTGCGGCCCGGCCTTGTAGGCGTGAGGCAGGTCGGTGTTCGCCAGTTCCTCGGTATACCCTTCCACGCCGGCATAGTTGAAATCGATGCCCGGCGACAACACCAGTGCATCGTAGGCAAGCGTCGTGCCGCTCTTGAGCGTGACCGTGCGCTTCGTCGCGTCGATGGCAGTGGCCTCGTCGAAGACCACGTTGACGCCGCGCTTCTGCAGTCCGTCGTAGCCGATTTCGAGATCCTTCAACTCGCCGTGTCCGGAAATGACCTCGTTGGACAGGGGACAGGACACATAGACCTTGTTGCGCTCGACCAGGGTGATGTCGAGTTGAGGCGCCAGCATCTTCAGGTACTTGGCCGCCACGGCGCCGCCGAAGCCGCCCCCCACGACGACCACACGGGACTTGCCGCTCGCGTGCGCCCAAGGAGCGTGCAGCGCCAGGGCCGGCGCAGCGATGGTGACGGCCTTGAGGAAATCACGGCGATTGAGTCGATTCATGGCGCTCTCCCGATTATTTTTGGCTGGCATAATAGTCAGATACGGCGCGCAGCTCCTCGTCGCTCAATTTCTTCATGGCGCCGCGCATCTGGCGGTTCGACATCCCCACCGCATCGTCGCGGTACTTGAGCGATTCAAGGTAGAGATAGCCTGCCCACTGGCCGTTCACGGGAGGCGTTTCGCCATCGCGCGGGAGACCATCGTCGCCGTGGCACTTCTCGCAACGCTTGAGCGACTGCGCGCCGAGCCGCACGCGCGCGGCGTCGATTTTCTGTGCCTGCGGCACCCATGGCTGTTTCGCGAAATACGCCGCCAGGTCGGCAATCTGCACGTCGCTGTAGCTCTTGAGCAGGCGCCCCATGGTGGCGGAAAAACGGGTGCCGCTCTTCCATTCCAGCATGACGTTGGTGAGATAGGCCTGGGGCAGTCCACCGATCGACGGCATGGTGGGGCCGACGGATACCCCGTTGACGCCGTGACAGTTGTTGCAGGTACTGGCCAGGGCCTCAATGGAATCGGCGGCATGCGCCCACGTTCCCAACCCCGCCAAGAGTACGGCCATTGCAATGCGACTACCCATGTTCGCCTCCCTGGTGTCTTGTCCACCCACGGCGGACTCAGCTTGAAAAACGGCGCGTCGTAGACGCCGGTAATCTTTTTTATTGACTATAGAACAACACGCAAACTCTGCCTGCTGATTCGACGCCGCGCCCCTGGTATTTTTCTACGGCGGACGCGGTCAGGGCACGAAAGTGTTGCCCACCAGTTCCTTCACCTCGGCCTGCGGCGTGTGACACTGCACGCACACATGGCGGTTGTCGGCACGCTTGAGACTGCCGTCGTCGAGCTTGACGTAATGGCTCGGCGGCATCGGCGTCGGCTCGCCCGATGTCGAACGCGGCTTACCGATCATGTCCGGCGCGTCGTGACAGCGCAGGCATGCGTTCTTCTTCGCGCGGATGGGCAGCAGATTGTCGATCTTGTGCGGCACCTGCGGCGGCGCACCGAGATAGGCGCGCTGCCCCGCCCGGGCCGCCGAAGGTTCGGTCTCGGGATACTGGAAGACGTCCGGACTGGGATCGTCGAACACACTGCCCGGCGAGAGGCCCATCTGGTCGTCGCGCACCACGACCTCGCCCGCCTGCAGCGCACCATAGGCCACACTCACGAGGCCAATCGCCAGAACTGCCGTAATGGTCTTTTTCATCTCCGTTTCCTCTTGGTCAGGGTTGTTTTCTCGCACCTTGCGGCACTACCTGCCAGCGCCACGCGAAATCGAGACTGTCTTCTGGGCAGGCCGGCAGACAACGGCCGCAGTTGGTGCATGCGCCGGATGCCACCATGCCGCGCTCGGCCGCCTGCCTGAGATTGAGCACCTGCGGCTCGGGACACACGCGCGCGCATTCGCCGCAGCGGGTGCAACTGACATCGTCGAAGCGCACGCGAATCGCCGCACGGCTGCCGACGAGACCGTAGAACGCGCCGAGCGGGCACAGATGTCCGCACCAGCCGTGCTTCAGGATCAGCAGGTCGAAGATGAAAATACCGAGCGCCGCGCTCAGACCCATGCCCACCCCGTAAATCAGCTCGCGGTGCAGCATGGAAATCGGGCTCACCCATTCGAAGGCGGCGACTCCGGTGAGTGCCGAGAGCAGCAGGGCCATCCCGAGGATCCAGTAGCGTGTGGTGCGCGACAGCACGAACAGGTGTTTCGGATTCAGGCGGTTGCGCAGCCAAGCCGCGGCGTCCGTCACCATATTCATCGGGCACACCCAGGCACAGAACACCCGTCCGGCGAAGGCGTAGAACACGAGGATCACCACGGCGCCGGTCAGCACAGTGGTATGCAGCCAGTGGCCGGAGACCAGTTGCTGCAGCACCGCGAAGGGATCGGCAAGCGGGAGCACACCGAGCAGTTCGGCCGCCGAAAGGTTGCCGCGCAGCAGGGGCGCGCCGGCGATTTCCCAGCCCCAATGCAGGGTGCCGAAGAACATC
>JANJXF010000156.1 GCA_024709165.1 Thiobacillus sp. | reverse complement strand
GGCCGGCGGCATCAAGCCGACCTCGCCCGCCGGCCTCTACCTCACCGAACACGGCGTCGAAAAGGCCGATTTCAACAGCTACGGCGCGCGCCGCGGCAACCACGAAGTGATGATGCGCGGCACCTTCGCCAACGTGCGCATCAAGAACCTGATGATCCCCGGTTCCGAGGGCGGCGTCACGCTGCAGGACGGCCAGGAAAAACCGATCTACGACGCGGCGATGCAATACCAGAATCAGGCCACGCCGCTGATGATCTTCGCCGGCGAGGAATACGGCACCGGCTCGTCGCGCGACTGGGCCGCCAAGGGCACCACGCTGCTCGGCGTGAAGGCGGTCGTCGCCAAGAGCTTCGAGCGCATCCACCGCGCCAACCTCGCCGGCATGGGCGTGCTGCCGTGCCAGTTCAAGGACGGCGTCGATGCGACCACCCTGAAGCTCGACGGCAGCGAAAGCTTCGACCTCGAAGGCACCGAGTCCGGCATCGTCCCGCAGCAGGATGTCACGCTGGTGATTCATCGCGCCAACGGCAGTTCGGAGCGCGTCGCACTCAAGCTGCGCATCGACACGCCGATCGAAGTCGAGTATTACGACAAGGGCGGCATCCTGCCCTTCGTGCTCGGCCAGCTGGTCGGCTGAACACGCACGACGGTCGGGGGCCTGGCACGTTCCGGATTCCCTGACCGCGGCGACACCACGGGATTCGCCACGCAGCAACGCTGCCTCGACCCGCCTGCCCTTCGCCCCCACAGGAGCCCGTCATGTCCCACCCCCACATCGTCATCATCGGATCGGGATTCGCCGCGCTGACCGCCGTGCGCGAACTGCGCAAACGCGACCGCGCGGTGCGCATCACGCTCGTTGCGCCACGCGCGGAGCTGATGTACTACCCCAGCCTGATCTGGGTGCCGGCGGGCCTGCGACGTGGCGCCGATCTCGCCATCGACGTCTCGGATTTTCTTTCCCGCCACGATGTCGCCTTCCACGCCGGGCGCGTCACCGGCCTTGCCGACGGCGGACGCAGCGTGCTGACCGACACCGGAACACTCACCAGCGATGCACTCCTCATCGCCAGCGGCGGGCGCTTTCTCAAGGGCCTGCCGGGTATCGAACATGCACTGACCATCTGCGAAGGCGCCGCGGCCGCCGAATCGATCCGCGAACGCCTCGCCACCATGGACGGCGGCACCCTTGCATTCGGTTTCGGCACCAACCCGAAGGAACAGGGCGCGATGCGCGGCGGGCCGATGTTCGAGCTGCTGTTCGGCATCGACACACTGCTGAAGAAACAGGGCCGGCGTGAGCATTTCAAACTGGTGTTCTTCCACGCCTCCCAGGAACCGGGCAAGCGCCTGGGTTCCAAAGCCGTGACCGGCCTGCTGCGCGAAATGCAGAAGCGCAACATCACCACCCAACTGGGCCATAAACCCACCGCCTTCGAAGCCGACCGGGTGAAGACCGAAGGCGGCGAAATTCCCGCCGACCTGATTCTCTTCATGCCTGGCATGACCGGTCCGGCATGGGCAAAAGACGCCGGACTACCGTTATCCGACGGGGGGTTTTTCCAGGCCGATACATACTGCCGGGTCACCGGCAGCGACAGGATTTACGTGGCGGGCGACAGCGGCAGCTACCCCGGCCCTGACTGGCTGCCCAAGCAGGCGCACATCGCCGACCTGCAGGCGAGGGCCGCTGCGGAAAACCTGCTGCGCGCGCTCCGCGGCGAGCCGCCCGTCGCGCGCTTCAAGGCCGAACTCATCTGCATCGTCGATACCCTCGACCGCGGCATCATGGTTTACCGCAACGAACGGCGCGCCCTGCTCCTGCCGCCCTGCCGGCTCATGCACTGGGCAAAACGCTTTTTCGAATGGCAATACCTGCGAACGTTCCGCAAGGCATAACGCGCAGGCGGGCGATCAGGATTCGTCGAACGCGAATATCTGCCCGAACAGGACACTGACCCTGTCCGGCGGCAGCGGCCTGCTGACGAGAAATCCCTGGATTTCGTCGCAGCCCTTCTCCTTGAGGAAGGCCAGCTGGCCGACCGACTCGACACCCTCGGCCACCACGCGCAGCTTGAGCGCGTGCGACAGACGAATGATGGCATTGACAATTTCTGCGTCATCGCTGTCCGTGAGCACATCCTTCACCAGGCTCATGTCGATCTTCAACGCATCGATTGGCATGCGCTTCAACTGGCTCAGATTGGAATGACCGGTGCCGAAGTCGTCGATGTAAACATGCAGGCCACGCTGCCGCAGGGCGCCGAGCATGCCGGACGTGCGTTCGGGGTTTTCCATCGCCGCGCTCTCGGTGATCTCGATCTGCAGGTGCGCGATGTCCATCCCCGTCTCCTGAAGAATTGCGTCGATATCTTCCATCAGGTGCGCATCGGAGAATTGCCGCGGCGACAGATTCACCGCCACCGGGGGCGGATCGAGGCCGGCGTCGCGCCAGGCGATCCACTGTACACACGCGGCGCGCATCACCCAGCGCCCGATCGGCACGATGAGCCCGGTCTCCTCGGCGATCGGGATGAACTGGCTCGGGCCGACGATGGTGCCCGACCGTGAGAGCCAGCGCACCAGCGCTTCCAGGCCAACCACCCGCCCGCTGGCGAGATCGACCTTGGGCTGATAGGCGAGCGCGAGCTCGCTGCGTTCAAGCGCCTGGCGCAGGCCCGATTCCAGTGCCAACTGCTGCTGCGCGATGGTATTGAGCTCGTCGCTGTAGTATTCGAAGCCACTGCGACGCTGCTTCGCCTGATACATGGCCAGATCGGCCTGCCGCAGCAGCGTGTTGCCATCCCGGCCGTCGTCCGGATACACGCTGATCCCGATGCTCGCACCAATCGCATAGCGGCGCTGGCCAATCCTGAACGGCTCGGCAAGCGCCTTGCCGAGCTTGCGCGCGACCCGGCTGGCGGCACGCGATGCCGGTGGATGATTGAGGATCACCGCGAATTCATCGCCACCCAGACGGGCGACGAAATCGTCGCTGCGCAACTGCTCGTCGAGCCGGTTGCCGACGATGCGCAGCACCTGGTCGCCCACCTCGTGCCCCTGCGAATCGTTGATGTGCTTGAAACGGTCGAGGTCGATGAAGAGCAGCGAAACCTGCGCACGTTCGCGCTGTGCCCGCGCCAGCGCATGGTTGAGAAAATCCTGGAAATACGAACGGTTCGGCAGCCCCGTCAGCGGATCGTGATTCGCCAGCATGTCGAGCCGCATCTCGGAATAACGCCGCTCGGCAAGCGCCGCGGAAACGAACATGCCACCCAGCGCCATGGCCAGCATGCTGATTTGCAGGGCAAACACCTCGCGCGACGGCGTGGTGACCTGGATGCCGCCGGACGACACGACGACGACGCTGAGAATGACGATCCCGGCAAGGAAAATCGCCAGACTCGCCCCCACCACCGAGAAACGCAGCGCCGCCCACAATACGGCCGGCAGCAGGACGAACAGAACGATCTCGGCAGGCCGCAGCGGCGTCGCGTAGCGCATCATCAGCAGCGTCAGCACAAGCATGGCGAGTACCAGTGCCAGACCCTCGACACGCGCACCCAATCCGCTGGGCAGCAGATCCCAGCGCATCGCCGTCAACATCAGGGGCGCGACCAGATAGATACCCAGCAGATGGCCCAGCCAGTCGACCCAGAATCCCTCCAGCAGGGCATGGTCGACAAGCACACCGGCACCGTACAGACTCAGGATATCGGTCATCGCGCCCGCCGCACTGCCCAGCGGCGCCGCCAGCAGCGCGAACTTGGCGACGCTGCCGACGAAATCGAGTGTCGTGCTGAAAGGCTGCATCGCCCGCGGCAGGAAGCCGACAATGAACGCACCGATGGCTGCGCCCAGCGCGCGCTGCCAGACGAAAAACTCCGGCAGGAACCAGTAGTTCAGCAACAGTGCACCGAGCAGGACGCCGAGCACCCCCGCCATGCCGAAGCGGATGGCCACGGTCGCCCCGACCCCGGCCGCCAGCCATACGGCGGTCAGGATATCGGCTCCCCAGGCCGTGACCCGGATGCTCAGAGCACCTGCTGCCGCGTAGGCGAGCGCCGCCAGTCCGGCGACCAGCAGAAAACGTCCGATCCGCGCGGGATCGGGGATCGACGGGCGTATCAAGATGGCAAAAACGTATTACCCGGCCGGATCGAGCTCCGCGCGCACCGACTCGAGCGCATCCCTGAGTGTCTCCTCGGACAGACTGTTGAGCTGCTCGGCAAGCAGCTCGGCGGCGTCGATCGTACCGATTTCGTCCGGCAGGCTGTCGACGTCGAGATTGGCCACCAGCACGGCCGCGGCACCCGTCACCTGCAGCAGCTGACGGCGCTCTGACATCAACATTTCGATTTCCTCGCGAAGCAACCGTGCTTCGTCTTCCTTCATGGCTTGCAGGGTCATGATTTCTCCTTGAATTCGGCAGTCGTTGTCGTTGTTGGCGCGGCGACCGGTTACCCGGCGCATCGGGTCAGTAACCGGTCCGGGCGCTGCGCGGCAGCTCCCCCGCACCAAAGAAATTCCACAAAAGTTGCGCGACGACTTCCGGGGCGATCACCGTATGCCGGTTGTGCGACGTCTGCAGCGCC
This sequence comes from Thiobacillus sp., assembly GCA_024709165.1. Lineage (GTDB taxonomy): Bacteria > Pseudomonadota > Gammaproteobacteria > Burkholderiales > Thiobacillaceae > Thiobacillus. Next base: position 1,233 of record JANJXF010000156.1, on the reverse strand, counting down.
TCACGCAGTCTCCTGCGCACGTCCGGATCGCCGGTCAGGTCGAAGATCACGTCGACCCGCGGGCCCAGCGACACCACATCCATGGCGTCCTCGAACACCGGCACCCGACTGTGACGAAAGCCCATTGCCACCGGCGAATCGAGATCACGGTGTGCCACGGCGACGATTTCAACATTGGCACGATCTTCCTGGATCTTCTCCAGGAAGTGCTCGGCAAACCGTTCCCCGACCTCGCCCAGGCCCAGCAGGGCGACCCTGACGGGATGATTCATGTTTTTCTCCTCGCCGCACCACGAACCGAACGACACGGCACATTCGCACCATTGCGCGCATCGGATCAAGCATACGTTGCCGCTGCGCACCTGTCGATAGCATGGGGCAAATCACATGCAATCTCGCGCATCACGGTTTCTGGCGCTACTATCGCAACTCGATCCGCTGCCTTTCGCCATGACCGACCCCGCCCCGCTCTACCCCGACATTCAGCCCTACGCCAGTGGCATGCTGCAAACACCCGGCGTGCACCGCATCTACTGGGAGACCTCGGGCAATCCAGGCGGCCTCCCGGTGCTGTTCGTGCACGGCGGCCCCGGATCCGGCACCTCGGCGGCACAGCGGCGCTTCTTCGATCCCGCGCGATACCGCATCGTCCTGTTCGACCAGCGCGGCTGCGGCCGCTCGACCCCCCACGGCGAACTGGCCGACAACACCACGCCGCATCTCATCGAGGACATGGAAGCGCTGCGTGCCGAACTTGGCATCGACCGCTGGTTGGTCTTCGGCGGCTCGTGGGGATCGACCCTCGCGCTTGCCTATGCCCAGGCCCATCCGGCGCCTTGCCTCGGCCTGGTGCTGCGCGGCATTTTCCTGTGCCGCCGGAGCGAGATCGACTGGTTTCTTCATGGCATCCGCGCCTTCTTTCCCGAAGCGCAGCGCGCACTTGCAGGATTCATCCCGGAAACCGAGCGGGAAGACCTCCTTGCCGCCTACCATCGCCGTCTCGTCCATCCCGATCCGGCGGTGCACCTGCCCGCGGCGCACCGCTGGGCGGTATTCGAAGCCTCATGCTCGACCCTGCGCCCCAATCCCGAACTCGTCGCCGCCTTCGCCAGCGAAAAAACCGCGCTCTCGCTCGCCCGCATCGAGGCGCACTATTTCGTCAACGACATCTTCCTGCCGGACAACAGCCTGCTTGCCGGCATCGACCGCTTGCGCGGCATTCCCGGCATCATC
>JANJXF010000091.1 GCA_024709165.1 Thiobacillus sp. | reverse complement strand
TAGCCGGCGGTCACGCTTGCCACTCGGCGCGCGTCCTCGGCGTAGGCGGCGGCGCTGTCGAGCCGCTGCCACAGCCCGGCCAGACCGACGCGGAGCGTGCCGCGACCGGTGTCCACGGTATTGCTCCAGTCGATCTGGCGGTTGCGGGTACGGAAGCGGTCCGTCACCGTACCGTCGAGACTGGCGGTGAGATCGTCAAGGCCCTGCGAGAGCTGGATGCGGCTCAGCCAATCCGGATGCCAGCGGCTCTCGCCATAGACGCTCAGCGTGGTCAGCGTCTGTTCGCTGGCGTTCTGCAGGCTGCCGTCGAACTCAATGTCACCATGGGAACGGAACGCGGTCAGTCCGACTTCGTGTCCGGCCGCGAGCCGCTGCGACAGCGCCAGGTTCAGCGTGGTGTTGCGGTAGGCGTCGTCGTCGGCATCGGCCGGCGTGAACGTCCACGGCGTGGGCACGAAAGCCGGATCGGCACTGGAAAAACCGTCGGTGCGCGTGTGTGCGGCACCGAAATGAAACCGTGTGGCACCGGTCTCGCCGCCGAGGGACAGGGCGAACTTCCTGGTGTCGTCGCTGCCGTACCCGACCGTGGCGGATGCGCCCGTTTTTCCCGCGCCGCGCCGGGTGAAGATCTGCACCACGCCGCCGATGGCCTCCGAGCCGTACACGCTCGACACATTGCCGCGCACGATCTCGACACGTTCGACCTCGTCGAGCAGGATCTGGTCGATCGCCGTCGTGCCGGCGGTGACGGAGCTGACGCGCACACCATCGACGAGCACCAGCACATGGTCGGCTTCCGAGCCACGGATGCGCAGCGCGCTTTGCGCACCGAGCCCCCCCGTCGACGCAATCTCGACGCCGGACTCCCGACGCAGCAGGGTGGGCAGGTCGGTTGCGGTCGAGGCCTCGATGTCGGCACGGGTGATCACGCTGGTGTGCTGCAGCGGCGCGGCGAGCGGCTGCGGCGTGCGCGTGGCGGTAACGACGATGGTTTCGCCGACGAATTCCGGCAGGATCTCCGCGCGGGCGGAAGCAACGAATACGGCGCCCAGGGCGAGCGCGAGAAGGGTTTGACGCATGATGAAGGTCCGGTTGGGCGCCCGGGTCCCCGCGGGCGCATTGCACGATCCGCTGCCGCGTGCGGCAGGGCTCAGGCCGGTATCCGGGCTTGCGCCTCAAGTGCATCGCCTTCCCGGGCGAACCCAGTGGCGTGTGTGATACACCGTTTAGCGCTGACCGTTGCGGGGGCAGCACAGGCCTGGCGAAAAATCGCGCACCTGTTTCCCGTTTATCCTCGGCGGCGGAACGCCGCGTCGGCACCTGAAGGCCACCATTATAAGGCGATTGACCATGTGCGCGCCGCCTTCTATAGTCGCGCCATGCGCGCCGAACTCGACACCCTCGAAGCCAAACTGCACCAGGTGGCGGACTTGTGCCAGCAGCTACGGCGTGACAACGTCGCTTTGCGCCAGCAACTGGTCGCGGCGCAGCACGACAACAGGCAGCTCGCCACCCGGCTCGACGCCGCGAAAGGGCGGCTGCAGGCGCTGCTCGACACGCTGCCGGAGGATGTCTGATGGCCGGTCCGCGCTCGATCGAAATCAGCATTCTCGGCCGCAGCTACAAGGTCGCCTGCGCGCGCGACGAGGAATCCGCACTCATCGCCGCGGCCAATTATCTCGACGAAAAAATGCGCGAGATCCGCGACAGCGGCAAGGTGATCGGCGCCGAACGTATCGCCATCATGGCCGGGCTCAACCTCGCCCACGATCTCCTCACCCAGGGCGGCGGCAGTCTCATCGAAGAGGCGCGCACACGGCTCACGCAGTGCAACGTGCTACTCGATACGGTTCTGGAAGAACAGGACCGTTTGTTCTGATCGGGGTCGCGCTTTCCTTATCGTGCGGATCGGGTACACTGGATGCGCTCCCTGCGGTGCTCGAGGCCGGTTGCGATTTCTGAACCAATGCATGCGTGCACGGCTGCGGTCTACCCCGGTGCGGGTGTGCGCGTGACCCGTCTCATGTGCCCGAAGCGCCTCGGACTGCGGCCATCTTGAACCCCGGTTCAAGATTCCGCGGCAGGTCACGGCACAGGCGGGGAGCCTTTCTTCGTTCCGGTTCGTGCCTCTCGATGCGTCGCGCAGGACCTTCACCTCCTGCCGAGCCGGTACACTGCACCTGATGGACAAACACGCCCTGCGGCGCCAGCTCAAGGCGGCGCGCAACGCGATTCCCCTGCCTGCCCGCCACCGCGCGGCGCGCACCGCGCTTCGCCACGCCCTGCGCCATGGGCTGCTGCTGCGCGCGCGGCGCATCGGCTTCTATCTGCCGCAGAGTGGCGAATTCGACGTGCGCCCACTGCTGGAACTCGCGCGGCGCATGGGCACCGCATGCTACCTGCCGGTGCTGTCCAAACGCGGGCGGGTGATGCGCTTCGGGCGCGTCGTCACAGAGACGCATATGCGCACGAATCGCTACGGCATCCCCGAGCCCGTCGACGCGAAGGCCTTGCGCGCACGCCAGCTCGACCTGCTCTTCATGCCGCTGGTGGGATTCGACGACCGGGGCTACCGGCTGGGAATGGGGGGAGGATTCTACGACGCGACGCTTTCCTTCATGCGTCATCGCCGGTTGTGGCGCAAGCCGCGCCTGATCGGTGTCGCCTATGCCTGCCAGCGCGTGGAAGCACTGCCGCACGACCCGTGGGACATGCCGCTGGACGCGGTTTTGACCGAAACGGGTCTGCGGCGCTTCGGCGCGCCGGCGTTGCAGGCATAGCGCGCCCCAGCGGGGCGCGTGCGGGACTTACTGTGCCGCCGGAGCCGGAGCGACCGGAGCGGCCGGAGCGACGGGGGCGGTCATCGGTGCCATCATCGTCATGGGATTGAAACCCTGCATCATGGTGTTGTATGCGTTGGGGTCCATGAAGCCGCCCAGCATGCCGTAGGTCTGCGGGTTCATCGCCGCGCCCATCATGTTGGTGTAGGTAGCGGGATTCATCGGCATCATCATCGCGTTCATCGCTTGCGGCGACATCGGCGCCATCATCCAGTTGGCGTAGAGACCGGGGTTCATCGTCTGCATGCCGAGATTCCACATGCGCGGATCCATGGGCGCCATCATCCACTTCATGTAGGTGTTGGGGTTCATGAAGGGCATCATCGCGGCGGTGTAGAAGTTCGGGTCCATCATCGCGCCCATCCACTTCATCGACACGGCCGGGTCGAGGAACTGCATGTAGTTCTGGTACGCGGCCGGCGACATCATGCCGCTCATCATGCGCACGCTGGTGTTGGGGTTCATCATCGCCTGGCTCATCGCCATGGCGGTGGCGGGGTCGACCACGGCGTTCATCCAGGGCACGAACGCCTTGGGGTCCTTGAATGCGGAGGCGTTCTGCGTCGGGTCGAGCATCTTGCCAGCCCAGGCTTCGGGAGTGGCGGGGGCGGGATCGGCGGCGAAGGCGAACGGGGTGGCTGTGACGGCGATCAGCGCTGCGGCGAGAGTAGTGAGTTTCATGAGAGATCTCCTGGTAAATGACGGGGAAACGGAAGCGTCGGTGTGACGCCAGGCTGCGTAGCCACAACCAGGGATGCGCAGCGGGATCGAATATTAGCGCTTTCTGATGAATAAAACGCAGCCTTGGCCGAAAATACCACCCGGCCTCCGTACGTTTCACCCGCCTGGTTTACCCGCCTTTTCAGCGGTCGCGGCCCGCTTCCCGGTCGAGGATTCCGTCGCGCAGACGGGTTTCATACTCTCTAAGCATAGACCGCACTTTCCCGCTCAACAAATACAAACCGAGGAAGTTCGGAAAGGCCATCGCCAGCACCAGCAGGTCGGTGAAGTCGAGCATGTTGGCGGCGCTCGCCACCGAGGCGATGACGATGAAAACAAGAAACAGCACGCGATACACGATGGAAGTGCGCTCGCCGAACAGATAGGCCCAGCAGCGTTCGCCGTAGTAGGACCACGAGATCATGGTGCTGTAGGCGAACAGCACCACCGAGATGGTGAGGATGATGGGAAACCAGTCCGCTACCGTGGCGAAAGCCACCGAGGTCAGCGCCGCGCCCTTGCTCGCTTCGCGCAGCGCCAGCGTGGCGGGGTCGTTGTAGACGCCGGTGATGACGATGACCAGCGCGGTCATGGTGCAGATGATGATGGTGTCGATGAACGGCTCGTACAGCGCGACCATGCCCTGACGGATCGGATACTTGACCGACGCGGTCGAGTGCACGATCGCCGCGGAACCGAGGCCCGCTTCGCTGGAAAACACCGCGCGCTTGAAGCCCTGCACCAGCACGCCGACCATGCCGCCCGCCACGGCGATCGGCGCGAACGCCTCGGTGACGATCTTGGTCAATGCGTGCGGCAACTGCTCGACATTGCCGAGGATGATCCACAGGCAGGCCGAAAGATAGATCAGGATCATGCTCGGCACCACGCCTTCGGCGACGTGGGCGATGCGGCGCAGACCGCCGATGATCACCACGCCCACCAGCACCGCGACGATGAGTCCGTAGGCGATCGGCGTTTCGTTGAAGAAGGGCAGCTGTTCCTGCACGGCACCCAGCGACTGGCTGACCTGGAACGCGCTCCCCGCACCGAACGAGCCCAGCACGGTGAACACGGCGAACATGCCGGCAAGCACCCTGCCGGTGGTGGGCAGATTGACCTCGGCAAAGCCTTTCGACAGATACTCCATCGCGCCGCCCATGATGTGGCCGTCGGGGCGTACCTCGCGATAGCGCTGCGCCAGCGTCGCCTCGGTGAACTTGGTGGTCATGCCGAGGAAGCCGGCGACGATCATCCAGAACGTGGCGCCCGGTCCACCGATGGAAATCGCGATCGCCACACCGGCAATGTTGCCGAGTCCGACAGTGGCCGACAGCGCGGTGGTCAGCGCCTGGAACGGACTGACCTCGCCGCGGTCGTCCGGCGTGCGGTATTTGCCGCGCAGCACGGCGAAGGCGTGACCCATCATGCGCAGGTTGACGAAGCTCAGGCGCAGGGTGAGGAACACCGCACCGACGATCAGCCAGGCCACGATGAACGGCACCACAGGTTCGCCGGGAAAGACGTCATAGAAGACGACGTTTGCCAGATAGCCATTGACGACGCCGAAGAACGTATCGATGGCGCCGGGCTCGGCTGCGTGCGCGGCCTGCGGCAGGAGTCCTGCGGCGAGTACCGCAGCGGTTGGGCGGTTCACGGTGTCGGCTCCCCTCTTGCTTATTGTAAGCCGCAACGATAGCAAACTTGCCGCGGAAACGGGGGGCGGACGTACCAAAAACAAAGGCCGGCACACGGCCGGCCCGGATTCGAGCGCGCTGCGGATTACTTCTGCGAGAGCACCCAGTCGATGATCTTCGACAGATCGGCGTCCTTCACCTGCGGATTGGGCGGCATCGGCACCTCGCCCCACACGCCCTTGCCGCCGGCCTTGACCTTGGCCATCAGCTTGTCGTGCGCGCCCTTGTCGCTGGCGTATTTTTTCGCCACGTCCTTGTAGGATGGGCCGACGATTTTCTTGTCGACGGCGTGGCACGCCATGCAGGCGTTTTTCTGGGCCAGCGCCTGGTTGGCCGAAGCGGCGCCGGTGAAGGCCAAGAGGGCCGCGCCTGCGCTCATTGCAATCAAGGTTTTCATGTCTGGAGTCTCCGTTAAGGGAATCGGTCGAGCGCAAGCCCGGTTTGTCGCGTTTGCCATCTTAAGGGAAAACGTCCGCCTGGCAAGACGGCGGTGTGGGTTTTTGCTACCAGGGCAGATAGAAGTATGTTGCGGCCACGCAAAGCCGCAAAATAATAGTTGACCAAATCCGTCAACAATTGTAGCCTGATCGCTTGTAAGCATGCAGGAGAAATCCATGTCCCAGGAACTGTTTGCCGCGGCGCGCGCGGGCGATGCGGCGCGGATCAAGGGCCTTGTCGAAGCGGGCGCCGATGTGCACGGCGCCGACGAGCAAGGCGAAACGGTGTTGATGCACGCGGCGCAGCAGGGCCACGCCGCGGCTGTCGAGGCGCTCATTGCCGCCGGCGCCAACGTCAATGCCGTCACCCCCCAGGGCTGGACGGCCCTCGCCCGAGCCGCCTATAACGGCGACGCCGGTCGCGGTTATGTCGAGGTGATCGAGGCGCTGCATCGGGCGGGGGCTGCGCTCGACGTCCGCATCTTCTTCGGCATCACGCCGCTGATGCTCGCCGCGGGTGGCGGCGACGCCGCGGTGGTGGAATGGCTGATCAACAACGGTGCCGATGTGCTCGCGAGCAACGAAGGCGGGCGCACCGCGCGCATGATGGCCAACGACAAGTTCTATGTCGACGTCATCAACCTGCTCAACGAAGCCGAACACCAGCTCGGCGTGACCGAGGAAGGCAGCTGTTCGTCGACCCGCAGCGTGGTGAAGCCGCACGTGGTCAACCTGATGAAGCCGGCCGCCCACTGACCGCCAAACCCGGCGCTTGCGCCGGGTGACCTGAAATATTCATCCGCGAAGGGGCGCGAAGAAAATCTTCAAACGCCAATCTGAATTGACCCTTGGCATGCGTGCGGCCTGGCAGGAGCACCGCAAGCGGTGCGAACCGGGCGGCGAACCGCCATCCCATCCGGTCGAGGGCGGATCTCCTGCGACGGCGCTGCCTTGTGGGAGCGGCGCCCTCGCCGCGATTGTCCGCAGCGCACGGACAACGGCCCTTCGCGGATCAAGCAATCACAAAGGTTCCACGCTGTACGTCACGGCCAGCGTGTGCGTCTCGCCCGGCGCCACGGTGACGACATTGTCCATCGCGTTGCCGGATTCGACGCAGACCATCTCGCGCCAGCCGGCGCCCGACGTGCCGCGCCCCATGTCACCCATCTTTTCCGCCTTCTCGGTCCACGGCGTCCACACCACGGTGGACTGCGAGCCGGTCTTGGCGATGCGGATGCGACGACTGAGACCGGGGTCGACGATGATGCAGTCGGTCGCGGTGTTGACGTAGACGCGATCGACCTCACCGCTGAAGCCGATGCTGCCGACCTGCGTCCGGCGCGCGAAATTGTCGACCTTGTCGTGGTAGTCGCAGCCTTCGAGCCCCGCCACCGCCACAGCGCCGATGTCGCCGATGTGGAAATAGGTATGAAGCGCCTCGCCGATCTTCACCGGCGCATCGCCCGTGTTGGTCGTGGCGAGGCTCACCTCGAGCTTCTCGCCGACGCTTACGGTCAGCGTCAGCCGCGTGGCATGCGGCCACTGGGTGCGGGTCTGCTCGTTGTCGGCGAGCTGCAGGGTGATTTCGGTGCGCGCGTCGTTGCGGCGGCGCGTGCCGATCACGTCCCAGGCGACGGTGCGGGCGAAGCCGTGGGCGGGGTAGCCCGATTCCGCGTCGTGCGCGCCGAACCACGGCCAGCACACCGGCACGCCGCCGCGGATCGACTTGCCGGGCGCGAATTTCGCCGCATCGGACACCCACACCACCGGGTCCCGCTGCGATTTGGGACGGAAGCTCACGACGTGCGCACCCTGCAGGCAGAGCGTTGCGCGGCCGCCGTGGTTGTCGATGTCGACGTAGATGAGTCCGCCCGCGCCCTGCCTGAAGCAGAGCTGGCCGGGGATGGCGAAGCGTGCCAGCGGATCGGCGTGTGCCTGTGCCTCGGTCGGATGCTCGACCTGGCTGACGTCGCGCACCGCGCCGAAGGCGGCCGAAGTCGTCATCGCGGCATAGGCGCGCAGCGCGGCCGACACCTCGCGTACGCGGTTCGCCGGCTTCCACGCCTGCGCGCCGCGGGCGTCCATCGCGGCGCGACGGCGCGCCAGCGTGGCGTCGTCGAGGCGCACGTTGATGCGGCGCGCGGGAATGTCGATGTCGATGATGTCGCCGTCCTCGACCAGGCCGATGGTGCCGCCTTCGGCCGCTTCCGGCGAGGCGTGACCGATCGACAGGCCCGAGGTGCCGCCGGAGAAGCGGCCGTCGGTGATGAGCGCGCAGGCCGCGCCCAGTCCCTTCGACTTCAGATAGCTGGTCGGATAGAGCATTTCCTGCATGCCGGGGCCGCCGCGCGGACCTTCGTAGCGGATCACGACGACGTCACCGGGCTTGATATGGTCGCCGAGGATGGCCTCGACCGCGGCGTCCTGCGACTCGAACACGCGTGCCGGACCGGAGAATTTCCAGATGCTCTCGTCGACGCCGGCGGTCTTGACGATGCAGCCGTCTTCCGCGAGATTGCCGTACAGCACCGCAAGTCCGCCTTCCTGTGAGTAGGCGTGGGCGATGTCGCGGATGCAGCCATGGGTGCGATCGTCATCCAGCTTCGCGAAGCGGCGGTCCTGCGAGAACGCGGTCTGCGTCGGCACGCCGCCGGGCGCGGCGCGGTAGTATTCCTTGACGTCGGAGGCCTTGCTGCGGCGGATGTCATAGACGTCGATCTGCTCGCCAAGCGTCTTCATCAGCACGGTCGGCACATCGCGATGGATGAGGCCGCCGCGCTCGAGTTCACCGAGGATCGCCATCACGCCGCCGGCACGGTGCACGTCTTCCATGTGGTAGGTCTGGATCGACGGAGCCACCTTGCTCAGGTGCGGCACGCGCCGGCTCATGCGATCGATGTCTGCCATCGTGAAGTCGACGTGGGCCTCGTGCGCGGCGGCGAGCAGATGGAGCACGGTGTTGGTCGAGCCGCCCATCGCGATGTCGAGCGCGATGGCGTTCTCGAAAGCGTCGAAACTGGCGACTGCCCGCGGCAGTACGCGCGTATCCCCTTCTTCGTAGTAGCGCCGTGTGTTGCGGACGATGAGACGTGCCGCCGCGAGGAACAGGTTGCGGCGGTCGGCGTGGGTCGCCAGGAGCGAGCCGTTGCCCGGCAGCGACAGCCCGAGCGCCTCGGTCAGGCAATTCATCGAGTTGGCGGTGAACATGCCCGAGCACGAGCCGCAGGTCGGGCAGGCGGAGCGTTCGAGCTCGTTCACCTTCTCGTCGCTGTACGCGGCGTCGGCCGCCGATACCATGGCGTCGACCAGGTCGAGTTTGATGGTCTGCTTCTCCCACACCACCTTGCCGGCTTCCATCGGTCCACCGGACACGAACACCGTCGGGATGTTGAGGCGCAGCGCGGCGTTGAGCATGCCGGGGGTGATCTTGTCGCAGTTGGAAATGCACACCAGCGCATCGGCGCAGTGGGCGTTGACCATGTATTCGACCGAATCGGCGATCAGATCGCGGCTCGGCAGCGAATACAGCATGCCCCCGTGGCCCATCGCGATGCCATCGTCGACCGCGATGGTGTTGAATTCCTTCGCCACCCCGCCCGCCGCCTCGATCTCGCGCGCCACCAGCTGCCCCATGTCCTTCAGGTGCACGTGGCCCGGCACGAACTGGGTGAACGAGTTGGCGATGGCGATGATCGGCTTAGAAAAATCCTCGTCCTTCATGCCAGTGGCGCGCCACAGGGCGCGTGCACCGGCCATGTTGCGTCCGTGGGTGGTGGTGCGGGAACGGTAGGTGGGCATGATGGTCACTCGGGTAATCTGTATTGATGGGAAAATCCAAAGACCTGGCTTTTCTCGTCGACACAAAGCCAAGCTTGATTATTATCGAGCCGAAACGTCACGGGGCTTGCGAGACACTGATGACGCAAACGCCCTTCCGTCAACAAGATTTCTGCGTTTCGGCTCGATAATACGCCGGCCATTTTACCCGTGCTTTTCCATCCCTGACCCTTGACCCCTCATGCTCGTTCATCCGCAATTCGATCCCGTTGCCCTGCAGCTTGGCCCCGTCGCCGTTCACTGGTACGGACTCATGTACCTGGTCGCCTTCGTCCAGGTGATCCTGCTCGGGCGCTGGTGCATCGCGCACCGGCCGTGGACCGGCTGGAACGCGAAGATGCTCGACGACGTGCTGTTCTATGGCGTGCTCGGCGTCATCCTCGGCGGCCGGCTCGGCTACATCCTCTTCTACAAGCCCACCGAATACCTCGCGCATCCACTCGACGTGTTCAAGGTGTGGGAAGGCGGCATGAGCTTTCACGGCGGCTTCCTCGGCGTCATCATCGCGATGGCGCTGTTCGCGCAGCGGCATCGCCTGCGCTGGCTCGCCGTCACCGACTTCATCGCTCCGCTGGTACCGCTGGGGCTCGCTGCCGGCAGGCTCGGCAACTTCATCAACGGCGAGCTGTGGGGACGCGCCACCGATCTGCCGTGGGCCATGCTCTTCCCGCAGGCGGGCGACGGCATTGCGCGCCACCCTTCCCAGCTATACCAGTTCGCCGGCGAGGGCCTGCTGCTGTTCGTCATCCTGTGGATATACTCGAACAAGCCGCGCCCCGTGGGCGCCGTGTCCGGCGTCTTCCTCATCGGCTACGGCACCTTGCGTTTCCTCGCCGAATTCGCACGCGAGCCTGACGCCTTCCTTGGTCTTCTGGGACTTGGACTTTCGATGGGTCAATGGCTCTCGCTGCCGATGATCGCCGCCGGCATCGTCATGCTGCGCTGGGCGCAGCGCCACACATGACCAAACGGCTGTGGCGCCGGCTCGATTGCGTGCGCCTCTGGCGCGTGGGGGGCTGGCTCGGCGTCGCCCTCACGCTTGTTTTCTCCCTCGGTCCACCGCCGCTGGACGAAGGCATCAGCCAAGCCGACAAGCTCGCTCACCTCGCCGGCTATGCGCTGCTGATGTTCTGGTGGGCGCAGCTCGTGACCGAGCGGCGCTGGCGGCTCGCCGTCGCGGTGGCGCTGTTCGGCATCGCCGTCGAAGGCCTGCAGGGCCTCAGTCCCAATCGCGAGCCCGATGCGCTCGACGCCCTGGCCAACAGCGCCGGCGTCCTGCTCGGCTGGCTCGCCGCCCGATTTTCCCCCAATTTGCCCGCCCGCCTCGCCGCGCTTCCCGCTTTGCACCGCTGACGTTATAATCCGCCCTCACATTTGGGGCGGTAGCTCAGCTGGGAGAGCGTCGCGTTCGCAATGCGAAGGTCGGGAGTTCGATCCTCCTCCGCTCCACCAGTACCTTAAAGCCCGGACATGCTCCGGGCTTTTTCATGCCCGCGAAGGGCCAGCAGTGGCGGGGTTTCGCGGGTGGTGCGAATTTCGATGATCACCGGAAGGCCCTGATTTCGCCCATCTGGCCATCGGAATTCGTCTCTTTTCTCTGTTTTTGTCTAGCCCGGTCGAGGCACGACACCCTGTAACCATGCGGGTTTCCGGGCGGTGGTTTGCACCCCATCGCGCCTACCAAACGGGATACGAACATACCCTCAGGACGCTACCCGCAGCACGAGTTGCCGGAAACCTGGATCGGCGGACACGGCACCGTCCCGTAAGAACAGAACACGCAGCAATCACCCGGCTTGGGTTTGAGTACCGTGTGGCAGCCCTCGCACTCGTAGAACCACTGGCACGCATCCGTGGGCATCCGCTCAGTCTTGATGTGCCCGCACACCGGGCAGGTCAGTGTCGAATCGAGTACGGGCTCCACGGCGATCTCCAAGGGTGATTGGCCGATTGTAGGCCATCACTTTGCCAGACCACCAATCACATCCCTTTGCTCGTTCCAGTCATCCGGCAACGGGTTCTCCACGAAGAACAACAGCGACAGCCCGACCGGCTGCCGACCCCGCGCAATGTCATCGACGATGTCCGGAGCCAGCCGCGCCAACTTGAGCATCTTCTGCATCCTCGCCAGTCCGACCTTTTCGGCCTTGGCCAGTTCAGTCATGTTCTTCACCCGGCAGGTATCGAGCATCTCCTGCCAGAAGAAGGCTCGGGCCAAGGCGCTCATCAGATTCTCATCCACTGATGTCGGACGACCGGGATTCAGCGGCGATGCCATCCGTCCCGGCGTTGTCGGCTCGACCACCACCTTCCGCGCCTTGTGCCGAACGAAGCGCACCGGGATGAACGTCGTCAGCTTGATGCCCTTGTCGAGTTTGGCCGTGCTCGATTGCGCCCGACCGATTTGCTCCAGTCCTCTCATGCCATTTCCTCCATCTCAAGTTCCCTCAGTTCCGCCCCAATGCTGTTCGGTGCCAGTTCCGCCATCAACGCCGACCACCCGGTCGGTTGCCATTCGATATCGATGCCCTCGTCCTTGAGTTGCACCCGGGCAATCAACAATTTCACCAGCCGACACCGCTCCTCCGGGAACATCTCGTTCCACACCACCGACAGATTGCGCATCGCCAGCACTACAGCGGGCTCCGGCACCGTGGCGTCCAGTTTCTGGACCTCATCCCACACCGCCTGAATCATCTCCGGCGCCTGCAAGGCTAACTTGACCTGCTCCAGCACCAGCGCCTCGATCTGCTCGGCAGGCACGATGCCGAAGGGGTGGGTACCACGTCCGAACTTCTTGTCCGAGTACGGCAGGTAGTAGCGATAGCGCTTGCCCGACTTCTTCTTGGTGGCCGTCGGCAGCATCCGGTCGCCGTCGGGGGCAAAGAGCAGGCCGCGCAGGATGGGCTCATGGTCGTGGCGAGTCATGGTCTGCGATGCGCGCAAGTGCGCATCGTCGGCCAGAATGGCTTGCGCCTGATCCCACAACGCCTGATCCAGAATTGGCGCATGCTCGCCAGGGTGGTCTTTGCCCTTGTGTCGGATCACGCCGATGTAAAGGGGATTGCGCAGCATCTTGTAGAGGTTCTGCTTGGTGATCGGACGGCCAGGACGGAAGGTGCCATCCTGCGTTGTCCATGCCTTGGTCGTCACGCCACGCTGATTCAGTTCTCTAGCCAGTTCCGTGGTCGACCGCAGTTCCACAAACCGCTGCCAGATGCCGCGCACGATCTTGGCCTCGGCATCATTGATGACCAACTGCCGATGGCTGACGTCGTAGCCCAGCGGCGGTGTGCCGCCCATCCACATTCCCTTGGCCTTGGATGCTGCGATCTTGTCCCTGATCCGTTCGCCAGTGACCTCACGCTCGAACTGGGCAAACGACAGCAGGATGTTCAGCATCAATCGGCCCATCGAGGTGGCCGAGTTGATCTGCTGCGTGACGGCACTGAAGCTGACACCGCGTTGATCAAACACATCGACCATCTTGGCGAAGTCCGCCAGGTTGCGGGTCAGGCGGTCAATCTTGTACACGACCACAATATCGACCTTCCCAGCATCGATGTCGGCGAGCAACCGCTTGAGAGCAGGCCGATCCATATTGCCACCGGAGAAACCGCCATCGTCGTAATCATCGACCACCGGAATCCATCCTTCCGTTCGCTGGCTGGCGATAAAAGCCTGCCCCGCCTCGCGCTGGGCATCGATGGAGTTGAACGACTGGTCAAGCCGCTCGTCGGTGGAGACGCGGCAATACACCGCGCAGCGTTTGCGAACCATCGGCGCCTTCATTTCTTGCCTCCCTTTTTCCCGGCGCTCGGTTCGACGCCGAAGAACCTTGGCCCCGACCAATTGACGCCGGTGATGTGCCGCGCCACCGCCGACAGGCTTTTGAACACCTTGCCATTCAGATCGTAGAAGCCCTCCGGCGTGACCGTGACGCGGTACTCGTTGGATTCGTACTCGCGCAGCAGCACCGTGCCCGGCATCAGATGCACTTCCGGCCGTCGCTTGCCGAACGCCGATTGGGATTCGCCGAGGCTCACCAGTCGCCGCCGGATGTCGGGATCGACACCGCCGTGGGCAGTCTCCTGGATCTTGTAGGCGACGCGGGAAGCCACGTAATCGCGGTTCCAGGTACCGGGCCGGCGGGGGAAATGTACGTCCCACAGCGCCCACAATTCTTTCATCGGCATCGTGGGCAGGGCCGCCAACTGGGCGGCCACAGATGTTGATCGGGTCATCGCAAACTCCATGTCATAAGGGGTTTGTATGAACGCTTCTTCCCGGGCAGAAGCCAAGTCAAACCGCGCTCTGTTCGGGGTCATCGACCTGCCCAGTCGCAATATCGAAGCGCTCGCCCAGCAGGGTCTGCTTTCTGCCGGTGCGCTTGTCCTTGACGCCGAGGATGTAGACCTCGCCGTTCCAGACGCCGCAGGCCACGTCGGTGTCGTCGGCGTCGGCAGGCAGCAACCAGCCGGTGATGCCATCGGGTAAGGCCAGTAGGTCCTCCGGGCAGTGGATGGGCCAGCGCATCGCCTCCTGATAGCGATCGGCGAACTGCAAGATTTGCGGCGGCACGTCCGGGAAGTTCTCGTGGGAGAGGATGGGAATCCAGGCCAGCAGCTGCCCGCTGGCAAGCCACTGCTGCACGCGCTGGTGGACTTCCGGATCGAAGTGGGAGAGCCGCTCGATGGGCAGGTGGCCGGTGGTGTTGCTGTTGGTCGTCGTGATGGTCATTTCATCTCCTTGAATGGGTGATAGGGGTGGTAACCCGGCACATCGCCGAGGGTGGTAACCAGGGTGGTAACTGGTAACCCTGGTAACCTCGTTTCGTGGTCTGTCGCTGGCGGGTCAGCGCACTCGCGCCCCCCGCATGGCTTTGTGGCGAGGAAGGACCCGTCGAATCATCTGGCGCTGCAGCTTGTTGAACTGCTTCATTTGCTGCTTGGCCGACTTGCGCACGATCCGGGTCAGCCTGATGCCGGCGACGATCCAGCGCCACTGCCAGGGTATGTAGCCGACGATTCGCCGTGGCCGGAGTGCGGTAGTGGGGTAGCGTTGCTGCGTCACCGGCCCGCCATCCCATTCCTCGACCTTGACTGACCCCATCGTCACGGCTTGCTCAATGGCTGGTGCTGGCCGGTGCATTGGCATCGGTGGCAGCATCTCGGCCAGTAGTTGTTCCTGTTGCGCGGATGGCATCTGCCGCAGCACAGTCTCGACCTGATGCACTCGCTGCTGTAGCGGCGCGAAGGGATTGGTCATGTCGAATTGGGTGGATTTGATTTCCATTGATCTCTCCTGATTGTTGAGGGATGCCGGCTTTCTGCGATGCCTTTCGCAGTCAGCGCCGGCGGGCATTACGCGGCATGGCTACACAGAGCATCTGACGCACGTTGTTCCCTTGATGCGCCAGGGCGGACGGTGGCTATGCCGAGACTCGCCACAATCCGCCATGAATCAGCTCGCTGGCACTTCGGCGGCCAGTGCTGCTTGCGCGATTTCCACCAGTTCGCGTGGAATCTCGATCTCGAATCGGGTCTCGTTGTGGTGATAACTAATTTCGCGCTTGGCCGCCGACGCGCGGGCAACCGCGTTCATTACCGGCATCAGCTGCTCGTAGAGATCGATCTCGGCGACATCGGCTCGACAGTGAATGAAGGTGCGTTCAGCATCGCGAATGGCCGCCGGCAAGTCGCCCAAATTCGCGCTGGCCTTGTCACGCTCGCTTTGCAGGTCGACCAGTGAAGAGCGGGCGATGCGAAGCTCCATTTCGAGTTTGGTCAGGGATTCGGGTACAACGAATTCGCCCTCGCCCTCCAGCAGCGTCTGGGATGCCGATTTCGTTTCAGCAGCAATGCGTGCCTCGAGATCGGCAATCCGCTTGTTGAGCTTGGCGATCTGGCTATCGGTCGCCTCGACATTGGCGGTGGATGCCTTACTCTGAGCGATCAATTCATCCAGCGTTTTGCGGGCCTGGGCGAACGCCTCCGGAGCATTGAGTACGTGCTGGAGTGGACGCATCTGGCTTTCGAGGCTGCTTACCTGCGACTTGAGGTGATCCACACGCTGGTGCGCTGCAGTGAACACAGGCCAGTGTGCGCTGGCCGCCGGGGGCACGTTCATGGACATCGAACCGCCGGCATCACGCAGCCGTGTCTGCTTCTCGCGTTCCCGGGCAAGTTGCGCCTCGGCCTCGATAAGCTCCTTCTTGACGGCAGCCAGTTGCCGGCTCAGTTGGTCGTGGTCGGCCTTGACCTTGTCAAAATAGCCGGCGGACTTTTTGTTGAACGGGTTCAGTTTCATCGTTGTGTTCTCCTATCGGGTTTTGTGGTGAGCGGCAGCCAGCTTCTGCACCGCCTGGATTAACGCTTCGCCGGCATTGCGTGGCTTGGCCACGGGCTTCGTGGGCTCGATGGCCTGAATGCCGAAATGGCGCTGCCAGACGGGGTGCAGGTTTTTGGAAATGGAAGAAGGCTTATTCACGGTGTGCTCCATAACGAATGCCACCCTCGACGCCGGGCGGCGTGGCGGTTGAAGAACGGATGGGGGTGATGCGCCACAGGGCACCTTCCCGGCTGTGGCCGAGATGGCTGATCTCAATGCCCTTGGCGCGATAGGCCGGGGCGATGCGGCGCAGCTGGTCGGCCAGACCCTTGGGCGACTTCGGCCAGGTACTGCGATCTGGGATGATCTGGTTGTTGAGCAGGTCGTAGAGTTGGCCGGCGGTGCCTTGCCAGTTCCACGGCGAGATGCGCTCCTCGAAATACTTGTCGAGCACCTGCGCGACGGCATTGCTCTCCAGGGCGCGGTCAATGCCGGCGCGCACCAGTTCGGCGTACTGGCGCTGAAATTCGCCGGGCTCGAACCCGAGGGCGCGGGCGACGGCCTCGCCGAATCGTTCGTAGTCGGCCATGCGCTGTTTGTGGGCCAGTTTCACCGACGGCAGGAGGCGCAGTGCATTGGCAAAGAGATCAAGCAGCGCGCCGAATACCATCGGTCGGTCACGCTCCCAAGCCGCCGACGTGTCGGCATCGTCCTTCCTGGCCTCGGACGGGATCGTCGGCATATCGACGTGGATCACCCGGTCGATCAGGTCGGGACGTGTGGCGACCACGGCGATGCCGTTCAGCACCACGGGCCGCTTGGTTTCCATGATGTGCTCTTCACCATTGGTGTAGAGCTGACGCGAAGCGAAACCGCCGCCTGTACTCAAGGTGCAGAAGGCATCCTGCTGCTCGGCGGTGAGGCCGGAGAGGTTCTCGTAACTGACCAGCCAGTTGTTGGCAGCGGCGACGAAGATGTCCTCCACCGTCTTGGGCCGACCACGCAGCATCACCTTGTTCGGATCGACCAGGCTGCGCAGCACGGCTTGAGTGGTGGACTTTGCCGAGCCCTGCTCGCCGACCAGTTCCAGCACCGGGAACGGCGTGTCGGGGCGGAAGCTGTCGAGTAGCCAGGTCAGCACCATCACGCGGCGGTTGCCCGGGATGTTGCTGTGCTGCCAGAGCAGGCCGATGTCGCCGCCACGTTGCGGTTCCGGCAACGGCCGCATCGACTGGGTGCGGGTGAAGTGGACTGGTGAATGGTCGAGCACCTGCCAGCCGGTCGGCGTGACCAGTACTGCGCGCCATTGCTCATCGCCGAGATTGATCAGGTAGCCCGCGTCATCCTTGGCGGCACGAACGTGGAGGTCGATCTGCTCGCCATCATTGATGCCGGCGGCAGCAATGGTCGCCAGTGCCGATTTCATCGTGGTTTCGGGAACCCCGGCTTCCTTGGCCCGCCAGTAGGCGGTGCGCAACCATTCCTCGTAGCCGGTGGAATAGACGCGCCAGACTTCCTGCCGGCCCGGCATTGGGATGACGGCGACGGCGTTGCGGTCGGCGTCGTGCTTGAGCTGGCATTGATTTCTGGCCAGCGTCACCAGTTCGTCGAGGGCCGAAGGTTCGTCGCCGCCACCCGGTAGCGATTGCTGGACGGCCTTGTCCAGTTCGGTGACGAGACAGCCCTTGTTGGCCTCCTTGGCCTTGTGCCGCAGGCGCAGGTAGTTGGGCAGGTCAGTGGCGCGCAGGATGGAGAAAGCAGCGACCACGGCAGGTTCGACGATGGCACCGACGTCATCGCGCAGGCGCTCGATGGCGGCTTCGATGATGGTGATGGGGTCGTCGGTGAGGGTTGGTTCACCCGCGATACCCTCTGCTGCCGACTGCAACAATAGAGAGGCATCGTCACCACCATCACGAACGTCACCGATGTGACAGTGGTGATGATCGTGATGCTCGCTGTCTACTGACCGGGCCGGGGAAAGGGTGGTGTCGGCCATCACGACATCACCGTCCTGGATGCCTTGGTGCGTTCGGCAATCCAGGCATCAATTTCGTGTTCCAGCCAACCGACCGTATTGGCGGACAGTCGGATCGGTGCCGGAAACTGCCCGTCGGCGATCAGGGCGTAGATCAAGCTGCGGCCAAGCCCGGTGCGTGCCTCGACCTGGCGGCGGCGTAGCACTATCAGCCGGGGCTGGATCGTTTTGGACATCGGATGAACCTCCTGTTTCGCGTTGGAATGCGATGGAGGTTGGCAGGCCGAGTCCCGCCGTAGGAAGGCCCTACGGTGGGCGATCCCGTAACGGCGCGGGTTTCAGGCGAGTTTTACGGTGGGGAAATCGGAATGCGCTCCCACCGGAAATACGGTGGGGCTACGGCGGGGACGGTTATTCAGCGTCGAAGTGCTTGGCCCAAGCCGGGAATTCCTTGCGCAGGATGGGCGCTACCCGATAAACGGGCATGTGCCGAGCATCGATCAGCCAGCGTGCGACCAGATCGGGCCGCCACCACGAGGGGAATCGTTCGCTACCACGGTTCTGCAGGCCCTTTTGGACGCACGCTTCGCCGAGAGCTTTGTTGGCGCGCGAGACATTGCCCATACGCTCTCGCCACCACTTCGCGTTGTCCTGGCGCGTAGGTTCGACTTGGAAAGCGGCAACGATTTCGTCGGCAGGCACGCCGAGCTTGCGCAACTCATCTTCCGATGGGTAGATGTCGTAGCTGGGTTTCTCGTCAGCCACCTCAACGATCTCCTCAGGCGCTGACTCCGATGGGGAGGCATCGACAGATGCGGTGGCGGCTGCCTCGGCGGCGTACATTTCCTTCACCCACTTTGGGGGATCAAAGGGGGGCGGCGCTGTATTGGTGGGCTGGGCTGGTGCGGTTGACTTGATGGGTGGCGTGACGGGTACCCAGTCCCACTGCTCTTCATCAAACCGGTAGGCGCCCGGCGGTGCCCATCCGGGATAGGGTGGCTGCGCAGGCGGGCGCGCTGGTAGCGGACTTTGACCTTCTATCGTAGTGACCCAGGCAACGAAGCTGTCCCGGTCGATCAGTAGGATGCCGCGTGCAGACAGTTCGTGAATCGGATCGTCGAAGGTTTTACCGTCGCTGCGCCGGTAGTAAACCTCACCCCGCTCGCAGGCCGAGAGCAGAGCTTGCTGCTTGGCGTAACGGCACCGTGCATCTTGCTGGCACCAGCGGTCGAGGATGTACTCTGGCGGTAGCCAGTCGGCATGTTCCCAGATCGGATCGCAAGTGTTGTTCGGCCAGTTCATCGGTGGTGAGTTCCAGTATGGAAATCTTACCGGAGACGGAACATCCCTTCCATGCCGATGTAAACAATAGGTAGGCATCGTCACGACTGTCACAACCATCACGCCGGTGATGATTGTGATGATGGTGACGGTCAGCCTCTATTGTTGTGGTCGGCGGGAAAGGGGATGCCCCGGCAAGAGGGGTCCTTCCCGGCGATATTCCAATGCAGGGGGCGCGAGCGCGGCGCTTCGATAGCGTCAGGGTGCAAACCGAGGTTTGCAGGGTTTACGGTTTGCACCCTGGCCAAGGGTGTGCGTTGAATTCACTCCCTTGAAACCGGAAAACGGTCACCCCTATTCCAGCCAGTGCTGGCGCGGGTTTCCAGCGATTTCAGGGTCGAAAAATAGCAAAACGGCCACCCTTGGAGTTTGGCCGAAGAAAAGGGCCTGCGGTGCGCGCAGACCCTTGGGCGGTTTGCAGTCAGGCGATACGATAAGCCCTCTGCCCGTCCTTCCCCTTCTCGGTCGCGACTTCGTAGCCAAGGCGCTTTCTGACCATGCCGGAGATCGCGCCGCGAACGGTGTGGGCCTGCCATCCGGTGCCAGCCATCATCTGGGCGACGGTTGCACCATCGGGGTTACGCATCGCGTCGATAATCGCGGCCAGCTTGGTGCCGGGGCGGATGGAGGGTGCGGTGACCTCCAATTTCTGGAGAGCGTGGGTGGCCTCGCGTTTCGTTAGGGCATCCATTTTCTGGACACCCTTCGGGGCGGGACGCCGCTTGCCGACGGCGGCGTAGCCGGCATCGGTCAGCAGATGGTGCCCATCGGCATCCGCCACGAGCTCACGGGCGAGCAGGCCCTCGATGACCTTGGCGCGGGCGCCGCCGCGCAGGTTGGGAGGCAGCGGTTCGATGTTGCCATCCGGGCGGCCGGCGGCGGCCTTGAGGATAGCGGTTTGGGTGTCGGTGAGTTTGGGTTGGGCGGTCATGGTGATCTCCGGTGGTTGGTGGGCGTCGTCACTCGTCGCCGCCGAAGATCGCCAGCAGTTCGTCCAGCCCAGCCTCCACCCGCCCGAGGTCGCCAACGTGGCCCCAATGGATGGCATCGGGATCGTGACCGAAATGGTCGTCGGCGAGTTGCTGCAGCCGTTCCAGCTTGGCGTGGATGGCGGCGGTGCGGTCGAGGTAGGCGTCGAGGGCGGTTTGCTTGGTGTTCATCGTGGGCTCCGTGATGTGATTGACGACGCCACCATGAACGCGCTGTTCGATCAGGAAGCCAAGCTGAATCGCGCAATAACGCTAGGGATTGTTGGATCTCTCAACTATGCAATCGGGCTGCCCTCTGTCCTATCCACCCAAGAGTTGGTAAAGTGTCAGCTTTACGACTTGATCCGACTGTGACCAACTGCCTTTTACGCAATTGGTGCGGGAACTGCCGATGAACGAGCATTGGGTATCTGTTGAGCAGGTCGCCGAGCATCTCGGCGTTGTCCGGGATTCCATTTATCGGTGGATCGACGCCAAAGGGCTCCCTGCCCACAAGATCGGCCGACTCTGGAAGTTCAAGTTGTCAGAGGTGGACGACTGGGTACGCGGCGGCGGCGCCCAGGACGACAACGAAAAGCGACCGGCCACGAAACCGAAGGGCGCGGTCAGGAAAACGAGAAAGGCGGCCGCGAAGCGCGCGGCATGACGGGAAGATTGAATGGCACGGTTATCACTCGCCAAGCTTGAAAGGCACCTCTACGCTGCAGCAGACATTCTGCGCAGCAAGATGGATGCGTCGGAGTACAAGGACTTCATCTTCGGCATGCTGTTCCTCAAGCGCTGCTCCGACGTCTTCGAGGCCGAGCGCGAGAAGGTCATCACGGATCATGGTGTGGCGATGGCCGACGATCCGATGTTCTACGACAGCTTCTTCGTCCCCTCGGAATCACGCTGGCAATATCTGATCGAAAACCTCAATGCCGACCGCTACGCGACGCTGCTCAACACGGCACTGACCAAGCTGGGCGAGCACAACGGCCCGCTGGAAGGCGTGCTCGACCATATCGATTTCATGAAGCAGGTCGGCAACAAGCGCGTCATCAACGACGAGGACTGCCGGGCACTGGCGCGACATTTCAATCGTTACCGCTTCCGTAACGGCGATTTCCAGTTCTCCGATCTGCTCGGCGCCGCTTACGAATTCCTGATCAACATGTTCGCCGAATCGGCGGGCAAAAAAGGTGGTGACTTCTACACGCCGCGCGACGTGGTGCGCCTGATGGTTCGTCTGCTCAAGCCGCAGCAGGGCATGAGCGTTTACGACCCGACCTGCGGTTCGGGCGGCATGCTCATCCTCTCCAAGGAGTATGTGGAACAGTGCGGCGGCGACAGCGCCGACATGCGCCTCGCCGGGCAGGTGCTCGACGTGTCCGCCTGGACCATATGCAAGCTCAACATGATTCTGCATGGCATCCCCGACGCCCATATCGAGCGCGAGGACACCCTGCTGCACCCACTACATCGCGAGGCCGGCGAACTGGAGCGCTTTGACCGGGTGATCGCCAATCCGCCGTTCAGCCAGAATTACTCCCGAACCAACATGGAGTTCCCCGAGCGCTTCCGTTGGGGGTGGTGCCCGACAACCGGCAAGAAGGGCGACCTGATGTTCGCCCAGCACATGCTGGCGGTGTGTAAGCCGACCGGCATGGTTGCGACAGTCATGCCCCACGGGGTGCTATTCCGGGGTGGCGAAGAGAAGAAGATTCGTCAGAAGTGGATCGAGCAGGATTTGGTCGAGGCCGTCATCGGACTCCCGCAAAACCTGTTCTACGGCGCCACCATTCCCGCCTGCATCCTGGTGCTGCGCCCGGAGCCCAACCGCAAGCCGACAGGACGGCGCGGGCAGGTGCTGTTCATCAACGCCGATGCCGAATACCACGCCGGGCGCGCCCAGAACTACCTCAAGCCCGAACACGTGGAGAAGATCATCTCTACCTTCGAGCGTTTCGAGAATGTGCCGGCCTATGCTCGCGCGGTGAGCGTGCAGGAACTGGCCGACAACGACTACAACCTCAACATCCGCCGTTACGTGGACAACGCTCCGCCGCCGGAGCCCCACGATGTCAGGGCACACCTGCAAGGTGGCGTGCCGGTTGCGGAAATCGAAGCCAAGCGTTCGCTATTCGAGGCAGTCGGGCTGAACCCGGAGCATCTTTTCACATATCGCAACGGTCCCGGTGCCACGAATGCGCACGGTGTGCTGGGTGTGCGCGAACCCTCGGCGCATTACCTCGCCGCCCAAACCGGCTATGCAGACTTTGCCGAGGTGCTCGATAGCCGCGCTGCCATTCGCCGGGTGATCGAGGCCGACACCGGCATCCGCGATAGGCGCGAACAGATATTCGCGGCCTGCGACGATTGGTGGGCCACCCACAGCCACCGGCTGGCCGATCTGCCCAATCGCCGTGACCTCAATGGGGTGCGCAACGAGTTCCTGGAAACCTTTGGCACTGCACTGTCGCCGATTGGCGCGCTGGACCGCTTCCAGCTTGCCGGCGTGGTGGCCGGCTGGTGGAGCGACAGTCTTCCCGACCTCAAGACCTTGATGGAGCGCGGTTTCGCTGGCGTCATCGATGGCTGGCTGGATGCCATCGCCGACGCGCTGGAAGATGATGAAGCGAGCGGTCCCCTGTTCGATCCCTTCGCCCATCCGCTGGTCCAGCACACCATGCAGGACTACCTTGCCCAGATCGAGACCGAGCGCCAGGAGATCACCCGCCTGCGGGCCGAGAAGGAAGCGTGGGAAGCCCAGAACCCGCCCGAAGACGAGGAGGAGGTCGAAGGCTGGAACTACGCCAAGGACCTGGAGCGCCGCATCAAGGAGATCAAGGACAGCATCCGTGAAGACTTGAAGCGTTTCAAGGAACTGGAGAAGAAACTCGGCATGAAGAAGCATGCCGGCAATGCGGCCTTCGCCACCGAGCACGCGGGCCTCAGGGTTCAACTCGCGCCGATGCTCGACCAGATTGGGGCGCTGCAAACTGAGCTTGAACCCTACGAGACGATCAAGGCCGACCTGGCTGCCACCCGCGCCCGCTATCGGGAACTGTTGAATCAGTTTCTCGATACCCTGACCCAGCGCTGCAACGATATGAGCGAGTCGCAGACTGCAGAGTTGGTATTGCGGCTGTTGGAGGAGCGGGTACAGGCATCATTGGATGGGGCTGTAGCAAGAAAGCGGCAGATGCTGGTTGCTTGCGTCGAAAAGCTGTGGGACAAGTACAGCGTTACCCTGCTTCAAATGCAGCAGACGCAGCAAGCGCTGCGAGACAGCGTTGGTCGACTGCTTCAAGGATTGGGCTATGTGCTCTGAATCCATGCTGATGGATTCGCGCTTGCCCGCACGACCACCCGCTGGATGGAAGGAAGTGCCGCTGCGCGCGGTGACCGACACCAGATTCAGCAATGTCGACAAGCTCACCAAGGCTGGAGAACGGCCGGTGCGTCTATGCAACTACACCGATGTCTACAACAACGACTACATCACGCAAGACATCGAGTTCATGGAGGCCACCGCGGCGCAACCGGAGATCGACAAGTTCCGTCTTCAGGTTGGCGATGTGATCATCACCAAGGATTCCGAGACACCCTACGATATCGGCATTCCAGCACGTGTGGACTGCGCGTCGGACGATCTGGTTTGCGGCTATCACCTTGCGTTGCTGCGCCCGAACCAGGAGGTGGTCGATCCGGATTATCTGAGCAAGCAGCTAGGACATGCCCGGCTGGCAGGATATTTTGCGCGGATGGCGAACGGGCTTACCCGATACGGGCTGTCCATTGGTGCAATCGATGACTCTCCCATCTGGCTTCCTCCACAAGTTGAGCAGAGTCGAATCGGATACGTGCTCCGGCAACTTGATCTCTCTATCGTGCAAACGGAAACACTCATTGGAAAACTCAATCAAGCCCAAGCTGGGTTATTGCATGATCTATTAACGCTCGGTTTGCCGGGATTAGCTAGGGGACTGCTGAAGCGCATAGTTGGAGATATATGTGAAACATACGCCGGCGGCACCCCACCGCGTTCGGCCTCCGGGATGTATGGGGGCGGCATTCTTTGGGTTAAGTCAGGTGAACTCGGTAAGGGCAGCATTACATCTACCGAGGAGACAATTACCGAGCTTGGCTTAGCCGCATCATCAGCCAAATGGGTGCCCGCCAATGTGCCACTTGTTGCGATGTACGGTGCCACTGCAGGCGCCGTGGGCTGGCTAACAGTTAAAGCCACGACAAATCAGGCAGTGCTTGCCTGCGTGCCCAAGTCTTCAGCTATTGATGCACGGTGGCTGTATTGGCGATTGCGATTCGATTCGGACAAGTTGATTTCTGCAATACAGGGATCAGGACAACCGAATCTCAACAAGGGTTTGGTTGACCGGCATGCAGTAGATATCCCTCCGACTCCCGACGAGCAGTCTGAAATAGCATCAATCCTAGATGCGGCGGAGGCTGAAATTCTTGCTCAGCGCGCATATTTGCAAACGTTGCGATCAATAAAAGTAGGTCTGACTGACGACTTGATTACCGGTCGCGTCCGTGTTCCGGCTGAATTGGAGATGGCGTGATGCCACCCGCCGCACCTCCGAGCCCAACCTGGCTGTACCGCCTGGTGCATGTGGACAACCTTGCCACGTTGCTGACTCGGGGCGTGTTGCACGCGCCGCATTCAACGCCGAACGACGGCTTGCCCTACCGTCCCATCCACAACGTAAGCGTGCAGGCAAGCCGCCACGTCAGGCAGATTCCCTGCGGCCCGGGCGGGACGATTCATGACTACCTGCCGTTCTACTTCGGCCCGTTGTCGGTGATGCTGCTCAATCTCAAGACCGGGCGGGTGCCTGGCTACACCGAGGGTCAGGAGCCGCTGGTCTATTTGGTGACCACGGCGCAGGCTGTCCAGCAGGCGGGGTGCCGGTTCGTATTCTCGGATGGTCATGGCTTGGCGGGATTCACGGACTGGTACGACGATCTGGCACAACTCGATCAAGTGGATTGGGATATCGTCGGGGAACGTTACTGGTCAGATCAGCCGGATGACAACGACCGGCAGCGCCGCAAGCAGGCCGAATTCCTGGTCTGGCAGTCGCTGGACTGGTCCCTGATTCGTGGCATCGTAGTACTGAACGCTGCGATGCAGCAGCGTGTCGAAAACATATTGAACCAGTTCCCGCAGCGGGCGCGACCCCAGGTCGCCGTCAAGACGGGCTGGTATTACTAGAGGAGAGCGTTCGATGATCGAACTCACCCGTGGGAACCTGCTGGAAGCACCAGCCGAAGCGCTGGTGAACACGGTCAACTGTGTCGGCTACATGGGCAAGGGCATCGCCCTGCAATTCAAGCAGGCCTTCCCGGCCAACTTCAAGCATTACGAGGCGGCTTGCCACGCTGGCGACATGGTGCCGGGCAAGATGATGATCCACGATAACGGCGGCTTGGTGAATCCGCGCTACATCATCAACTTCCCGACCAAGCGGCATTGGAAGGGCAAGTCGCGCATCGAGGATATCGAATCCGGCCTGAGTGCATTGGTGGCCGATGTGCAACGGCTGGGTATCCGCTCCATCGCGGTGCCGCCGCTGGGTTGCGGTCTGGGCGGGCTGGAATGGAGAGTGGTGCGGCCGATGATCGAGCAGGCCTTCGCGAGTCTGCCGGATGTGCAAGTGTTGCTGTTCGAGCCTGCGGGGGCTCCGGAAGCCAAGGCGATGCCGGTACGGACGGAACGCCCGCACATGACACCGGCGCGAGCCTTGTTCATCAGATTGATGGACGCCTATTCGGCCCTGGACTACAGCCGTACCCTGCTGGAAGTGCAGAAGCTCGCCTATTTCCTGCAGGAAGCCGGTGAGCCCCTGCGACTGAACTACGAAGCCGGGCATTACGGTCCCTATGCACCCAACCTCAACAAGGTGCTGGAGGTCATGGAGGGGCATTTCATTCGCGGCTATGGGGACAGCCAGAAGCCGGATGCCGAGATCGAGTTGTTGCCGGGTGCCGTTGATGAAGCTTCGGCATTCCTCGCCGACAAACGGGATTCCTTGACCCGTCTCGAACAGGTTGCCGACCTGATCGAGGGGTTCGAAACCCCCTACGGCATGGAACTGCTGGCCACCGTGCATTGGGTTGCGCATTACGGTGGTCGTCAGGGCGAAGCGCCTGCTCCCGATGTAGATGCTGCCACCAACGTGGTGCACGCCTGGAACCCGCGCAAACAGAATATCTTCAAGCCGGATCATATCCGCGCGGCCTGGATGCAGTTGGCACAGAGGGGCTGGATGCATTGATCCTCGCCCTGAACTGGGGCGGATCGTAACAGGCAGGGGGGCGAATGGCTTACAGCAGCGGAAACAACAAGATTGAATGGGAGGGACTGCTGGTCGAGCAGCCCTTCTGTCAGCAGCTCGAAAAGATGGGCTGGCAGTGGCTGACCGGTGACACTGATGTCCCCGAACTCACCGAGCGTGCAAATTTCCGTGAGGTGCTGCTCAAGGATCGGCTGGCCAAGGCGCTGCACAAGATCAACCTCGGCCCGGACGGGCGGCCCTGGCTGGATGATGCGCGCATCGAGCGGGCAATTCGGCAACTGGAACTGACCGCTGGCCTGCGTTTGATGGAGGCGAATCGGCAGGTTACCGAACTGCTGCTCAAGGGTACGGTGACCGATGGTTTGCCCGGATGGGACGCCGGTCGCCAGCAGCCGCTGCGCTACATCGATTTCGACCACCCAGAGAACAATGACTTTCTGGTCATCAACCAGTTCAAGGTACAACTGACCAGCGGACGAGGCCACATCATTCCGGATGCAGTTCTGTTCGTGAACGGCATCCCGTTGGTGGTGGCGGAATTCAAGAGCCCTGGCATCGAGGCACCCATTGCCCAGGCGATCAACCAGCTGCTTCGCTACACCAATCAGCGCAAGGAGCTCTACCCTGAGCAATACACCGAAGACGAAGGGGCCGAGCGACTGTTCCATTCCAACCAGTTGCTGATCGTCAGCAATTTCTTCGAGGCCCGCGCGGCGACCATTGGTGCCCCGCCCGAGGTCTATCTGGAGTGGGCCGACACCAGCCCGGTGCCGATGTCGCAGGTAGGCGAGGAAGTCGGGTTGATTCCGCGCACGCAGGAAATTGCCGAAGCCGAAGTGGCGGCGTCCACCGAACTGCGTGCGCTCGGGCCAGAGCAGGCGGATCGGGCCGGGACGCCGTTGTTCTATCGGCAGAGGGATGCCGAGGGGGCGGCCGACACCGCGCAATCCGCAGCGCCGGTCGCCTCCAGCAAGGGACTGGCAAGCCAACAAATATTGGTTGCGGGCATGCTGCGCCCCGATCATCTATTGGATGTGATGCGCAATTTCACCCTGTTCCAGTCAGGAGAGGGCAAGACGCGCAAGGTGGTGGCGCGCTATCAGCAGTTCCGCGCCGTGCACAAGGCCATCGAGCGCCTCAATACCGGCCGCAGTCGCGTAGCAGGCGCAGAACGGGACGAACGCGGCGGCATCGTCTGGCATACGCAGGGTTCGGGCAAGAGCCTGACAATGGTGTTTCTGGTGCGCAAGATGCGCACGCTGGGCGATCTCCGAAAGTTCAAGATCGTGGTGGTTACGGATCGGAGTGATCTGGAGAAGCAGCTGCGCGAAACAGCCTCCCTTACCGGCGAGACAGTGCGCCCATCAGAAAGCGACAAGCAACGCAGGGAATCGGCGACTGCAGCAACACAGCGGATTTTGAGTGAGCAATCCCCCGATATCTTGTTCGCCATGATCCAGAAATACCAGGATCAGGAAGCCCGACGCGAGGCGGACAAGATCAAATTGACCATCGCCCGCAAGGAAATCCGCGTCGCCGAGCAGGGTGAAGACAAGGTTCCGGAACGTGTCGAGGAAATCAAACAGGTCACTTTTGAGGAAACCATCCAGTTCGAACAGTTCCCTGAGCTGAACGACTCGGAGAACATCCTGGTGCTGGTGGATGAGGCGCACCGTTCCCATACCCGGACGCTGCACCGGAACCTGCACAAGGCATTGCCGAACGCCGCCATCATCGGATTTACCGGCACGCCGATTCTGTCCAAGGAAAAAACGGAGACGCGGGAAATCTTTGGCGACTACATCGACCGGTATCTGCTCCAGGATGCGGAGATGGATGGCGCTACCGTGCCCATCTTGTATGAAGGTCGTACTGCCGACGGCATGGTGAAGGACGCAACCAGCCTCGATCAGGTATTCGAGGACTTGTTCCGGGGGTACACCAATACCGAACTCGCCATCATCAAGGCCAAGTACGCCACCCAGGGAGATGTGCTTGAGGCACCGCTACTGATTGAGAAGAAGGCGGCCGACATACTTCGGCACTATGCGAGCGTAGTGCTACCAGAGGGATACAAGGGCCAGGTGGTCGCCACCAGCCGCAATGCGGCGGTGATCTATTACGAGAAACTCATGGCCGCTAGGGCTACTCTCGTAGCGCAACTGGAAGCCGTGTCGCCCGCCATTCTTGCCCTGCCCGAAGATGACCAGGCCAAGCTTGATGCCGAGACGCGATTCTTGATCGATGTGCATCCGAAGCTTGACCTGATTCGGGTACTCGAATTTGCAGTCGTGATGTCCGGCAATCACAACGATCCCGAATCGTGGAAACAGTGGACGGACAAGGAGAAGCAGGAAGAACTGGTCGAGCGGTTCAAGCGGCGCTTGGCACCGGCCCAGTCGGACAAGACCGACCCCCTGGGCCTCCTGATCGTGACCAACATGCTGCTGACGGGCTTTGATGCACCCGTCGAGCAGGTGATGTATCTCGACCGCAGAATCATCGCGCACGACTTGCTGCAGGCAATCGCCCGCGTGAACCGCACCAGTGGCCGTAAGCCTCGCGGCTACGTGGTGGATTACATCGGCGTGGCCCGCCATTTGAATGATGCATTGGGTGACTACGACGCCGACGATCTCAAGGGCATCGGCCTCGATATCAACACCGAGTTGCCGAAGCTGCGTGACCGCCACGCCCGGGTGATGGCGGTGTTCTCGGATCGGGGAATTACGGACTTGCTCGGAGGTGTCCAGGCTGCGGTCGATTTGCTCGCCGACCTGAAAATACGTGCCGACTTCATCAACAAGCTGCGCCTCTTCTACGAAACGCTGAGCATCCTCGAACACCGTCCGGAGGTAACGCCGGAAATGTTCCGCGATGCCAAGCTGCTGGGCTTCATCAACAAGGTTGCTGCCAACCTGTATCGTGACTCGACGCTGAATTTGCTTGGCGTGCCGGAACGTGTCCGTGCATTGATCGACAAGCACGTCGCGGCCAGGGGTGTAGATCCCAAGATTCCACCGATCACGATTACCGACACGGACTTCGAAAAGGTGGTGGCCGGTCAGAAATCTTCGAAGACCCGGGCGGCCGAAATGCAGCACGCAGCGCGGTATCACATCGTCAGCTTCGAACTCCAAAATCCGGCCTACGCCAAGAAGATGAGCGAAAAGCTGGAGGAGATTCTCAAGTCATTCAAGGACAACTGGGAGGCGCTGGAACAGGCGCTGAAGCAGTTCATCAAAGAACTAAAGGAGGGCGACCGCAACGATTTTCCGGGACTCGATCCGGATGTCCAGGTTCCGTTCGTGCGGCTGGTGCTGGAAGTGGCATCCAAGAATGCGGCGTTCGATACGTCACGGGAACAACAACTTGTTGGCATGACTGTCGACCTCGTCGACCATATCCGGCAGGAGATCAAACGCATCGGATTTTGGAAGAATGCTCACGCTCGCGACATGCTGACCAAACATCTGGTGCGCCAGCTAATGACCACGGGCGGGCTGCAAGCCCAGGCTGCCCGAGACCTTGCCTTCCAACTGGTGGCGCTTGCAAAGCACAATCATGAGGTACTGGTGGGATGAGCACGGAAACGCTCTCGGTCGGTGATCTGCTATTCGAGATCCAGCGTAGCAGCCGGCGCAAGACTCTTGGGCTGACCGTTGATCGCTCTGGTGAATTGAAGCTCTACGCTCCGGAGGCGACGCCTCGTGAGCAACTGGAAATATGGGCGAAAAGCCGCCTGCTCTGGGTGTATCAGAAGCTCGCCATTAAGGAGGCATCCCGGCCGATCCCTCGCTCAGCAGGGTATGTGAGCGGTGACGCTGTTTACTACCTTGGCCGTAGTTACCGTATTCGTTTCGTTACTGAACAGACCGGGGCAGTACATTGCAGGGCGGGATGGCTGGAACTGAGGTTGTCGGATAAGGCCGACGCCGAGACACGGATCAAGGAGTGGTTTCAGGTGACGGGCGGGCATTGGATCAAGGAACGGGTGAAGCTGCTGTCCGACCGGTATGGGCTTTTGCCGAGCACCGTAGAGATTCTCGACCTGAGCAACCGTTGGGGCTCCTGCAGCGCTGCTGGCCGGGTTAATTTCAATTGGCGACTACTTCAGTTCCCAATTCGGCTGATCGACTACGTGATTACTCATGAGTTGGTTCATCTCGTGGAGCCACATCACAACGACGAGTATTGGCGCCGTCTGGAGGGATTGATGCCCGATTACGCGGACCGAAAGGCTAAGCTGCTGGAGGCAACGCGGGAGTATGATCGGGTATGATCTGGTCGTTGCGAAGGCCGGCCTACGCATCGTTGTCCGCCCGCGGTTACTCGATTGGCAATGCCCCGCAGAAAGACACTCTATTACCCTCTGGCCCCAATAGCACGTAGTTCGGTAGTAAACTACGCACCACCATCATTCCAAAGCCAGCCATGCGCTGGCTTTTTTATCGCCCCGCGAAGGGCCAGCACCGGCGGGGTTTCGCAGGCGGTACGAATTTCGATGATCGCCGGAAGGCTCTGATTTCGCCCTGCCGGCCACCCAAATTCCTCTCTTTTCTCTGTTTTTGTCTAGCCCGGTCAAGGCTCGATACCCTGTATTCATGCGGGTTTTCGGGCGGTGGTTTGCACCCCACAACGCATAGCGGTCGGGTTTCGAACGTGCTCTCACGGTCAACCTGCCAGCCCGCCAATCACTGCCCGCTGCTCGTTCCAGTCATCCGGCAACGGGTTCCCCACGAAGAACAACAACGACAGCCCCACAGGCTGCCGGCCACGGGCAATGTCCTCGACGATGTCCGGGGACAACCGGGCGAGCTTGAGCATCTTCTGCATTCGCGCCAGGCCGATCTTCTCGGCCTTGGCCAGCTCGGTCATATTCTTCACCCGACCGGAGTCGAGCATCTCTTGCCAGAAGAACGCCCGCGCCAGCGCCGCCACCAGCCACAACGCCAGCACCTCAAAGGCGTGGTGGTAGTGCGGAAAGCTCTCACCCGGCTTGGGGCAGATGTCGTAGTAGAAGATGCTGTCACGCAGCCATTGCCCGTCACTGCGCTGGACGCGTTCCAGCACGGGCATACATTCGGCATCGGCTTCCTTGGTAGCATCGAGCACTGCACTGTCGATGATCCACTCGACGGTTTCGGCCAATTCGATGATCTGCGCTGTCGTGGCATCGCGCAGCAAACGGCGGGCGCGTCCGACAATCTCGCCCAGCGCCACGAACGGGATGCGAGGTGCCGCACCGGTCAATGGGTTGAACTGGTCGAATTGCCGACAGTAGCTCATCGCCGACTGCACGCCTCCGCACGTTTTGGAATGGAAATGGACAAACCGTGATGTTACCGGTCATACCGGTGACGATCCATCGCAACGGGATATGTGCGTGCTGAGCGCCGAACAAAGAAAGAGCATCGTCACGACCATCTCGCTGCCGGTGGCGATTGTGATGATGGTGACGGTCGGCCTCTATTGTTATGGTCGGCGGAAAATGGGATGCAACTCTTGCACCTCGCCATTGCACCTCGCCATTCTTGCCAAATTTTGTCAAAACGACTAGGCTGCTGGTATGAGCACGATGAACATTTCTCTCCCCGACGCCCTGAAGTCCTTCGTCGATGAACAGGTCAGCCAGCGCGGTTACGGCACGAGCAGCGAGTACGTGCGCGAGTTGATCCGCAAGGATCAGGATCGCCTGCAACTGCGCAACCTGCTGTTGGCCGGTGCGGCCTCGGCTCCGACAGCGCCAGCGGACGCCAGTTACTTCGACGGACTGCGTGACCGGGTGCGCATGGCAGCCAAACCCGCAGCCCGAGCGTGAAGCGCAAGCCCATCGTCCCGCGCGAGCAGGCCAACCGGGATGTGGACGAAGTTGTTGCCTACTACCTGAACGAAGCTACCGAGGCTGTCGCGCTCGGCTTCATTGATGCGCTGGAACAGGCTTACGCCCACATCGGCCACCACCCCGCCACTGGCTTCCCTCGCTACGCCCATGAACTCAATCTGCCCGACCTACGCGCCTGGCCGCTGACGCGCTATCCGTACCTCGTGTTCTACGTGGAGCGCCCGGATCACATCGATGTCTGGCGTGTGCTGCACGGCCAGCGGGACATCCCGGCGTGGATGCAGGAACCTGAAGGCTGAGGGGTCCTTCCTGGCGATATTCCAATGCGGGGGGCGCGAGCGCGGCGCTTCGATAGCGTCAGGGTGCAAACCGAGGTTTGCAGGGTTTGCGGTTTGCACCCCGGTGACGTGCGCCCGTCGGCTAAATGCCGCATCAGCACGGGACTGGACGGTTTGATCTGGAATGGCGAAGGCGCAAACCTCGATGCGTACCGGGTTCGCGGGTTCGCACCCCGAGCACACAAAACGGCCGAGAGCGAAAACTCAATGCTGGCACGGGGTTGTGTCCGATTCGCCGCCGGGATCAGGGAATTCGGCCAACGAGTGAGAGGAAAAGGTGACCGTTGAAAAGCCAGCACTGGCGCGGGTCTGCTTGCTACTGGAGGTCGAAAGTGGGGAAAACGGTGAGGGTATCTGAAGGGGAAAAGTGCGATCCAGATTGCACGGAAGTTTGGCGGGCGACAGAAGAACTTCACGGGCGAGCACTTCTGGGCCAGAGGGTACTTTGTCTCCACGGTTGGACTGGACGAGAACATGGTTCGAGCGTACATCCGGAACCAGGAGGACGAAGACGAGCGGTACGATCAGATGAAGCTCGCGATGGGGTAAGCCGCCAAGGGCGGCTCACGATTTCATGGGCGCCTTTGAGGCGCTCACAATCTCAAGCCACCGGCTTTGCCGGTGGTATCTGACTGGACACCCTTGGCAGCGGGTCAGATCACCCGATACACCCGCTCGCCGGAATCGTTGCGTACCAGCGCCACGTTCAGCCCGAGGCGCTTCCTGACCATGCCGGAGATCACGCCGCGAACGGTGTGAGCCTGCCAGCCGGTGCCAGCCATCATTTGGGTAATGGTCGCGCCGCCAGGGTGGCGCATCGCTTCGATGATCGCGGCCAGTTTGGTGTCGGGGCGGATGGTGGGCGGGGTGGTCTCCAACTTCTGGAGGTCACCGGTGGGGTCACGTTTCGTGAGGGCATCTGAGATACCTGCATTCCGGGCACCCTTGGAGACGGGGCGACGTTTGCCGACGGCGGCGTAGCCGGCATCGGTAAGCAGGTGGCGGCCATCGGCATCAACGATGAGCCCTCGTGCGAGCAGGCCCTCGATCACTTTGGTGCGGGCGCCGCCGCGAAGGGTAGTCGGCAGGGGTTCGATGTTGCCGTCCGGGCGGCCAGCGGCGGCCTGGAGAATCGCGGTCTGGGTGTCGGTGAGTTTGGCTTGGGCAGTCATGTCGATCTCCGCTGGTTGGTGGGCGTCGTCACTCGTCGCCGCCGAAGATCGCCAGCAGTTCGTCCAGCCCGGCCTCCACTCTCCCG
Source organism: Thiobacillus sp. (assembly GCA_024709165.1). Classification (GTDB taxonomy): domain Bacteria; phylum Pseudomonadota; class Gammaproteobacteria; order Burkholderiales; family Thiobacillaceae; genus Thiobacillus. The sequence continues at coordinate 14,542 of JANJXF010000091.1, read as the reverse complement.
AGGTCGCCGACGTGGCCCCAATGGATGGCATCAGGGTCATGACCGAAGTGGTCGTCGGCGAGTTGCTGCAACCGTTCCAGCTTGGCGTGGATGGCGGCGGTGCGGGCTAGGTAGGCGTCGATGGTGGTTGGTTTGGCGTTCATCGGGGGCTCCGTGATGTGATTGACGACGCCACCATTCAGGCGCTGTTCGATCAGGAAGCCAAGCTGAATCTGATCAACTCGGCGGGGTTTGCAGGCATTCTTTCGTGGTATTACAATGGACGATGATGTAATACGAAGGAGGCATCATGGCAACCACACTCACCAGCAAAGGGCAGGTCACCATCCCGAAGCAGATCCGCGACGCGCTGAATCTGGCCCCGGGCTGCTCGGTTGATTTCGCGGTCAATCGTGAAGGCGATGTCGTGATTCACAAGGTCGGCGCACGGCCCAGTCGCAAGCCGGACCGCTTCGAGGCGGCCCGTGGCAAGGCCGACGTGAAATGGCGCACCGACGATCTGATGGCCCTGTTACGCGGTGAATAATTGATGCTGCTGGTCGATACCAATGTGCTGGTCGACATTCTGGAGGACGATCCGGAATGGGCGGACTGGTCCATCGGCCAGCTGCGGGCGCAGTCCAAGATTCACCGCCTCGCCATCAACCCGATCATCTACTCCGAACTGTCGCTGACTTTTTCGACGGTCGAAGCCCTGGACCGTGCTGTCGATGATTTGGGCCTGGCGGTGATCGAGATTCCACGGCCCGCCTTGTTCCTCGCTGGCAAGGCCTTCGTGCGCTATCGCCGGCAGGGTGGCAAGAAAGAGAACGTGCTCGCTGATTTCTTCATCGGCGCCCATGCCGCCGTGTCGCGCTATCCGATCCTGACCCGGGATACCCGGCGCTACGCCTCCTACTTTGCCAATGTCACCCTGATCGCCCCCGAGGCGAGGACGTAGCATTTCATCGATGACGACTAACCTGCATCATCTGGAAAAAGAACTTTGGGAGGCCGCCGACCAGCTGCGCGCCAACTCCAAGCTGACCGCTGCCGAATATTCGATGCCGGTGCTCGGCCTCATCTTCCTGCGCCATGCCGATAATCGCTTCAAGGTCTATCTGCCGGAAATCGAGGCCGACATTCCGCCGCAGGTGCCGGCCGCGCAGCGCGAGGAGTTAATCCGCCTCGGCTTCCAGGGCAAGGCCGCCATCTACCTCCCGGCGCAGGCACGATTCGAAACGCTGGCGGCACTGCCGCAGGGCGCCAAGGTCGGCCAGGCCATCGACGACGCCATGCAGCGCATCGAGGACGAAGTCGAAATTCTCAAGGGTGCGCTGCCTCGTGGCTACACCGCCTTCGAGCCCGATCTGCTGGCCGAGCTGATCAAGATCTTCAACCGCGAATCCCTGCGCCGCGCCACGGGCGATGTGTTCGGCCGCATCTACGAATACTTCCTCAACAAGTTTGCGCAGAGCGGAGCCCAGGAAGGCGGCGAATTTTTCACGCCGCCCTCGCTGGTGCGAATGATCGTCAATGTCATCGAACCGGATCACGGCATCGTGCTCGACCCGGCCTGCGGATCGGCCGGCATGTTCGTGCAGACCGGCCACTTCATTGAGGGCGTGCGCCACCAGAACCCGAACGACAAGGTCACCTTCTTCGGGCAGGAAAAATCCGACACCAACACCAAGCTGGCGCGCATGAACCTCGCCGTGCATGGCCTCGACGGCAAGATCATTCAGGGCAATACCTTCTACGAGGATCACCACAATCTCGTCGGCCAGTGCGACTTCGTCATGGCCAATCCGCCCTTCAACGTCGATTCGGTGGATACCAAGAAGGTCGAGCCCCAGGTCGGTGGCCGCTTGACCTTTGGCCTGCCCGGCACCAACGCCAAGACCGGCACCAACGCCAAGACCGGCGCCATCTCCAATGCCAACAGCCTGTGGATTCAGTATTTCTACAGCTACCTCAACGCGGCGGGCCGTGCCGGCTTCGTCATGGCCTCCAGCGCATCGGACGCTGCCAACAAGGATCGCGACATCCGGCAGAAACTGGTGGAAAGCGGCGACGTGGATGTGATGGTCGCCATCGGCACCAAGTTCTTCTACACCCGCAGCCTGCCCTGCACCCTGTGGTTCTTCGACAAGGGCAAGCCCAAGGCGCTAAACGACCACGTGCTGATGATCGACGCCCGAAACGTCTACCACGTGGTTTCGGCCCGCTCGCACGTCTTCACCGAAGAACAACTCGCCAACCTCAACGCCATCGTCTGGCTCTACCGGGGGCAGCACGAGAAGTTCGTCGCCCTGGTGGCCAGCTACCTCCGGCAGGTGGCCGACTGGCTGGGCGCCATCCCGGCGCGCATCCAGGCCGATACCGATACGGTGGGTACGCTTGCCGGTCTGCTTCAGGGCTTCGCCGACAAGACCAATATCTACGAACTGAACGGCCAGGCGCCACAGCCTGCCGTGGTCGATGGCGCGCCGAATCCGGAACCGGCCGAAGAGGATGTTCGGCAAGTGCGCCCGGAACAACTCGATGCCTTCCGTGCCGACCTTGCCGCTGCTGCGACAGAAACGCACGCCATTACCGACCGGCTCGATGCCACGCTGGCCGAACTTACCGCCGCCCAGCGCCGTCTCGCCAGCGCCGACTTTTCCACGCACGTTGCCCAACGCGAATTGCAGGCAACCATCGAACCGCTGCTCGGCACGCTCAAGACCGCGCAGAAGGACGTTGAAGCCCGCCACAAGCTCTGGCTCAAACTGCTCGACACCGCAGAGAAGCCGCTACGTGCCCGCCAGTCGGCTGCCTTCGATGGCCGCCGTGCCCGCGAGCTGAAACGGGCGCTGACCGCCGCCGACACGAAGAAGGACGAAGACCCCACCGTCCGCGACCTCGCCCTCGAGGGCTTTCGCCAGGCGGCCTATTTCATCCAGCAAGTGCATTGGCTGCACCATCGATTCCCCGAGGGGCGCTTCGCCGATGTGCCGGGGCTGTGCAAGAAGGTCGCCCGCGCCGACATCGCCGCCAACGACTGGAGCCTGACGCCCGGGCGCTATGTCGGTGTCGCGCCTGCCGCCGAGGAAGACGAAGATGACTTCCAGGAACGACTGGCCGAGATTCACGCCGAGATCGAGGAACTGAACGGCAAGGCGGTGGAACTGGCTGAGCGGATTCGGCTGAACTTCGAGGGGTTGCTGGCGTGAACTGGCCGGTAGTCACTCTGGACAGTATCAAGGCCGACGTGCCTTACGCGTGCGTCGGCGGGCCTTTCGGTTCGAACCTGACATCGAAGCATTATGTAGATGAAGGCGTACCAGTTATTCGTGGCCAGAATCTCGGTGGCTCTGGATGCTTTGACGAAAGCGGCTTCGTTTTCGTTACACCGGAGAAGGCTGATCAGCTTCGGCCCAATTTAGCCTTCCGCGGCGATGTTTTATTCACGCAACGAGGCACACTAGGTCAGGTCGGTTTGATCCCGAAGGACTCGAAGTACGACAGGTACGTGGTGTCTCAAAGCCAGATGAAGCTCACTGTCGATGCGAGCAAAGTAGATGCCCGGTACGTGTACCAGTACTTTCGCCTTGAATCCACGATTCAGGAAATCTTGAATCGAACCATCACGGCGGGCGTGCCCCATATCAATCTCGGCATTCTCAAATCGCTCGAGATTCCATTTCCGCCTCTTCCCACTCAACAGGCCATCGCGGAAGTTGCGCAAGCCTACGACGACCTGATCGCCACCAACCAGCGCCGCATCCAGCTCCTTGAAGAATCGGCGCGGCTGCTCTACCGCGAGTGGTTCGTGCATCTGCGCTTCCCCGGCCACGAGTCGGTGCCCGTGCGGGATGGGGTTCCGGAGGGGTGGAAGAAAACCACTATTGCCGATCAGTCGTCGTTTCTGAATCGTGGGATCGCACCGAAATACGACGATGCCGCCAAAGGGTGGGTTATCAACCAAAAGTGCATTCGTGATGGCAGGCTTTCTATGGGGCCGGCCCGCCACCAATCCAAGGATGTGAAGCCTGAGCGGTTGGTTCAAGTCGGGGACGTGTTGATCAATTCCACTGGCGCAGGCACGCTCGGCCGGGCAGCGCTGGTTCGCGCGGCTCTCGATGATTGCACCGTAGATACACACGTCACAATTGCACGGCCAGTAGATACAGAATCGTTTGCCTTCTTTGGCCTGTCTCTGCTGAATTTGGAACCCAAGTTCTCGGACATGGGCAAAGGTGCTACCAACCAGCTCGAACTGAGTCGCGCAGATATGGCGGCTATGGAAATCTGGTTACCACCTGAAAATCTTCGGCGAGAGTTCCATACTCTTGTGTGGCCCATGCTCGATCAAGCCGAGCAGTTAAGCAAGGCAAACGCATCGTTGGAAAAGGCCCGCGATCTACTTCTGCCCAAACTGATGTCTGGTCAACTAGACGTCTCCGGTATTCGCCTACCTGAGGAGGCGGTGGCATGACCACGGTACCGGCCTCCATCGCCGTGCTGCGCTGGGCGGCCCATCGTGCGCGCCTGCACGACGATGACCTGGCCGTGCGTTTCCGCAAATGGCCGTTATGGCTCAACGGCGAGGCGCAGCCCACGCTCAAGCAACTCGAAGACTTCGCGCGCCTGACACACACCGCCATCGGCTACTTCTTTTTGCCTGAGCCGCCAACACTGGCCCTGCCGGTACCCGATTTCCGCACCCTGCGCGACGAGACACTGGCCGAGCCCAGCAGCGAATTGCTGGACACGCTCTATTTGTGCCAGCAGCGGCAAGACTGGTACCGCGACTACGCCCGTGTGCATGGACTTGCACCATTGGCATTTGTCGGCAGCGCCCGCACTCAGGAGTCGTCGGAAGCGGTGGCACAGCGGATGCGCGAAATGCTGGGGCTGTCCGCCGAGGAACGGCGCCAGTTGTCGACCTGGACAGAAGCGCTGCGCCAGTTGATCACCAAAGCCGAAGACGCTGGCGTGATGGTGATGGCCAGTTCCATCGTCGGCAGCAATAGCCACCGCAAGCTGGACGTCGGTGAGTTCCGTGGTTTTGCGCTGGCGGATGAACTGGCACCGCTGGTTTTCCTGAACGGTGCAGACAGCAAGGCCGCCCAGATGTTTACGCTGGCGCATGAACTGGCGCATCTGTGGTTGGGCGCCACTGGCATATCGGATACCGAGGCCGGCCAGGTGCCGGAGCAGCACACCGAGCGCTGGTGCAATCAGGTGGCGGCTGAACTGCTGATGCCATTGCAGGCGGTACGCGCGGCCTATCAGGCGGGCACTCCGGTCCCCGAGGAAATTCAGCGGCTGGCGCGCGAATTCAAGGTCAGCACCCTGGTAGCCCTGCGTCGCCTGTTCGATGCCGGGTTCATCGACCAGGCGCGATTGTGGCAGCACTACCGCGAGGAGCAGGCCCGGCTGCGGGGCCTGGAGCGCCACGGCACAGGCGGCGGGGATTTCTACCGTACGCTCGGCGCCCGTACCAGCAAGCGTTTTGCCCGAGCCATCGTAACCAGCACGCTGGAGGGGCAGACGCTTTTTCAGGATGCGTTCCGCATGTTGGGTGTGCGTAAGACCGCCACCTTCTATGAAGCTGCACGCGAGCTGGGGGTGATGGCATGAGTTATCTGCTCGATGCCAACGTGTTCATCCAGGCCAAGAATCTGCACTACGGCCTGGATTTCTGTCCCGCGTTCTGGCAATGGCTGATCGACAACAATGCCAATGGGCGTGTTTTCAGCATCGACAAGGTGTCCGACGAAATTGCTGCCGGCGCCGATGAGTTGACGGACTGGGTTGATCAATTCGGCAACGGTCTCTTCCGCAAGACGGATACGGCTGTCGCCGCACAGTTCGGCAAGGTCAGTACCTGGGTGACAGGACAACAGTACGAACCCGCTGCAATCAATACCTTCTTGCAAGTGGCGGATTTCTACCTCGTCGCCCACGCACTGGCGGGCGGACACGTCGTCGTCACGCATGAGAAGCCTGAGAACTCATTGAAGCGGATCAAGATCCCGAACGTGTGCATTGGCCTGGGATTGCGCTTCATGACGCCCTACCAGATGCTGCGTATCGAAAAAGCAAAATTCGTTTTGGGGGCGGCGCAATAATGGCCAAGAAGGATTATTCCGAAGACCTGCTGATTCAGGCGCCCGCCGCCGAATTCCTGGAAAAGGAACTCGGCTGGCAGTCCGTCTTCGCCCACGACGAGGAGGACTTCGGCCCGGATAGCCTGTTGGGCCGGTTGTCGGACCGGGAGACCGTACTGCGGCGCGATGCCGACGCGGCCTTGCGACGGCTCAATCCCGGCTTGCCCGAGGAGGCGTATGCCGAAGCACTGGCGCAGGTGCTCCAGGAGGACGTGACCAAGACCCTGCTGCAGAGCAACGAGGAGAAGTACCGCCTGCTCAAAGATGGCGTGCCGGTGAAGTTGCGCGAAGACGGCCGGCTGGCAGACAAGCGGCTGCGGTTGATTGATTTCGACGTGCCCGGCAACAACACCTACATCGCCGTGCGCGAACTGTGGGTGCGCGGCCGGCTGTGGCTGCGCCGACCGGACATCGTCTGCTTTGTGAATGGCCTGCCGCTTGTGTTCGTCGAGCTGAAGCGTTTCGAGGTGCACATCGACAACGCCTACAAGAAGAACTATCGGGACTACCTCGACACCATTCCGCACCTGTTCCACTGGAACGCGCTGATCGTCATCTCCAATGGCGCCGATGCCCAGTACGGCTCGATCACGTCGACGATGGAGCACTTCTACCGCTGGAAGCGCCTCGACGAGGATGATGCGGAACCGCCATCCGATCAGCCACTGTTGCGCATTCTGCTCTCCGGCATGCTGGCCAGGGAACGCCTGCTCGATCTGGTGGAAAACTTTATCCTCTTCGACCGCAGCGAGGGCGAGGTGCACAAGATCGTCGCCCGCAATCACCAGTACCTTGGCGTCAACCGGGTGGTCGAGCGGCTGGTTTCCGGCGACACGACCGTGCGTGACGATGTGGCGAAGGGCCGGCTCGGCGTGTTCTGGCATACCCAGGGCTCGGGCAAGTCTTACTCGATGGTGTTTCTCACCGAGAAGATTCACCGCAAACTCTCGGCCAGTTGGACTTTCGTGGTCATCACCGATCGCACCGAACTGGACGACCAGATCGCCGCGACCTACACCAACTGTGGCAAGGCCGACAGCAAGACCGACCAGGCCAAGAACGGCGAACAACTGCGCCGGATGCTGCGCGAGGAAAACCGGCGCTATGTGTTCGCGCTGGTGCAGAAATACCGTGAGCTGGTGACCGAGGCTTACTCTCTGCGTTCCGACATCATCGTCATCTCCGATGAGGCGCACCGCACACAGTATGGCCGGTTGGCGCTCAATATGCGCAAGGCGCTGCCGCAGGCGAAATTCATCGGCTTCACCGGCACGCCGCTGATCGATACCGCCGAAAAGCAGCTGACCCGCGAAGTGTTCGGCGACTATGTGTCGATCTACGATTTTCAGCGTGCCGTGGCCGACAAGGCGACCCTGCCCTTGTTCTATGAAAATCGCGGCGAGAAGCTGCGGATCGTCGACGCCACCGTCAATGAACGTATCGAACAGCGCATCGAGGCGGCCCGGCAGACGGCAACGCTGGACGATCCGTGGACGGAGGAAAAGGAAGAAAAGCTCTACCGCGAGCTGTCGCGTGACTACCCGATCCTGACCTCGCCCACCCGGCTGGACAAGGTGGCGCAGGATTTTGTCGACCACTACCACCAGCGCTGGCGAGTCGTCGAGAATGGCGGAGGCAAGGCGATGCTGGTGTGCCTCGACAAGATTACCTGCGTGAAGATGCACGATCTGATCGTGGCGAAGTGGCAGGCCAAGATCGAGGAACTGGAAACCAAGGTGGCCACCGAGGAGGCCTTGTTCGCCGCCAAGGGCAAGACGCCCGATGCACTGCTGCAGATTCGGCGCGAGCAGGTCGAGTGGATGAAGGCCACCGAGATGTGTGTGGTGGTCTCGCAGGAGCAGGGCGAGGTGGCCGAGTTCAAGAAGTGGAAGAACTGGCAGGATGCACCGCTCGACATCACGCCGCACCGGGAAAAGATGGTGACCCGGAATCTGGAAAAGGAGTTCAAGAAGGCCGACCACCCGTTCCGTGTGGCCATCGTCTGCGCCATGTGGCTGACCGGCTTTGATGTCAAATGCCTGGCCACCCTGTATCTGGACAAGCCGATGCAGGGCCACACGCTGATGCAGGCCATCGCCCGGGTGAATCGCGTCGGCGGCGGCAAGAAGCTGGGGCTCATCATCGACTACAACGGCATGCTCAAGAGCCTGCGGCGTGCCCTGGCTACTTTCGCCCAGGGGGACCGCAGCGGTGGCAAGGGAGCCGGCGAGGCGGATGCGCTGCGCGACGACATCGAGGCCCTGGCCGAATACGCAAACAGCCTCAAGCAGGCCACGGAATTTCTCGGCGATCTCGGCTACGACGTGGGCGATTTGATTGCCGCCCAGGGGTTCGACAAACAGTCGCTGATCCTGCGGGCCGTCGATCTGCTCTGCGAGACCGACGAGCGGCGCAAGACCTATCAGGTCATCGTCGAGGATGTGCAGGCACGGCATCGCGGGCTGTTCCCGCACCCCGGCCTATTTGCGCACGATGCCGAAGAGAGCGCAGTCAGCGCCATTTACAACAAGCTGCAGGATGCTCGCACGACGCCGGATGTCAGCGCGCTGCTGCAGTCGTTCTATGAGGTGGTGGATACCGCCCTGACCACCGATGGCGGCGGCACGCGCCTGGTCGGCAACCAGCCGGTCAAGCAATATGACCTGTCGAACATTGATTTCACACGCCTGCGTGCAGAGTTCGAGAAGTCACCGTTCAAGAACGTGGTGACGCTGAACCTCAAGGAAAAGATCGAGGAGCGGCTGGCGATGATGCTGGCGCGCAATCCGACCCGCGTCGATCTCTACGAGCGCTACCAAGAGATCGTCAAGGAATACAACAAGGACAAGGATGCCGCCGAAATCCAGAAGGTGATGGACGACCTCTTCGCCTTCAACGACAAGCTCAACGAGGAAGAGAAACGGTACTTGCGCGAGGGGCTGGAAAACGACGATCAGCTAGCCGTCTTCGACCTGCTGCAGAAGGAGTCACTGACCAAAGGCAACCGCGACCGCATCAAGCAGATCGCCAAGGAACTCTTGGATAAGTTGATCTCCGACAAACTGCAGATCGACCACTGGCGTGAGAAGGCGACGGCCCAGGCGCAGATCAAGGCCGAGATCATCAAGCACCTGTATGCGGCCCTGCCTCCAGGGTCTTACGAACCCGACGAGATCACGCTGAAGGCCAATCTGGTCTTTACCCACCTCTACACGTCCGGCATCGGCGGCGAGGCGCGGGTGTATCACTGACATTGCTGGCCGTGATTCGGGTTGCGACCCGGCGTTCAGGAATTGCCGCCGTTCACGTTACGTGAACGTAGAAGGGGCAATAACCCCGCGCCACCGGTCAGTTGCACTCCGAAGCCAAAATAGTGCAACTACAGTTTCACTATCCTGCCTGTTTAGTGAAACCAGCCACAGTTCTGGGACGTAATCCGCTTGGCTGTGTCCGCCCAAGATGACATTCTTTTGGCATCGAACATCTGGAGCCATGGCAATATCGGGTCCGGAAAGGACACGCGACTGTATGGCACCCAGCAAAACCAAGCGAATCTCGATGACCGTATCCGCTGAGGAGCGGGCAACCATTGAACTGGGCGCTGCGATAGCGGGGGTTTCGATGTCCCGGTTCGTGGTCGATGCCGCCGTGCGTGCCGCCGAATGTATCCTGCCAGCCAATGATGCCCCCGGCGAACATCACAAGACAGATACACCGTTGATCGATCTCTGCAAGGAGCTGCATCGCATCAAGCGGCAAGCGGAGGCGCTCGGCATTTTCACCAACGACCGTGAGTTGCTGATTTGTCCGAAATGCGGCCTGCAGGAGGATATTCAGGCAGATGGTCGGCTGATGACTATCAACAAGGACTCGCAAGATTTCAAAGATATCGGGCTACGCTTCGTCGATACCGGCAACGGGCAATTCTCATGCCCTCAATGCCAGACATTGATTGATGCGGAATTCTTGTAGGCATCAGGTTGCTGACTGGACACGCACTCTGACGGTCACGCAGGTTGAAGATCCGCAGCCCCTCGCAAGACCGCAGCAACCCTCATCAGTGCTCATTGACCCCAATAGCCCGGAGTTCGGTAGTAAACTACCCGCCACCACCATTTCTAAAGCCCGGACATGCTCCGGGCTTTTTCACGTCTGCCCATAGCGCCAGTTCTGGCGGGGCTTCGTGGATTTGCCACAACGCCGCTCTCGGTAAGGAGACGAGCTGATCGGCTTCGAGCGACAGTATCGGCAGCGGACGGCGGACGGCCCTATTTCAGCACTTGCACCAGCACGCGCCGGTTCTCGCTTTGCCCACTGAACACTCTGGTGCTGGCGACCGGCCTGGCGTCACCGTAAGAAATGGTCGACATGCGATCAAGCGGGATGCCCCCGGTTTCGTGCAGGTAGCGACGTACCGATTCGGCACGCTCCAGTGCAATGCGCCGGTTCTGGCTGTCCAGGCTCAGGCTGTCGGTAAACCCGATAATCTCGACGAACACATGCGGCAGCTTGGGGCGCACGCTGGCAATCAACTGGTCGAGCGCGTCACGGCCGGGAGCGGTAAGTTCGGGCTGCTCGTATCCGTAGGACACCATGCTCTCGTTCAGCAGCAGGGTGTCGACCACCTTGCCGCTGACCAGACGGCTGTCGCGCGCGATCTTTACGGCATCGTTCGCGGTTTCCTGGGCGCTGGCGACGCTCGCCGACTGACTGTCGAGCCTGCTGCCCAGGGTGCCAAGCGCTGCCTGCGTGGCCCCTACCTCGGCACGCAGTGCCTCGATGTCGCGGGCCGTCACAGCACCGGCCGTGTCGGTGTGACTCAGGCGGTTTGCGAGCAGGGTTTGCTCGGACTCCAGGCGAGACATCCGCGCTTCCATGGCCTGCTGCGCAGCGGCGAGACGTTCATTCGCCTGCCTGAGGGTATTGATCTGGTTGATGGCAGCGTCGGCCTGGGTATCCTGCGTTTGCTGCGTCGCGCAGCCCACCAGGATGATGGGTATCAAGAGTATGAATACGGTGTGCGTGCGCATGGAGTCTCCGAAAAATGTTCCATGATAACGGACGACGCTCGCATGCAAGCCAAACGGAGTAATAGGCCAGGGGCAGTTGGGCCGTCCATGAAGGGCGCCAGGCGCAAATTGCAGTGCGTACATAAGCGTTTTCGTGCTTGCCCCTGTCTCGCGAAGGTTTTTGCCTGCGGGATGATGGTTTAGACTTGCAGCGTCGTCATTCTCGCAAGAAGGTGCCCGCATGGCCTTGCCCGTCCCCACCGAAATCAAGCTGCACCAGGCTTCGCGCAAGCTGGAGATCGCGTTTGCCAACGGTGCGCGATTCGAACTGCCCTTCGAATTTCTGCGCGTGTATTCGCCTTCGGCCGAGGTGCGCGGTCATGGGCCAGGACAGGAGACGCTGCAGATCGGCAAGCGCGAGGTGGGCATCAGCGCTGCCGAGCCGGTCGGCCACTACGCCATCAATCTTTTTTTCTCCGACGGCCACGACAGCGGCATCTACTCCTGGGAATACCTGTACGAGCTGGGTGCGAACCAGAAGGCGATGTGGGCAGAGTATCTGCGCCGCATGGAGGCCGCAGGCGCCTCGCGCGATCCGGGCATCGCCAAGGTGTTCGAGCGTCAGGTCAAGCCGGAGTAAACGCGGCGCACCCGCGGCGATGAGCGAACTGCTCAGCGGCGTGTGCACAGCCATAGGCGCCGCAACGGGTGTTCCCTTCAACACGTGCGATACGTGCACGGTGCACGGCGGCGACATCAGCGCCGCCAGCGTGATTGCCGATGGTGCGCGCCGCTATTTTCTCAAGGTCCAGCCGGCACACCGGTTTGACATGTTCGCCGCAGAGGCCGCGGGGCTTGCCGAGCTCGCCGCCGCGGATGCGGTGCGCGTGCCGCAAGCGGTGTGCCATGGCGTTGCCGGCGGGCGGGCTTTTCTCGTGCTGGAGGCGCTGTCGCTGGACGGGCGCGGCGACGCGGCGGAACTCGGTCGACAGCTTGCTCAACTGCACCGCGTCAGCGCGGCGGGTTTCGGCGGGCAGCACGACAACTGGATCGGCTCGACGGCGCAGCAGAATGGCTGGATGGACGACTGGATCGCGTTCTGGCACGAGCGGCGGCTCGGCGTCCAGCTGCGTCTGGCGCGGGAGAACGGCCACGGCGGTGCCCTGCAGCGCGACGGTGCCACCCTGCTTGATCGGCTCGATGGCCTGTTCGCCGGTTACCGCCCACGCCCCAGCCTGCTGCACGGCGACCTGTGGGGCGGCAACCATGGCTATCTCGGCGACGGCACACCGGTGATTTTCGATCCTGCGGTGTATTTCGGCGACCGTGAATGCGACCTGGCGATGACCGAACTGTTCGGTGGCTTTGCCCCGGCCTTCCATGCCGCGTACCGCGAGGCCTGGCCGCCCGACCCGGGGTATCGCGTGCGGCGCACGCTCTACAATTTGTATCATGTGCTCAACCATGCCAACATGTTCGGCGGCGGCTACGCCGCGCAGGCTCAGCGCATGACGCGCGAGCTGCTTGCTGAACTGGGTTGAGCGTTTCTGTCTGCTGTTTCCCAACCCGCCATGCCGGCTGTCCCCTGTCCTTGCATGCGGAATCGCGACGTCGCCCCGCGCTCCCTCGCGCCCGTACGCAGGAGAAAAATCCTTACTCCAGCCCCTTGGAATGCAGGTATTCGTCGTAGTCACCCATGTAGAACTCGATACCTGCCGGCGTGATTTCGAGGATGCGCGTGGCGAGGCTGGAGACGAACTGGCGGTCGTGCGAGACGAAAATCAGCGTGCCCTTGAACTGGTCGAGCGCAAGGTTGAGCGACTCGATCGACTCCATGTCCATGTGGTTGGTCGGCTCGTCCATCACCAGCACGTTGTGCCGGCCGAGCATGAGCTTGCCGTAGAGCATGCGGCCCTTCTCGCCGCCGGACAGCACGCGCACCGGCTTCTTCACCTCGTCGCCGGAAAACAGCAGGCGGCCGAGGATCCCGCGGATCACCTGCTCGTCGTCGCCCGGCTGTGCCCACTGGTGCATCCAGTCGGTGAGGTTTATGTCGGAATCGAAGTCGGCGGCGTGATCCTGCGCGAAGTAGCCGATGTTGGCGTTTTCGCTCCAGCGCACCTCGCCGGCTCGAGGCGCGAGTTCGCCCATCAGGAGCTTGAGCAAGGTCGTCTTGCCGACGCCGTTGCCACCGATGACTGCGAGCTTTTCGCCGGCTTCGAGCGAGAAGCCAAGACCGGACAGCAGCGGCGTGCCGTCGTAGCCGAACTCGAGATTCTCGACTTCAAGTGCGCGTCGGTGCAGCGCCTTCTCCGGTTCGAAGCGGATGTAGGGGTTCTGGCGCGAGCTCGGCTTGAAATCTTCGATCTTGATCTTGTCGATCATCTTCATGCGGCTGGTCGCCTGGCGCGCCTTCGACTTGTTGGCGGAGAAGCGGCGCACGAATTCCTGCAGTTCGGCGACCTTCTCCTTGGCGCGTGCGTTGGCGGCCGCCTGGCGCGCCTTGGCTTCGGATGATGCGAGCATGTAGTCGTCGTAGTTGCCCGGCCACACCCTGATCGTGCCGTAATCGAGGTCGGCCATGTGGGTGCACACCTGGTTGAGGAAGTGACGGTCGTGGGAGATCACGATGATGGTGGCGTCGCTTTCGTTCAGCACGCTTTCCAGCCAGCGGATGGTGTTGATGTCGAGGTTGTTGGTCGGCTCGTCGAGCAGCAGAATGTCCGGGTTGGAGAACAGCGCCTGCGCCAGCAGCACGCGCAGCTTGAAGCCGGGCGCGATCTCGCCCATCGTGCCCTGGTGTTGCTCGGTGGGGATGCCGACGCCCAGCAGCAGTTCGCCGGCACGTGCTTCGGCATCGTAACCGCCCAGCTCGCCGAAGCGGGATTCAAGGTCAGCGGCGTGTAGGTAGTCCGTCTCGGTCGCCTCCGGGTTCATGTAGATGGCGTCCTTTTCCTGCATCACGCGCCACATTTCGGCATGGCCCTGCATGACCACGTCGAGCACGCGCTGGTCCTCGTAGGCGAACTGATCCTGGCGCAGCCAGGCCATGCGCTCGCCGGGATCGAGCGAGACGTTGCCGGCGGTCGACTCGAGCTCGCCGGCGAGAATTTTCATGAAGGTCGACTTGCCGCTGCCGTTGGCGCCGATGAGGCCGTAGCGGTTGCCGTCGCCGAATTTGACGGAAACGTTCTCGAACAGCGGCTTTGCGCCGAATTGCAGGGTGATGCTGGAAGCGGTGAGCACGGCAGATTCCTGGATGTTGCAGAAAACCGCCAAGTTTAACACCCTGCCCCGGCAGGTCCGGGGTCAGTTTCGCAATGCCGGGTGGTCGGGGATCGGCCGGTCGAGATGGTAACCCTGCACCAGATCGACGCCGAACTGGCGCAGGAGCGC